>JAITFP010000037.1 GCA_031281275.1 Candidatus Fibrimonadaceae bacterium
TGGTCACTCTTTGGGAGCAAATTCCTGGCCCAAAATATGCAATAGCAATGGGAGCTTGCACCATAAGCGGCGGTCCCTTTGTTTACAACAATTACAGCGTGGTTAGAGGTGCAGACCAACTAATTCCCGTGGATGTATTTATCCCGGGCTGCCCGCCAAGGCCAGAGGCTTTGTTTCAGGGAATTTTGAAATTGAGGGAAAAAATCCGCTCAACAGAGTCTAGCAGAAACCCTTGGAAAGAGGGCAAAATAAGAGAAGAAGACGATGGCGACCGCTGGACAGCGGCAGCACAGGCTTGGGCTGAACTTGAAAAAATCAAAGACGAAGAGATGAAAGCCGCAAGAGAGGAATTTAAGGAAAAAAATCCCGATTATAAATCCACATTCAAACCAAAACCTCTCCCAAAAGAGGATTTGCCCGTGGTGGAGAGAGCACCCGAACCTCAAATTGGGCGTTCAAAAGAGAATATTTTAAAGAAAGTTCAAGAAAAATTCCCCTATATAACAGACGAAAAAGAACTGTCCATTAAAAAAGAAGACTGGATTGAATTTGCAAAATTTTTGCAAAGCGAATTGAACTGCGACTATCTAATAGACGTTGTGGCAGCCGACTGGACTGAGCATTTTGACGTTATTCTGCAAACCATGAGCTTGAACGAGGGGCACAAAATTTTTGCAAAATGCAGCCTGCCAAAGCCGGAAAACAAAGAGGAATTGCCAGCAATTCCAAGCCTAACCGAAATTTACCCAGCCGCAGAATGGAAAGAGCGCGAAGTTTACGATATGTTCGGAATTTCCTTTGAAGGGCACCCCGATTTGCGCCGCATTTTCACAGAAGACAATTTTGAGGGATGGCCCCTCCGCAAGGATTTTACAAATTCGAGTATGCTTATCAAGCCTTAACAACCTCTTCCGTATCCATCGCAATCATAAGCTCTTCATTAGTTGGCACAACCATAACCTTTGGACCATTTGCCTCTCCGAATTTGAAAACGCTCAGGAAAGACAATATTTTTTTGCGAACAGGCTCGGAGTTTTCGCCTATTCCTCCGGTGAAAACAAGGGCATCCAGTTTTGGGAGAGCTGGCACAAGAGAGCCTATTTCCTTTGCTACCCGGTAGCAGAAAACCTCTATTGCAATTTTGGCTCTTTCGGAACCCTTTTCGGCTTCACCCAAAAGAACACGCATCTCGCTGGAAATGCCGCTAAGACCCAAAAGCCCGCTCTCTTTGTTGAGCAACTTGTTCAATTTATCGTAATCGTAGCCCAAAGATTTGATTAAATGAAGGATTATGCCAGGGTCTATTGAGCCGCTGCGCGTTCCCATGACCATGCCCTCCAAGGGCGTTAATCCTAATGTGGTATCTGCCGAAAGCCCGAATTTTACGGCGGCGGCGGAGCAGCCGTTGCCTAAATGAGCTATTACAAGGCATAAATCGCTTAAGTTTTGGCCTAAAATATCGGCGGTTTTTTTCGCCACAAAGCGGTGGGAAGAGCCGTGAAATCCGTAGCGGCGAATTTTGTAATCTTCGTAGAATTTGTAAGGAAGCCCGTAAAGATAGGCGTAGTTTGGCAGGCTTCCGTGGAAAGCCGTGTCAAAAACAGCCACCTGCGCAAGGTTTGGAAAATTCTTTTTGGCAGCCGATATGCCTTGCAAATTGGGGGGATTGTGCAGGGGGGCAAGCACAGAGCATTCCTCTATCGCCTTTATAACTTCGTCATCTATCAAAACGGATTTTGAGAATTTTTCACCCCCGTGTACCACCCTATGCCCAACAGCTGCTATATCGCTGTCTTCGCCCGTTTCTTTAAAAAAACTCTGTATGGTGGCAAGAGCTTGAGTGTGGTCTGGGGCATCTATTTTCTTTTCGTGCTTTTCCCCCCCCTTTTTTGCTGTAAAACGGGCGTTTCCGCCTATTTCTTCTACCAAGCCGCTAACAGAAAATGCTCCGGTTTTAGTATCCACTATGGCAAACTTCACCGAAGACGAACCGCAATTTAAAACAAGAACTCGCATTTGGGCAATATAGTATTTTTAAAAAATATTTTTCTACCTTTACCCCAAAGGAGATTGAAAATGTTATCACTTGCTCATATCAGCCTAAACGTGAAGAACCTTGAACGGTCAATGGAATATTATCAGAAACTGGGATTTAAGCCAAAATTCAAATTCACCAGGCAGGGCAAGCATTACGGTCATTATCTTGAAGTTTGTGATAATCATTATATAGAACTTTTTGAGAATCCAGAGATGGATGCACCCGTGAACACCGGAATTATGCACTTTTGCCTTGAAAGCAAAGACATTGATAATTTAGTGCAACTGCTTGATTCGCAGGGTATTTTGCATACGGATAAAAAAATGGGATGCGACAACACTTGGCAAGTATGGCTAACAGACCCAGACGGAAACGCTTTTGAAGTTCACCAATACACAAACAACAGTATGCAAAGAATAGGCGGCGAAGTAGAAATAGACTGGTAGCCATTCGGCAATCTTACTATATTTGGAATGCACTCCAAAAAAACGGGAAAAAAATTCAAAAAAGTGAATTTTGCAAACATCTGTTGACATTTTTGTGCATTTTTTCAAAAAACTTGCTCTGCCGCATCGCCAATGTTAAGCAGAGTTGCTTCGTCAAAGGATTTGCCAATCCATTGCAAGCCTATGGAACAACCGTCCAGTTTGTTGCAAGGCTGAACCAAGCCGGGCAAGCCAGCTAAATTAACGCTTACAGTGTAAAGGTCGGAGAGTACCATACTCAAATGGTCTTCTTCGCATTTGCCAAGGGGCTGGGGAAGCCCCGGCATTGCGGGGCTTGCTATTACATCGCATTCTAAAAAGGCTTTGTCAAAATCTTCTGTTATTATTCGGCGAACTTTTTGTGCTTGCACATAGTAGGCATCGTAAAAGCCTGAACTTAAAACATAATTTCCTAGCAAAATGCGCAACTTCACCTCGCTACCAAAACCTTCGCCTCTGGACATTGCATAAGTTTCCATTAGGTTTTTTGCCTCTTTGCTCCTGTGCGTGTAGCGAATGCCATCAAAGCGAGAAAGATTGCTGGAAGCCTCTGCTGTTGCTATTATATAGTAGCTTTCAATTGCATAGCGAATGGAAGGGAGCGAAACTTCTTTTAATATTGCACCCTCTTTTTCAAGTTTTCCAAGAGCGGCTTCTATTGCTTCTCTGCATTTTTTGTCTAAGCCTTCTGCGTAATATTCGCGGGGAAGTCCTATTACCTTGCCTTTAATGCCTTCGCCTATATGCTTGCCAAAATTGGCAGCGGAGCGGGCAACGGTCGTGTTGTCTCTTGCATCTTGACCGCACATAAAATCTAAAACAGGAACTAAATCCTTAACGCTGCTTGAAAAAGCACCTATCTGGTCTAAGCTGCTGGCATAGGCAACCAAACCATAGCGAGAAACTCTGCCATAAGTTGGTTTTATGCCAACCGTTCCTGTGCAGGCTGCCGGCTGGCGAATGGAGCCACCTGTGTCGGAGCCTAGTGCCAAAGCTACTGTTTCGCTTGCAACCGCAACTGCACTGCCACCGGAAGAGCCTCCTGGAACGCGGTCTTTTGCCAAGGGATTTAAAACTTTTCCAAAATAAGATGTTTCGTTGGAAGAACCCATTGCAAATTCGTCCATATTGGTTTTGCCAACAACAATGGCTCCGGCGGCTTCCAATTTTGCCACGGCGGTAGCCGTGTATGGAGAAACAAAATTTTCCAAAATTCTAGATGCGCAGGTTGTTTTTATGCCCTCTATGCACATATTATCCTTAACGGCAATGGGAATTCCATCTAAAACAGATAGGCTTTTGCCGTTTCTGTGCCGTTCATCGGTTGCCGCAGCGGCTTTCAAAGCTCGGTCTTTGCAGGTGGATATATAAGCATTAAGATCGTGCGTTTCTTCAATTTTTTTAAAAACTTCTTCTACAACAGCTACCGTTGAGCTAGCTTCAATTTTTTTTTTAACATCGCTTAAATTCATCTATTCCTCGACCACTTCATCATATACAAAGCAACCGCCACGCCAACAATGCTGATGATGTTTAGCCTAAACGTTATGCCACAGTTGAAATGCAGCATATATAAATCCACAAGCATCGGCTTGCCATTTTCGGAATAACCAAGTTTTAATTCCCAGGCTTTTATAAAAAAATTCCTAACAACATTGTCTTCGCCACCCGCATTCATAAGCGTGCCTATGTACCCAAAGAGCCAACCGAGGCTTTCGCCCAGAATGCCGCCAAACACCAAACCAAGCAGAATATAAACTGCTATTTTTCCTGCACTATTTGTATTTCCACTCATAATGAGGAATATAGAAAATTCTATATTTTTCATAGGCAAAATGCAAAATTCCGCCACAGAAAACAACAAACGCATAGCTAAGAACACTCTGTTCCTGTATTTTCGCAGTATTTTAACCCTTGTAGTGGGGCTTTACACAAGTCGCGAGGTGCTAGCGCAGCTAGGTGTTAGCGATTTTGGCATTTACAATGTGGTGGGCGGGGTTATTGTGTTGTTCAGCTTTATTCAAGGTGCCATGAATAGCGCAACTAGCCGTTTTTTTACTTTTGATTTGGGAAAAGGCGATTTTGAGCAACTGAAAAAGACCTTTAGCCTAAGCGTGATAATACACATTTTCACCGCCTTGCTAATTTTTATTTTGGGCGAAACTGCTGGTTTGTGGTTTTTGAATACGCAGTTGGTTATTCCCGAAGAGAGAATGGAAGCAGCGAATTTTGTATATCAGTTTACGATTTTCACTGCTTGCGTTGGGATTTTGCAAGTGCCATATATGGTTGCCATCACCGCCCACGAAAGGATGAAGATTTTTGCCTACGCCGGAGTTGCAGATGCCGTGTTTAAACTTGCCGTTGTGCTTGCGCTTGGTTTTGCGCCTTTTGACAAGCTGAAATTTTATTCGGTTTTGCTGTTTTGCGTTTTTATTGCAATGAATATTTTTTATTATGTTTATTGCCGCAGGAATTTCAAAGAGACACGGTTTAAGTGGTTTTGGGATAAAGGAATGTTTTTGGAGAGGATGGGTTTTGGGGGGTTTGAGCTTTTGGGGGGTATTTCTGGTATTTTGGCGATACAAGGCGGAGCTTTTTTATTAAATCGTTTTTATGGGGTCTTGTTGAATGCGGCAAATGGAGTGGCTCAACAAGTGATAAGTGCGTCAAATGCGTTTTCTACAAATTTTTTAACAGCAGTCAATCCTCAAATAACCAAATCTCTGGCAATAGGAGAAATGGATTATTTTTACAATTTGGTAATCAGGTCAAGTAAATTTTGCTTTCTTTTGAGTTTTATGTTTATGGTTCCCCTTATGCTGCAAATGGATTTTGTTTTGAGCATTTGGTTAAAAGAAGTTCCCGAATATGCTGGGATTTTCTGCCAATTGAGCATTGTAAATGTATTGCTGTGTTTCCCATTTTATCCAATTTGGCACGGAATAACTTCTACCGGGAAAATAAAAAAATATCGAATTATAGATAGCCTAATGATTATGTCTATTTTTCTTTTTACATATTTGGGTTTGCATTTTTCACCTATCGGCTACGCCTGTTCACATATTTTTGTAAATATTTTCAGAGTGATTTATGCAGTATTGGTTATTCGTAAACTTACTAAATTCCCCATTGGGAAATTTATTAGCCTCTCTTTGGTTAAATGCTTTGCGGTTGGAATAATTTCCATTCCTCTGCCTTTTTATATTTCCTTGAATATCAATGGCTGGCAGGGATTTTTAATATGCCTTGGAGTTTTTTTGGCTATGTTTGCGGCAAGCACTTTGTTTATTGGGTTAAATGCTAATGAACGGAAGAAACTGAGGATATTTTAACCATATTATCCGTGTAAAGATCCGTCTCTCTGCCATCGGCAAACCATTTATCCGGTGCAACAACAATTTTATCAGGGTTTTGATTAAGCCAAGCTGCCCACCAGCTATAGGTGCTGTTGGAAATTATCTGGTGCTTGCACAAACTCATAAATTGCATATCACGCGAGCTTTGCATATTTGGGTTGTAATCCACAAAAACTGAATTATTCGGAATGTTTATATTTTGCTTAACCCATTCCAAATCTTCGCTGAACACATAAAATATTGGAGATTCCACCTTGCTTTGAACATAAGCAATCGCATTTTCGTAATAACTAGGAGTGCATACTAAATGAATATTTGCGAATTTAACATAATCTCCTCTGCGAACATGAATGGCTACCGTATTGCCTTCTGGAGTTTGAAGCTTCTCTTTGAATTGATATTCCTTGCGAATTTCTGCCTCGCAATCTGCAAAATATTTTTCGTTTTGGAAATAGCCTTCAAAATAATTCAAAAGGGCTTTGAGTTTATTGCCGATTTTTGGAATTTTCGCCCAAAGCGGTTTTTGTTTGATGTCCTTTTGAGTTATGCAAAGTTGGTCTAATTCAAAAATACGTGGTGGGTCAAAATTCTTTTCACTAAAAAAAGATATATCCAACAATAAATTTGTTTTTTTTCGCTTTGCCAAAGCAAAACCATAAGCATACTGAAACATTTGGTTGCCAAGCCCTCCCATAAGTTTAATGGTAATCACTTATTTCTCCTCAGTTTCACGGTTATCTTTCTAAAAATTATCATAAATGCCAAACAGCGGCTTTTGTTCACTTTCAAGTACTGCGAAAAAATGACATTTTTAATAAACATCAATTTAGAAACTTTAAAAATACAAGAAACAAATCTGTCAATAACATTATAAGGCGGTGAAATTTTCTTTCCGAGCAATTTCTCTTCTAAATTATGAATTTCAATGAAAGTTGAATTTATTTCGCTTATTTTAGGTTGAGTACTTGAGAGATACAGTATTTCAGCTTTTCTCTGTATTTGTTCTGCAACTCCAAGATTTTTCAAAAACTCAGATGAAATTTTCAATGAATTTAAATGTTGCAAATTTTTTTTCGCACTGCTCACTTGCCCTTTCCACACACGATAATTGAGAAAAATTTTCTCTAAATTTGCAAACTTCGTGACGTGTATCAGTCGGCTCCATAATTCATAGTCTTCTCCATAAAGCGCAGTGGTACTGTAAGGATATTCCGCCAATATATCTTTGCGAACCATAACCGTTGGGTGAGCCACCGGACAGCCAACTGGGAAAAAATATAAAATATCTTCGCTTTTTGCAGGATAATTTGAAACGTCCATAATTTTTCCGGTAAAATTCATTATTGAAATTTGTGTCCCCAATACCCCAACTTCTGGATGCTCTTGCATAAATTTAACTTGAGCCTCCAAACGCCCCGGCAAACTAAAATCATCTGCATCCATGCGAGCTATTAACTTCCCTTTGGAATGAGAAATTCCCAAATTCAAAGACTCCGATATACCTAAGTTTTTGCTATTCTTAATAATTTGAATGCGAGAATCATTATATCCTTCCAAAATTTGAGGAGTTTCGTCTGTTGAGCCATCATTTATGATTATAAATTCGAAATTTGTATATGTTTGCGAGAGAATGCTATTTACTGCATTAGCCACAAAGCGTTTACAATTGCGAACAGGCATAATCACAGAAACAAATGGTTTATCGCACATAAAATCCTTCCTCACACTCCAAACGATATGCTATTAAAATAAGACATATTTGAAAATGCAAATCGCCACCAACGGTTGTAGTTGAAAGAACAAGCCAAGCCACAACAGAAGCAACTACGTAACGCTTTGACATTCCTTTGCCTAATTTAAACATGGAATAATATAGATAAATAAAAGAAACAACACCGAAAATTCCTCGCTTTGCCATAATCTGAAGCCACATACTCTCCATTCCAAGCACCTCTGGGCGCAGAGATTGAATATACATCACGCCTTTTTCCCCATAACCAAACCAAGGACTACCCTTCAACACATCAACGGTTGCGAAAAATTGTATAACCCTCATCGCCCAAGAAGAACCTTGCACTTCACTTTCATTTTGACTGTAAATAGATAAAACCGTAGCCAAAGATGGAGCTAAAATATCGTAAAAAATTATGAAAAAAACTGGCAAAAATAGAGATAAGCTGAGTATTCTTTTCAGTTTAAGCATAAATAACATTGAAATTGCAAAATACAGCATAGCCCCGCGACCATTTGCAAACAATAAAAGAAAAAACAATCCGATCATAAAAACAAGTTTTGTCAATTTTGTGGAATTCCACACTTTTTTGTAAGATATATTTATGTAAAAGAAAAAGGCAGCAACTATTGCCGCATAAGCTCCACAACCCAGAGAACTGTGGAATATAGAGGATGTTCGTCCACGAATTGCCTCTTGAGTTCCTCCACCAACCCAACCTTCAAAATCAGAAGGATTCAGAGATACTTTGTATTCGTGCAATGGGTTGTAAAAATCACTGAACCTTTCAAAAAAAGCATACACTATAGCAATGCTAAAAACAATCATCAAACCTTTCACAATAAAACGAACATCTGTTATTTTTTTCAATTCCCTCCAAAACAAATAAACAAAAATAAATTGCGAAATATGGTCATAAGTAGATGCTAGCGTTTGAGAAAGAGGCACAGGAGAAAATATCAATGAAGAAATTAAAATTGAAAATATGCATATAAGAAAAGGTTTTTTTAAAGGAAATCGAGTTGAAATTGAATTAGTTGTTTTAGCCATATTATTGATGTAATTGAGAAATACAATCGCAAACATACAAGTATCCATAAATAACATCATTTGAAGGCGTTGAGAACCCATATATAAAAATGGCACTAATGGGTCAAGGAATAACCGCATAATAACATATAAAAGAAAGGCTCTATGATGATTTTTCAAAGCATACAGCAAGAGGGGCAAAAATATAAAGTGAAATATGCTCATACATACCTATTCTTCAATAGCATAAAATTTTTTTTAAGTAAAAGCCAGTACAACTGCCGACAATAGAAATACAATATAGCCCATTTTAATTTTTTTTTGAAATCAGGATTAATAGACTGCATAACCATGCGATGCCAGAAAATTTCATAATTAATGAATTCCTTAAAAGAACGACTTTTTGATGATACCGATTCTGAATTCCATAGATAATTATAAACAGTATCTGGCAAGAGAATGACCAATCTAATTTTTTGTGCTAGCCGTATATTCATAATCACATCTTCGCCACGTGTAATTTTTGGCGGTATATCAAAAATGCGATTGTCAAAAAGGCTTTTGCGTATCAATCTAGCAACAGGTCCGTTATGTACCTTATTCTTTAATATATATTTCAAATATTGCAGAGCATTTTGCTCTTCATAATTATATCTGCGAGAAACCTTGAAATATCCGTTGTATTCCAATGTTCCAATAATCATATCAACATCATCTCTTATATGCTTGGATAAGGTATATATAGATTGTTCAGGAAGTATATCATCAGAATCTACAAAGCAAATCCAGTCGCCAGTTGAATGTTCTACTCCTGCCTTTCTAGCATTTGTAACTCCATCATTTTCTCTATGTATCACTTTGATTCTAGAATCTTTTTTTGCCCATTCATCGCTTATGTAACCCGAAGAATCTGAGGAACCATCATTTACTAATATTATTTCAATTTCCGGTTCTGTTTGAGCCACGAGAGACTGTATGCAACGAGCTAAATATTTTTCTGAGTTGTATATAGGTATCACTATGCTAACCATACTTATGCCTCAGTACCTAATTTAAACATTTTTTTAATTTTATTATAATTTTTTAAACCTATTATTCTAGAAATTCTGTTCTTAAAGAACATAAAAGGCGTTATCCAAGAATTGTTAAAATGGTGGATACAATATGTATTTTTTGTGACGTAAATTTTTTTGGTTCTTCCAGATTTTGGGCTAAAATAATCATCGGGCAATAATTGAATTTCTTCGCAATTATTATCAAATTCATTTTTATTCTGTATCTGTTTTAACCCATATTTTTTTTCTAGAATATTATGTACAATAAAATTCAAAGCTGTTGTGGATAATTTATTATTATTGACAAATTTTCTTCCTTCGTAATAATCTAAACAGTCTTTAACCCAAACGCATTTCGGTTCAGCCCCAAAAATAGCGGGTTCGGGCCACAAAGGGGAAATCAAAGGTTTTTCTGTTCCCAAAAAATACGGCATATCTAGCAAATCATCAAACGGTTTCAACACTTCAACATCGGAATCCAAATATATTCCACCAAAATTATACACAGCGTATAAACGTATATAATCGGCGGCAAATGCCCATTTCTTTTTTTCTACGGCTTCTCTAACCCAATCGCTTTTTGTAATATCAAAATTAGATAAATCCCATTTAATTATCTGATAATCTGGCATAAAATGTTTCCAACTTTGTATATATTTGGAAATATTTTCAGGAATATGCTCAGAAATCCAGCAATAATGCAAGGTTTTAGGAATCATTGATACCTCATAACAATGTTATAAAAGTTGTTTGCAATATCATATAAACTATATTTTTCAATAATTGCATTTTTTATTTCTTCAAATGGATATTCATCATCTTTCAATACCTCGAATATTTTTTGTTGCAGCTCATTTTCGTTGCTAGGATTAAAAGTATATTTAAAAAAATCAAAATCTGCCATAGCAGTTTGATTTGAGCAAAGCACCTTGCAGCAATTAACGCCAGCTTCAATTGGCGGAATGCCAAAGCCTTCTGCAAAAGACGGGTATGCAAAGCAAGACGATTGTTTATAAAAAGCTACCAACTCTTCTTCATTCAGATTTTCAAATATATGAACATTTATTTTTACGTCATATGGAATAAGTTTTACAAATTTCTCATAATATTTCATCTCTATTTTGTCTTTTATCCTGCCTATAAAAACCAAATCGTAATT
This sequence comes from Candidatus Fibrimonadaceae bacterium, assembly GCA_031281275.1. GTDB lineage: Bacteria > Fibrobacterota > Fibrobacteria > Fibrobacterales > Fibrobacteraceae > Fibrimonas. The sequence goes on from JAITFP010000037.1 coordinate 10,858, forward strand.
ATTGTGCAAACCGCTATTTAAATAAGCTTTCAGCAATCCAATTTGATTTTTTCTCGGTTCAAAGCGAGCGACATAATGAATAAAATTTCTAATTGCATATTTCTTTTTTACGTCTATGCTTGGCATTTTCGAAATTTGAACTGCATTTGGCGAAATATGTATATTTTCTTTTGGAATTGAAAAAATTTCTGCAATGCGATTTTTTGAAAATTGCGAAACCGTGAAAATTATATCAGACTTTTTTGCAGATAATTTGAATAAAAATCCTTTTGTGATTCTGTAAAATAAATCAAAGTACTTGGGAAAATCCAAAAAAAGAATATCGTGAATGGTGTTTATATACACACATTTTTTCCTAAATGGCACAATATATTGAAAATGCGCAAAATCAAATTTTCCATTTTGTATGATTTTTGGATATTCATAAAAAAGTCGCCATATTTTAGATTTTGATTTTAAAGCGATAAATTCAAATTTTTCATTGGCAAAAATATTTTTCAAATTAGTTATGTCACTAGCGCACAATGTAATTTGAATATTTGGAAAGTCTGCAAGGGTATTGTAGAGATTTTTAATATAAGAAGTTGTGCCTTGCAAGCCATTATCAAAAACGTGAGCGTCTATTAAAATTTTCATTGCTGCTCCTCGTAAAAAGTTTTTTCATATTCTTTTGCAATAATATCCCAACTATACTCTTTCTCAATTCTGCCCTTCGCCAAATTTTCCAAATTCTCAATTTCCTGCTCCTTCATTTTATCTGCACTGTCAATCAATTTTGCCAAATTGCCTTTTTCTTTTGTCCAATACAAAGCCGCATTTTCCGCAACTTCCCTGTTAAAGCAAACATCCAAAAGCAAATTGAGCTTTGTGCTTGCCATAGCTTCCAAAAGAGAGGGATTTGTGCCGCCTACCTCATGTCCGTGTATATAGGCAAAAGCATTTTCCCTAATTTTCTTCAACAGCTGGCTATTGTAAAGAGGACTGGCAAAAATAACTCTGCCATTCAATACACGTGATTTTGAGTTGCTAATTATTACCAATTTTTTCTCGGAGTTGCTGGTATTGAATTCCTGTGCTATGGTTCCAAAATTATTTTCAGGTACAAAACGCCCAACAACCAAATAATAATCATTTGGGCTTGTTTTATTTTCTTTATACCAATTTTGTAAATTTGCATCATCATCTGATATTTTAGATTTTTCTATGTATGCACCATAAGCGATAAATTTGGTTTTGGGTTTGTATTTCGCATATTCCTCTTGTATATAGCTCTGAATACATTTTGAATCGCAAATAACCAAATCTGCATTTTTCACGGAATATTTTTCCGATATTTTCCAATAGCACCTAATAAACCAATTGTATTTTCTTCTCTTAAATTCCAAACCATCCGGATTTATCAGCAATTTTACTCCCAAGCGTTCCAATTGTTTTTTATGCAAAGAGATGTACAAACCAATGCGAGAAGCAAGAACGTAAATTACCGCGTTTTTTATATTATTTTGTTTTATGAATTTTATGGATTTTCTTAGCGACAAAATATCATAAATAACAGCCTTAGCACTGCCAAACCAATTTGGAACATTAATGCCAAAGCAATTTGCCCCGTTATATTCAAAATTTCTTTTGGCTGAATTTAAGCAAGATACATAATAGCATATATTTTCGTTTTTTTTCTTCGCGGTTAAATTTTCAACAAATGTTTCAAAGCCGCCATGACAGGCAGGAATACCCTTAGAACCTATGACGAAAATATACATCACTCCACCTCTTTAATAAATATAGAAAATCATTTTCTATACTCCATCTTAAGCGCTTCAAAAACTGCATCTTCGGTGAGTATTTCGCTTATTAAAATCGCTTTTCCATAGGAAGTTATGAATAAATCAAAGGGAACCGCGCTACGACCATAAAATTCAAAGAATTTCAGAGCCTCATCATTAGGGTTGGTATAGTCTGCGCGCATTTTAACTATGTTTTTTTCTTCAAAAGCCTTTTTAATTGTTTCGTTTTCAAATACTTTTTCGTTCACCTTGCAGGTTATGCACCAATCTGCCGAGCCGTTTACCCAAACAGCCAAACCCTCATTTTGCAGGCTATCTAACCTTTTTTGAGAAAAAGGAAGCCAATGCTCATCTAAATTGTCTTTTTGCGGGTGAATCCAAAGATTCCACGAGAATATGTATATGATAATAAAAACTAGCCACAGAATGGCAAAATGCTTCCACGGCTTCCCTGGCTTTGCAATTAAACCCGATAGCCACGCAAAAAAACAGGCTATGCACAAAAATATCCCAAGTTTTGCAGAACTTTCTAATCCGGCTTCCTTGGCAAAAATCCAAACCAGCCAAACAACGGTCAGCAGCATAGGAAAACACAAAAACTGCTTTAATATTTCCATCCATTGCCCCGGTCGCGGCATTTTTTTTGTCCATTGCGGAAATATGCCAAGAATTATGTATGGCAGGGACAACCCTATTGCAACAAAGGCAAAAATAGCAAATAGCTTCGGAATGGATGCGACAAAGGCAAAACCAACAGCAGTACCCAAAAAGGGCGCGGAACAAGGAGTGGATAAAAGAACTAGCAAAATTCCATGAGCAAAGGAACTTTTAGAATGTTTTTTCAAATTATGAGTCATGCTGCCCGGCATCCATATCTCAAAAATTCCAAAAAGATTCAAAGCGAAAACCATAACTCCCAAAGCCATTGTTGCTATATACGCAGGATGCTGAAACTGAAATCCCCAACCGATGATATTTCCAGTTAAGCGAACAATTACAATTATAGTGGCAATAACAAAAAAGGAAAAACTTATGCCAGCTGTTGTGGCAAAAGCCCATTGCTTTGCCTCTCCTGTTTTTCGCATTAAATCAAAAATTTTCAGAGACAAAATAGGCAACACGCAGGGCATGAGATTCAAAAGCAAACCGCCGAGCATTGCGAGCAAAAGATATAAGAAGAATGAGGTTTCGCCATTACTGCTATTGGCACTATTATCATCTAGTAAGCCAAAGTTTTTTTTTTCGTCTAAAAAAATCTCCAATGTTTTTGGAGGCAGGCATATATTGGAACAAGCCTGATAAGTGAATTTAACTTTTACACTATAAGGGTCGCCGTTTTTTTGAAGGTTTTTTATGGGCAAGCTAATGGTGAAAGTATCTTGCAGCAAAAGCAAATCCATATTCAGTAAATCGTTGTGTTGAATTACAGGTTCGGGCCATATCACAGGTTCAAATTCAACACCTTGTGCAAAAGCTACCACCTTGCTCGGCACCAAAAAATCGTCTGGAACCTTGTTTGCATTTATATGCCACCCAGATGGTATAGCAACTTTCAGGTGAAGGGTATCACCCGCTTTTGGAAACTCATTTGTATAGAACAATTCTGTTTTAGGTGGTTCCATATCATTCAAAGAAATGGAACCATCCTGAGAATAACTCGTCACAACAAATATGAGCAAAATTGTCCAAAATTTATTCATTATTTAACAGAATCCATCAATTTCTGAGCCAACCTTATAGTTGCTCTGTCCACCATTCTACCGTCTATGGCAACTGCTCCACGCCCTGGATTTGTTCTCGCAGCCTCAAGAATGCGGCTTGCCCTGTCTATTTCCTCGCTTGTGGGCGAAAACACATTGTTTATAGTTTCTATTTGGCTCGGATGAATTGCCCATTTGCCGTCAAAGCCGAGCGCAGCAGACATTTTTGCGCTTTTGCCAAGTTCCAGCAAATCCCTGAAATTTCCATAAGGCGAATCTATTGCAAGCAAATTGTGAGCTTTAGCAGTTTGCGCTATTTTAGACATAACAAAATTCCATCTGTGCCCCGGATAAATTTCCGCATCTTCTTCGCCATGCCCGCTAATGCTGTACAACCTTGCTCCTATGGAAGCACTGTAATCTGCTATTCCAAAAATGAGTGAACGCACCCTTGGAGCGGCTGCAATTTCTGAGATGTTTTCAATAGCCAAAGCAGATTCAATGCTAGCATCTATGGCTATTTGTTTTTCCGTACCTAATTCCGCTTCCAAACCGTCTAATAAGCGAGACAGAAAATGTACATCACCTGCACTATCCACTTTTGGCAAAACTATAGAATCTATTTTTGCGCTTGCCGTTTGCACAATTTCTATGACATCTCTAAAGCAATAAGGGGTATCTGTGCCATTTACTCTAACAGATATTCCTTTGCTTTCCTGAACTTCAATGCTGGTTAAAGTTTTGATTACTTGCCCCCTTGCCAAGTGCTTGGCATCCACAGGAACGGAATCTTCCAAATCCAGCATAACCACGTCAACTGGAGAAGCAAATGCTTTTGTGTGCATTTTTTCTATATGCCCAGGAACAGAGATCGTTGAACGTTGACGAGTAATCATGCTTTTACCGCCTGCACCGCTTTGTGGAGCCTTTTAAAAAGTTCTTCTATTTTGTTTAAGGCAACAGAGGAAAAAGCTATGCGAATAAGCCCAGAGAGTACTATAACCCCAAGCCCGTGATTTTTCAAACATTCTTGCCGCACAGCTTCGGGGTCTGCTCCATTTATTTTAACGCACATAAAATATCCGCTGTTGAAAGGCATAGCGGTAAAAGACTGCTCATATTCCTTGTGAGCTGCCAAAACATGCTTTATTTTTTCATAGCGAATTTTTAGAGTGTGGTATTTTTCATGCTTCTCTTTTTCGTAGCTTTCGCTGCTATATGCGTTCAACAAAATTTCTTGAGATGTGCTTGCGGTGTTGGATATGGTGGAACGCACCATGCCGGCGGCTTTGTCTTCTCAGGCTTTGAGTTGCAGTACGCTTGCTCCATGGAAAGCAAAGGTTATAAAACCAATTCTAAAACCCCAAACATAATCCTCTTTTGTTGGACCATCTAGCTTCACGGCTAATAGATTTTCGTGAGCATTTGCCAAAAGCCCAAATAGGGATTCTTTATATATGCCATGTTCGTAAACCAAGCCAAAATAAGCATCATCTAAAAGAACAACAACATCGCTGCCTTTTTGAGCACAGGCTTTAAGCACTTCGCAAATTTCATTTGCTTCGGTTTCTGTCACTGTGTAGCCCGTGGGATTATTTGGGAAATTCAAAAGCACCACTTTTTTTCCATTACCACCTTCTTCCAAAGCCGCGGCGAGAGCTGCCACATCAAAACTCCCATTTTTGAAAGTGTTGAATGTTTTAATCTGCGCACCATACGTTTCACAGAAAATCAAATCGTAGTTATCCCAATATAAATCTGGAATTATAACGGTATCTCCGGGGTTAAGGAACAAGCCGGCAGATACAGAAAGGGCATGGGTTAGAGCGGCTGTGACAACAGGCTCGCTGAATTTTATGTTCTGCAAATTCTTATTTTTTTTGGACAGCATTTCTGCCCATTTCTTGCGAAGCAGGGCTTTGCCAAAACTTGGTTGGTAAAGAAAGCCTGCATGAATTATATGGTCTGGCATGGCAAAGGCGTTCTTAACTATTTGAAGCATAAGCGGTGTGCCATCGTCTTCAAAAGCCGTTCCTATTGTGGCGTTAATCTCCGCACCTTTGGCTTCTGCACTTTGACCCAGAATGCCTTTGTGCGGGAAGTAAATTTTCTTGCCTCGCTCCGATAAAACACGGAAAGCTACACACGAGCCCAAATTTGAATTAAGGGCATTTGCTAGTTCGGTATAGGTGTTATTCATTAGGGGTTAATATAGTAAATCACTTTTTCTTTTTAGTCTGTGTAGTCTTTTTGGTTTGTTTAGTTTGTGTAGTCCTTTTAGTCTGCTTTTTTTGTACGGGCTTTTTAACTTGCTTAGGCGGTTCACTTTTTTTATTCTGCCATGTTTTATAGTCTTCTTGTTTTTTGTCGTTTAAGCCTGCAACGCACTCTATGCTTTCTTCATAACTCATATCTTTGCAATATAATTCTACTTCATCTGAGCTTATATCTTTATTAGGAGGGGCTATATCATATAACTCTTCTTCATAATAGCCTTGCTTGATTCCAGATTCTAGCATAGGACCATTGCTACAAGACAAAAACGCAATGGATATTGCGAGCAATATGGCAAAAGAAAAAATTCTCATAATAGCCCTCATTTACTAAAAATATATTTTTTTCCTATTGTGGGCTATTTTTTATTTATTTTTCTTAATTTTTGTCAATTTTTCATCATTTTTTACAAATTTTTGTTAAAAATTAAAGAAAATAATTAAATCCTACAACTAAGTGAAGCTCATCGGAATAATAAATAATAGAAGGTACAATTTCAATTTGCTTGGTTATGGGTATAAATCCACTAGCACTTAATCCTATACCATTACCATTAAGGGGTATTTTTAAACCAAGACCAACCATATCATATCTTCCGGTTAAAGACGATGAAAAACCCATTTCGAAGTTTTTCTGCGGTTCATCATTTACCGTAATTTCACTAGAAAGTATTGAAACTCCCAAAGCTATATCTGCATAGTTTTTTTTTCTGCCTAATCTGATTATTGGAAATAAATCTATGTAAAAATCTGAAATAGTTATTTCTTCAGGTGGTATTCCAGCGGTGTATGTATAGGGATATGGTTTTGCAGAACCTGTAAAATAACCTATATATACACCGCTGCCAATTTTAACCCAATCCGTTAAAGGAGTAAACATCTCTGCTCCCAGTTCAAAATTAACACCTCTAAGTGGAAAATCATTATCAAAAACCATTACATAGCCAGCGCTGCTGCCTATTGATATGGCAGATTCGCCAGATTTTTTTTCCTCGTCTGGTTTGGGCGTATAAAGACCTAGTTTGTGCGTGTACTCTACTTTATCATTGTACTTCAAATTCACATTCACTGTTTCCCTTTTCTCGCCTATCTCTATTTTCGCGCATAAAGGAACCGCATCGCTAAAAAATGTTTCGCCTGCTCGCTTGCCATTCACAAAAACAGGCTCGCTCACCAGTTCGCCATTTCGCTCCGCACTCAAAACCAAGCCGCCTTGCTTCAGCTTTATATTGCTCGCCATATCAAAAACTTCACGGCTATCTTTGTTAAGACCAACATCAAAAGCTATATTTTCATAACACTCGTGACTCAGCTTAACCGCATATTTATTCGGTGAAAGCCTTATTTCACCCAAAGAATAAGATTTATCGTTTATAGATAGTTTCCAAGATTTGTCCTTGCCTATGCCATCCAAGTAAGCAGGCTTTATATCCAATACACCAAAATTGGATTTCAATCTTATCGCTATGCTTTGGTTATTGCTAGTCACCGAAACATTTGTGTCGGCTATTTCATATTTATCCAAACTCGCTATTATGCGCACACTGCCTTCGCGAAGCCCCACCTTGCAAGGTGTTTTTGCGCAATTGGAAGAAGGCACGCCGTCAAAACTTAAAACCGCTCCAGGAGGCTCTGTGCTTAAATTCACCAAGTAAGTTTTTTCACCCAATTCATAACCACCACCCGTTTTTTCCAAGCCGCTAATTCCACCAGCAAACGATGCTTTTGAACCTGTGGAAACGCCTGGCATTTTGCCATACATTTTGGGCGCATTCTCAGTTATAACAGATTCCAAGCCAGATACTTTTTTTGCTTTGCCCGTGAATGAACCAATTAAAACACCGCTGCCAGCATTGTACAATTCCATATTTATTGTAATATAATCGTCCAAACGACCAAGCCTAGCCTGACCAACATAAGCAGCACTCACTTTTCTGCCTATCTCCGCTATGCACTGTGCCTCTTTGCACATCTTTCGGGCATTCTCCCTTGAACCCATCTTGTCTATTATGCTCTGAACGCTCATAACGGAATACTTATCTTCGGGCAGCACTTTCACCGCAATTTCGCGCAGTTTTCCGGTGAGGAAGTTCAGATTAGTGAATTCAATCTCCGGTTCACCGTCATCTTCCGTGTTCAATATAGCAACACGCTTTTGCTCCTGCTGTGCGTGGGAAGCAACAACAAAGAATAACAAAACTAAGAGAGGGGCGGAGCGCATTTAGGGGAATATAGTAAATTAGTCTTGCAAGCAACGAACGCTATGCAACGAACGCTTATCTGGTGCGTTGTTTCTTATGTTCGCTCCGTTGTCGTCGTAATTCATAAACGTGGCGTAAGCGCTTCCATCATTGAACGCGGCAGAACTCCACCATTCGCTACGATAGCCGATGCCGTAGAAACCGCCCTCCAAATTGCCGCCGCCACCCGGCAAGGCGGAAAATCCATATTTGTTCTCGCCATTGCGCCCATTGCGCTCGCTGTTCCAACCACTCTTATCCTTCAAGATTATGCCCGCTGTTATACCACCGCCAACCGTAACCATCAATATTTCCCATTCCGCAAAGCTCGGCAAATGCCAGCCTCCGGGGCAAGCCGACTTAGCCGTATTCCAATTATACAATCTCCCGTATTTATTGCAGTTGGCTGGTTTGTTGTCGTAGCATTTGCTGCCGTTTGCATTGTAGTTCAAATTCTCCGCCATCCAAGTCTGTGTGCCTATTTTTACTGCCTTATATGTTTTCTTATCTCTGGAATCTTTAAAACTTGAAACAACAGCAGTCGGGGCTTTTGTGTCTGGCATCCCCTGCAAGCAACGAACACTGACCAAGTTGCCCTTCTTTTCGATGCTGTAGCTTACGTAATTGTCTTCGTTAGACATATACCGAGAGTAAGCGTAGTCGCCATAGGCATCAGAGGAACTCCACCACCAGCCGATTTTACCGGTTCGGTTTAAACTAGCGCTAGTAGGACTTGCTCTGCCGCCCGGCAGGGCAGAAAAGTTGTAGGAATCCTCGCCGTTGCTACTAGGTGCCTCGTCGCTCCAGCCTTTCCTAGCCTCTAGCTCGCTTTTGCTCCAGCCTTTCCTAGCCTTTAGCTCGGTTCCAGCATCCTTACAACTGCTATTGTCGGAACATCTCGGATTGACGAATTTCATCAAAACATTCCAATCCGCATTGCTCGGCAAATGCCAACCTTCGGGGCAAGCCGTTTTAGCAGTTTCCCAGTTATAAAGCCGCCCGTATTTTTGGCAATTGCTTTCTTGGTTGTCATTGCATTTGCTACCATCTGCGTTGTAATTCAAATTTTCCGCCATCCAGATTTGCTCGCCTATTTTTACCACCTTGTATGTTTTGTTGTCTCTGGAATCTTTAAGGATTGAAGCATCAGGTACAACAGTGGTGGTAGCAGGCTGTTCTTTTGCGCCCGGCATTTCGCCAAACATAGATGGCGCATTCTCGTTTATGATGGTTTCCAAGCCAAGTACATTTTTCGCCTTGCCAGTGAAGGAACCAATTAAAGTGCCGCTTCCGCTATTGTACAATTCCATGCTGATAGTCAAATTACCGCCGAAACGCCCAAGCCTCGCTTGGCCAATATAAGCCGCACTTACTTTTCTTCCTATTTCTGCCAGGCACTGAGCTTCTTTGCAAACTTTTCGGGCGTTTTCCTTTGAACCCATTTTGTCTATTATGCTCTGCACGTTCATCACAGAGTATTTATCTTGGGGCAATGTTTTCAAGGCTATTTCACGTAGCTTATCGGTCAAGTAAAGTAAATCTGTATGTTCCAGCGATGGTTCGCCGTTGTCTTCCGTGTTCAATATAGCAACACGTTTCTGTTCCTCCCCATAAACAGCAATGGCAAAGAATAACAAAACAAAAAGAGGGACTAAGCGCATTTAGGGGAATATAGAAAATAAACGGATTCCAGGGACAAGAGAATACTATATTATTTTCCACAACCAACTGTTGGTGGTGGCGGATTTCCGTTGCCACCAATGGCAAGATCATTATTTGCATACTCATAATTCCCATCATCATAAGAAACGCCATAAATTTCCACTAAGTATGCAATTTCATCATCTGTAAGCCATGCTCCCCACCAATTGGCTGCTTCTCCAAGGGCAACGCATGGAATTGGCAAATCTCTTTTTTTATGTTCGTCACGCCAATCATCCCTGTATTTCATTCCTTCATCTTTACAAGCATAGGCTTCTTCGAAGGTGGTTGTACCTTCTTGACATTCGTATAAACGTTTTTCTAAATCAGGTGGGTTTACTGTGTTGGTATCATTAATCAAAACGAATTTTTTTTCTTCGCTTTTACAGCTTGGGTCTAGCTCGTCAAGCCCTTTATAGCCATCAAACGTTTCAAACGATTTTTCAAAGCCTTTGGCTGCAATTTTGCATCTAGCATGGCTAGGATCATTGTTTATCTCAACACCTTCATCATTGGTGCTGCAAGACAAAAACGCAACAGATGTTGCGAGCAATGCGACAAAGGAAAACATTTTCATAGGAATACCCCCATTTATTGGTTACTATATAATAAAAATACAAAAATTTTTCGTTTTTGTCAACATTTCTATCATTTTTAACAATTTTTGTTAAAATTATGTGATTTAAATATAGAAAATTAACAAAATGTCTATAGTAGCCACTGATTAACTCTGAATCTCGCTGTGGCGTTCCCCCGTTAAATCAGCATTTTCTATATTTTGCAATATGTTTGGGAGTATTGAAAAAATATTTGGCAGGGCTTGCGGTGCAGGCTCTAAAATAGGTTTTTCCGATTTGCAATTTAATGTCCCAAATATGCAAAATAAGCCACTTTATTTTCGGGGGTCGAAAAATGGTTCCCAAGTCGCTCATCGCCAGCCTTGGGCTTCTGCGGCGTGTTTAAAGCCAAATCTGCCCCCCCCCCCCCCCCCATTTTATAGTCAAAAATTTTT
>JAITFP010000094.1 GCA_031281275.1 Candidatus Fibrimonadaceae bacterium
CCCCCCCCCCCCCCCCCCCCCCCCCCCCCCCCCCCCCCCCCCCCCCCCCCCCCCCCCCCCCCCCAAAAGACAGCGGATTTATTCGGCTGCTTTGGCTATTGGCAAAAACATTTTCAGAGCTTGCACCGCAAGCCCTAGCGTTGTATGTTGCCTTATTGCCGAAAATCATATTTAGGATAATATAAAAACTTTTATGGGAATAGCCAATAATGGTGGCTCAATCGGGAAAATCCCAAAAATCGGGTGAATCGGGGTTCAGACAACATAAATACGAATACTGAACAAAAGGGCAGTAGGGGTGCTTTTAATGCTTAAAAATGTAGAATTTTATTTGATTGTATGAAAATTTCTACATTAGAGAGTATGTCTGCCGTTCTCAATTTGATTTGGTTTTTGCCAGTGCTAACGGTTTTCGTCAGTTTGGCTATACCAAAGCAGCAAAGCCATACGTTAAAGATGTTTCACGCCATTTCTGCGCTTGCAAATATGGGATTGTGCGTGTTTTTTACGGTTAAAATTTATTGTTTGGCTATGAATTCCGGCACCTCTATTGGCAATGCTCTTAAGCTCCAATACCTAACAGACGTTTCTTGGCTGCCGGCTCTTAACATAAGGTTCATAATAGGAGCAGATGCCCTTTCAATTTTAATGTGCGTTTTAGCTTCCATAATAGTTTTCACTGGTATTTTAATGAGCTGGAATGTTGAGCGACCCAAAGAATTTTTCGCTATGATTCAAATTTTGGGGGCTGGGGTTTTTGGCGTGTTTTTGAGCTTTGATTTGTTTTTGTTTATGGTATTCTACGAGGTAGAGGCTCTGGCTATGTATTTAATGATTGCAGGCTGGGGAACAGGAAGACGTGATTACTGCGGAAAAAAACTCACATTAACCCTTGCCCTAGGCTCTGCCTTTGCACTCATTGCCGTTATCGCTATGTACTCTGAAAGCAATATAGGAAGCTGGGATATTCGCAGACTTGCAGATGTTCTATTGCCCATCGAGTTTCAAATGTGGGCATTCCCGCTTTTATTCATAGGCTTTGCAATTTCGGGTTCGCTGTTTCCCTTTCACAACTGGAGCCCCGATGGTCACAGCGCGGCACCAACTGCGGTGTCTATGTTTGCGGCTGGCGTTATGATGAAAATGGGTTGCTATGGCTGCTTGCGAGTAGCAATGTATTTAATGCCAGAGGGCGCAAAGTTCTGGCTACCCTACATAGTTTTGCTTGTTCTGTTCAATGTGGTGGCGGCGGCATTTATCGCAATTAGGCAGCGCGATTTGAAATATATAATAGCCTATTCCTCCATATCTCATTTAGGGCTTATATTCCTTGGGCTTTGTGCTACGAATTTAATTTCCATAAAGGGAGCTAGTTTGCAAATGCTCTCTCACGGATTTTTAACGGGTTTGTTCTTTGCCTGCATAGGAATGATTTATGGCAGAACGCATACTAGAATGGTTGACGAAATGGGAGGTTTAATGAAGGTTATCCCCTTTATTGGCGTTGGCTTTGTGATTGCTGGTTTCACAGGGCTTGGGCTTCCGGGTCTCAGCGGTTTTGCGGCAGAATTGCCTATCTTCATAGGTTCGCTAGGAACAAGCAATCCAGTAGTTCAAGTAGTTGCAGTTCTAGCTATTCTCTCCATAACCACAACTGCCGTTTATGTTTTGCAAGCCACAAATAAAATGCTAAATGGTCCTTTAAATCCACACTTTTCTTCCCTACCATCAACAACCACGCCAGAAAAGATTGTTTTTGGTGTTTATTTTGTTTGCTTGTTTGGCATGGGTTTATTGCCAGGGTGGATTTCTAGATTTTTAGATACAAGTTTGTTACCGATTTTTGCAAATATAAACAGATAAACAAAAGGGAAAATCTATGGATAATGAAAGTGCCACTGCAAAACGCAAAACCATATTTCTTGTTGATGACAACATCACAAATTTAACTATGGGCAGGAATGTGCTTTCTGGTCACTATAATGTAGCAACCGTGGATAGCGGTGAGCGTATGCTGAAAATGCTTGAAAAAAATATTCCAGATATGATTCTCCTAGATGTTGAAATGCCAGAAATGAATGGCTACGATGTTATAAAAATAATAAAAAGCAAAAAAGAAACCAAAAATATACCCGTTATTTTTTTAACGGCAAAAAGCGATAACGATAACGAACTTGAAGGTTTATCCTTGGGTGCTATAGATTACATAATAAAACCATTTTCTCCGCCGCTTTTGTTAAAACGCATAGAAACACATTTGCTCGTTGAATCGCAAAAAAAAGAACTCTGGAACTATAATCAAAATCTTCAGAGTTTGGTAGAGGCAAAAACCAAAACCGTTTTAGAACTTCAAAATGCCATTTTAAGAGCTATGGCAGAGCTTGTTGAAAACCGCGATGATATAACTGGCAAGCATTTGGAAAGAACGCAGAGTTATTTGAATTTATTGATCAATGTAATATCAAAGCGTAGTTTGTATTCAGATGAAGTGAGTAATTGGAATATAGATTTGGTATTGCTATCTTCGCAGTTGCACGATGTGGGCAAAATTGTGGTGAAGGATGATATTCTTAAAAAACCAGGCAAACTAACAGACGTGGAATTTGCAGAAATAAAGAAACATACGATTTTCGGAGAAAAAATTATTGAGAAAATAAAACGAAATGCAACTGAACACGAATTTTTGGAACACGCTAGGATTTTTGCTGTTACCCACCACGAAAAATGGGATGGAAGCGGTTATCCCAGAAAATTAAAAGGACTTGATATTCCGCTTCAAGGCAGACTTATGGCAATAGCCGATGTGTACGATGCTCTGGTTTCCGACAGACCTTATAAAAAGGCATTTCCGCACGAAGAAGCTGTTAAAATTATAACAGAAAACAGAGGAACGCATTTTGACCCTGATTTGGTGGATATATTTCTTGAAATTGCCGATAAGTTTAATGAAACCGCAAACTCTTTCAAGAGTAGCTGAATATGAAAAAAAATAGATTTATCATATTTTCCGTTGTGCTATTTTCAGTAATTTTTATAGCTGGAAGCGGAATTTTTATATTCTTTATGCAGCAGATTATAAGAACAAACAAGGGCAATGAATTAACTCAAATACTGGAAATTGAACGAATAAAACTGGAAGCATCGGTAAATAGCGAAATAGCCATTGCTCTTAAAATGGCAGGCTCTCCTTTGATACAAAATTATTTTGCTGACCCAGAAAATCCTGAATTGAAAAAAATGGCTTTTGATGAAATAGCGGGATACCGCAAGGCATTTGCGGCAAACTCGGTTTTTTGGGTGAACGATAAAGACAGAATATTCTACTCAGACGACAATGAGCCTTATTTTGTGGACGCAAAAGACCCCAATAACTATTGGTATTTAATGACTCTTAATGAAACTGAGAGATATAATTATAATATCAACTACAATCCTGACCTCAAAGTGACAAATTTATGGATTAACGCACCTGTTTTCGACAATAAACACAAACCCATTGGCATTTTGGGCTCAGGTATAAATCTTTCGGAATTTGTAAACGCAGTGTATAAGAACTACGACAATAAAGCAGAGCTTTACTTTTTTAATGCCGCTGGAGAAATCACCGGTGCAAAAAATGTTGATCTGGTGGCAGCGAAAAAAAATATTAACGAAGAATTAAACGAAACAGGCCTTGATATTGTTGCCCGTTCAAAAAATCTTAAACCAAATGAAATACAAACTTTAGATACCAAATCTGGGAGAATTGCCCTAGGCACGGTTCCTTTGCTCGGTTGGTATTCTGTGGCACTTATGCCAGACGGTTTAATTGACTATAAAACCAATATGACAGGATTATTTATAGCTATGATGGTGGTGATAGCTATAACTTTCGTGATATTCAATATATTTATTTCTGGGCTTCTCAAACCATTGCACAAAACAATGGAAGATTTAAAAGCCGCTTCAAAAGCCAAAAGCGATTTTCTCGCGAGAATAAGCCATGAAATAAGAACGCCCATGAACGCTATAACTGGCATGGCAGAATTAGCATTGCGTGAAAATATACCACATTCTGCCCGTGAACATATTATAACAATTAAGCAAGCCGGAAATAATCTTTTATCTTTAATCAACGACCTCCTTGACTTTTCTAAAATAGAGAGCGGCAAGCTGGAAATAATTCCTGGCAACTACCAAGTTTCTTCTCTGATACACGATGTGGTTAGCATCATTAAAATGCGCGTTGTGGATTCGCATATCAGTTTTGTTGTGAATATAGACAGCAATATCCCAAATTATCTTTTTGGAGATGAGACTAGAATAAGGCAGGTGCTGCTAAATGTGTTGAGCAATGCAGTGAAATATACTAAAAAAGGCTTTGTTTCCTTTTCTATAAATGGGGAAATAAACGAAGATACTGTTTTCTTAACCATAGATGTAGTAGACAGCGGTGATGGTATAAAGCCAGAAGATTTAAATAAACTATTTGGCGAATTTGTGCAAGTTGATTTGGCATCCCACAAAGGCGTTGAAGGCACGGGGCTTGGACTTGTGATAACAAAAAAACTTGTGAATGCTATGAGTGGAGATATAAATGTTCAGTCGGAATACGGCAAGGGTAGTACATTTACCATTAAGCTTTCGCAAAAAATATGTTCACCAGAACCTTTGGCATCAGTAGAAAAACCAGAAGAGAAAAACGTTCTTGTTTATGAGCAAAATAAAATATATGCCGATTCCATAATTTGCACTGTGGACAATTTGGGTGTGACTTGCCATAAAGTTGAAAACGACGATGATTTACATAAAAAGCTACAAGAGAATGATCATACATTTTTGTTCGTTTCTCATTCCCTGCTTAAAAATGCCAAAGCAATAGTAAAGGAACTTAAATCCAAAATAGAGATAGTTATACTAACAGAATTTGGCAATGTGCCCGCAGACATAAATTTAGATATATTGGCTATGCCTGCGCATGCCATATCCGTTGCAAATATATTGAACGGCGTGGCTGATAATTTTTCTTATAGCACAAATGAAAGTATATCTGTTGTACAGTTTAGCGCACCTAAAGCTAAGATTCTAATTGTGGATGATATAGGTACAAATTTAAAGGTAGCCGAGGGTTTAATGCTGCCTTACAAAATGAAAATTGACTTGTGTTTTAGCGGAGCAGAGGCAATTACAGCTGTTACCCAAAACATCTACGACTTGGTGTTTATGGACCATATGATGCCAGAAATGGATGGTATTGAAGCTACAAAGATTATAAGGGAAATGGGTAAAGAAAATCCGCATTACGAGCATTTGCCAATTATCGCATTAACAGCCAACGCGGTTGCTGGCACAAAAGAAATGTTCCTTTCAAATGGTTTTAATGACTTTTTGTCAAAACCCATAGACACAGCAAGGCTCAATGTAATTCTAGGGAGATGGCTTCCAAAGGAAAAGCAAGAAAAATTGACCGCAGAGATAAAGGAAATAGAAGTAGAAGGCTTGGATGCAAAGAAAGACGTAGTTACGCTCACCGCATTCCATAAAGACGGATTAAAGAAAATAAGAGAAATCAAAAAGTGCCTAGAAGTGAAGAACTATCTCATATACACCAATTATATACATGAATTGAAAAATGCCTGCACAGATCTTGGCGCTCATGATTTGATTGAGCAAGCAGAGGCTTTGGAAGCAGCAGGCAAACAGGAAAATTTCAAGTTTATTGATTCTAACAACCTTCAATTTTTAATATCTTTAAAGATACTGTTAAATAATATTAAGAAGGTATTGTGATGCTTGGAAAAATAGAAGAAATATTTAAAAAATATAAAGCGATTATGATAGCCCACGGCGATGAATCCAGCCGTGATACTTTAAAGGGAGAGTTAAACTACGAAGCAAGCTCGCTTTTCTTTGTGGTACTAATATGCATGTTCGCGTGGTTGCCTTATATTCAGAACGATGTTATATTGCACCCCTACCCGATATTTGTGGTTTCTATTAGGATTGGTCTAAGCGTGCTCAGTTTTTCCTTGATGGCTTTGAAACTGACAAATCGTTTTAGATACCGTCCTGATATATTGATGAAAATATTGATACATTATCTTTATATTGGCGCTACACTTATTACGGCTACATCTGGCGAGGCTGCTCCATCGTATGTTGGCGGTTTTTGTGTTATAATGATGATAGCTACTTTTGCGCCCTTTACCTTTAAATTGAAAATTATAAATCTTTGCTATTCACTTGTATTGTTTATTGTAGTAGCAATCTATACTGGAATGGATTATTCAAATATTGCCATTAGATATTCCCTTAACGATTTATTTTCTGCATTTTGCATAAGCACATTTGTTGCCTATATTTCAAATGAGGTAAAAATCAAATCATGGATGCAACGGCAAAATTTGAAGAAATTGTCAACGCAAAACGAAAACCTCGCCATCAAAGCAGAAAACGCTTCTAAAGCCAAGAGCGATTTTTTAGCAAAAATGAGCCACGAAATACGTACACCGATGAACGCTATAATAGGTATGTCTGAGTTAGCTTTGCGCAAAGATATGCCAAACAGCGTACGCGAAGATGTAATAATAATAAAACAGTCTGGTGTAAATCTTTTGTCAATAGTAAACGACATCTTGGATTTTTCAAAGATAGAGAGTGGAAAACTGGAAATAGTTACCTCCGACTATCTGCTTTCTTCGCTGATAAACGATGTGATAAGCATTATCAGAATGAGGGTTATAGATTCCAGGCTTCGCTTTGTGGTGAATTTGGATGGCAGCATACCCAATGAGCTTTATGGAGACGAAACGAGAATCCGGCAGGTATTGCTAAATATACTGAGCAATGCAGTGAAATACACCAAGGAAGGTTTTGTGTCTTTTTCTGCAAGCGGAGAAATTATAGACGATACCGTAATTTTGACCATAGATGTTACAGATAGCGGAATGGGCATAAAACCAGAGGATATGGAAAAATTGTTCGGTGATTTTGTTCAATTTGATTTATCCGCGAACAAAGGGGTTGAAGGCACAGGTCTTGGACTTTCCATAACCAGAAGCCTAATTATGGCAATGGGCGGAGATATAAATGTTGCAAGTGAATATGGCAAAGGCAGCGCATTTACCATAACGCTTCCGCAAAAAATTCGCTCTCTTGAACCTCTGGCAAAAGTGGAAAACCCCGAAGACAAGAGCGTGCTTGTATATGAGCCTTTGCAAATATATGCAGATTCTATGATTTGCGCCATAGACACTATGGGTGTATATTGCACGTATGCAACAGACGAGGAAACATTCCGAAAAAAACTAACAGACAGGGATTATTCTTTTGTGTTCGTTGAACTTCTTTTGTTAGAAAATGTTCGCAAAATTATGATGGAAACTGGTTCAAAAGCTCAAATTGTACTCATAGCAAGCTTTGGAGAAGCCATAGCAGATAGGAATTACAGCGTTCTCGCTATGCCAGTGCATTCCATATCCGTTGCAAATGTTTTAAACAATGTTTCCGAAAGTTTCTCTTACAATGCAAGCGAAACTATAATTAAATTTATTGCACCCAAAGCAAGGGTTCTTGTTGTTGATGATATAGCTACAAATCTTAAAATATGCGAAGGATTGATGCTCCCTTACAAAATGCACGTAGATTCATGCCTTAGCGGAGCAGATGCAATAGAATTGGTGCAAAAGAATGAATACGATATTGTATTTATGGATCATATGATGCCAGATATGGATGGCGTTGAAACAACAAAACTCATAAGGAAATTGGGCAGTGAAGATGCACGTTATTTGGATTTGACCATAGTTGCTTTAACTGCCAACGCTGTGTCTGGCGTAGAAAAAATGTTCCTTTCTAGTGGTTTTAGCGATTTCATGTCAAAACCCATAGACACAAAAAAATTAGATTCCATTTTGGATAAATGGATACCAAAAGAAAAGCGGGAAAAAGCGAGCGAAGAAATCAAAAGCGATATTGACTCGGAGATAAAGATAAAAATAGATGGGGTGGATGTTAAGAAAGGAATAATTATGACAGGGGGAACCTTTGAAAGCTATGTGCAAACCATAACAGCCTTCCATAAAGACGGGTTAAAGAAAATAGAAGAAATCAAACAATGCTTGGAAACGGATAACTATTCTTTATATACCACCTATGTCCACGCATTAAAAAGCGCATCTGCAAGTCTTGGCGCACTTGATTTATCTGAGCAGGCAAAGGCATTGGAAATAGCAGGCAGGCAGGAAGATTCTTCATTTATCAGATTGAACAATCCCGATTTCTTAATATCTTTGGAAACGATTCTAAACAATATTGGCATGGCTTTAAACAGCGTGAAACAAGAAACTTCCCTTGATTTTGATTTGTTGAAAAGCGAACTTTGTAAATTAAAAGAAGCATTTGATGCTTTTGACTTTGGTGCCATTAATGAAATAACGGGAAATTTGCAAAAATTTGCACGGGCACCAAAAGTAGGGGAAACCCTAGAAAGCGTTTTGCAAAACACCGTTATTGGTGAATACGAAAAAGCCGTGGCGGCAATAGACACTTTGCTAAGGGAGGTAGAATGAACATAGAACAACGCATTGAGGAATTCGCGCTCGAAGGCAAAAACTTCGTTTACTATGATTTGTCTGATTTTAAAACAAATGATGAATTCTTGGAATTTACCGAAATGGCTAAGGAGCGTATAACAAAATATGCTGAACATTCCCTGTTAACAGTAACAAATATAAAAGATGTGAAATTCGATTCAGAAACGAAAAACATAATAGCAGACTGGATGGAGCACAATAAGCCTTATGCAAAATTCGGTGCGGTTATTGGCTTTGATGGCATAAAGAAGATTATGGTTAATGCCATACTCAAACTATGCGGCAGAAAAAATATGACTTTTTCTTCAAGCAAGGAACAGGCTATTGAATTTCTGCTGAAACAGTAAATAAAGCTGCAAGTGCCTCTTTTGTTTCTAAAACATCGTGCACTCGCAAAACTCTAACACCTTTTTGCGCTGCCATTATGCCGCAAACTATGCTCGGAACAAGGCGGTTGCTATTTTCCAAACCTTCTATTTTTGAAATGAAACTTTTTCTCGAAACACCTAGCAGCACAGGGTATTCTGTTTGGCAAAGAACATCTATATTCGATATCAACGCAAGATTTTCTTTTTGGGTTTTGCCAAAACCAATGCCGGGATCAATATATATATTTTTTATCCCTTTTTCTTTTAGCAAATCAGCACGTTTTAATAGATAATTTTTTATGTCTTGAAGTGAACACGTACCGCCTGCATATTTAAGTGTGTGTTGGAGAACGGCATCTGCTTTTGTGTCTGCTATGGTTTTGAGCATTTCAGGGTCGTGTTCCATTGCAGAAATATCGTTTATCATATTTGCCCCTGCTCTTACCGCCTGTAATGCGACATTTGCTTTTGTTGTGTCTATGGATATTTGAAAATTTTTTCTGCTCTGCTCTTTTGCGAGCATTTCTATAACAGGAATAACCCTCGCAAGCTCTTCTTCTTCTGGAATGGGTTCAAAACCAGGTCTTGTGCTTTCTCCGCCTATGTCTAAAATATCTGCACCATCGCCAAGCAATTTCAAGGCGTGTTCAAAAGCCAGTTCTGGCGTGTTATGCTTGCCCCCGTCAAAAAAGCTATCTGGGGTGCAATTTATTATGCCCATTATTTGCGGAAATATCATTCTGATATTGTTTCTGCGAGAACAACATTATGCTTCTTGAGTTTGTCAAGAGCTGCATCAATTTCTTCTACTTTGAAAAACATTATTGCTTTTTCGCCTTTTCTTGGGATAAAGGAATAAAAATATTCTATGTTGATGCTTTCTTTTTCAAACACGGTGAGAAGATTTGCAAGACCGCCGGGATGATCTTCTACAACAACACCGATTAAGTCGGTCAAGTTCACCGTGAAGCCTGCCTTTTTCAATATAGTTACCGCATTGTTATTATCTCGTGTAATCATTCTCAAAATGCCAAAATCCTCTGTATCGCCAACCGATACCGCACACACATCTATGCCCGCTTCACCAAGCACATTGATTGGCTTATAAGCCTGACCCGGTTCGTTTTCAATTAACACAGAAATTTGCTTTATCATATTAAATCCTCCTTTTATCAATTACTCTCACGGCTTTGCCTTGGCTACGTTCTATTGTCCCTCGGCTCACAAAATGGATTTTCACGCTCACGCTTATTGCGCTAGATACATTTTTCTCAAGCTTGTTTTTTAAATTTTGAATATTTTTCACTTCATCGCTGAATAATTCATCTTTTATTTCCACTTGAATTTCTATTTTGTCAAGGTTATTCACGCGATCTACAATAATCATATAATGCGGTTCTATATCCTTTACCGAGAAAAGCGCACTTTCAATTTGCGATGGGAAAACATTAACACCGCCAATGATAAGCATATCATCGCTTCGCCCTATGATCCTTGTCATTCGAATATGGGTACGCCCACATTTGCACGGCTCCTCAATTAAAGAGCAAAGGTCACGTGTGCGATAACGGATTAAAGGCATGCCGGTTTTGCTTATTGTTGTGAATACTAGTTCGCCCTGTTCGCCGTTTTTTAAAGGTTCAAGTGTTTTTGGGTCAATTATTTCTGGCAAAAAATGGTCTTCCCATATATGCGCTCCGCATTGATGCTCACATTCTATTGAAACGCCCGGTCCTATTATTTCGCTTAATCCATAAATATTATATGCTTTAATCCCAAGCCTATCTTGAATTTGCGTACGCATTTCCTCAGACCAGGGTTCAGCACCAAAAAAACCTTGTTTTAAACTAAAATCAGAGATGTTATAACCTTCTTTTTCCATTTCATCTGCTAAATAAAGCGCATACGAAGGTGTGCAGCACAACGTAGAGACTTTGAAATCTTTGAACATCTGCAATTGCCTTTTTGTATTTCCACTTGATGCTGGTATGGTAAGCGCACCGAGGAGTTCACTGCCATAATGCGCACCAAGCCCACCAGTGAACAATCCATAACCATAAGCAACGTTAATTATGCTGCTATGCGAGCAACCGCCCGCCATAAAAGCACGTGCCATCACAGCCGACCATATATCTATATCGTTTTGGGTATAACCTGCCACGGTAAGTTTGCCAGTTGTGCCACTTGATGCGTGGACACGAACTATATCATTCATAGATGCACTGAACATACCATAGGGATAATTGTCGCGCAGGTCTTGTTTTGTGGTAAAAGGAAGTTTTTTCAGGTCGCTCAGGCTCTTTATATCCGTAGGTTTAATGCCTGATTCATCCAGCTTTTTGCGGTAAAAATCACATTTTTCATAAACATATCCCAAAAGCGTTTGCAGTCTTTCAAGTTGCAGCCTTTCAAGAATTTCACGTGGCATGATTTCAAATTCTTTTTCATAATAATTCGTCATGGATTGTCTCCTTTTGCAACCATTTTGGGTGTTTATAGGGGGAATATAGAAAACTAATAATCCCTAACCAACCTAACCCCAATAAACTCATTCCCACTAGGCGAAGACAAATCCGTCAACACAGCCTTCTTTTTGCAAGTATCAAAAGAATCATCATAAGAACTACCCGCAAAACTTGCTACACTAGCACTTTCATTTTCTGGCATAAGCCAAATAGCGGCATTGCCTGCAAAGTTTCTAACGCCATTTATAATAGGTCCTTCATAAACTTTTTTTAATTTTCGGACTTCGCAAAAACTATCAAAGTTTGAATAGGTGGCAGCTAGGGTTTTCCATTCTTCTGCTGTGGGCAATCGTTTCTTTTTCCATTTGGCATAAGCAATGGCATCTTTTAAGTTGATATGCAGAATGGGATAATCTTCCAATTCTTTTATTTTTGCTTTTGCTGGAATTTCACAACCGGTTTCTTCACAAAATTTTTTGTATTCCCCATTGCTAACCTCATTTACATCCCAAATTATTTTGCTTGTTTTGTGAACATCTTTTTTGTTCTCTTTGCCAAAAGAAAAATCTGAATGCAAGCCAAAATAAAATCCAAAACCTTTTTTGGCATTTCCTAGAATGGCAAGAGGAATGGAAATTTCCAAAGAAAACCCATTGCTAACTTGCAACAATGCACCTGATTCAGCATAAAATATATGGATTTTCAAAGGCAGATGAATTTTTTCCCGCATGGCTAAATATGGCAAAAATATATGCTTGACTGGCACACCTATACGCAAAAAGAATTCCGCCTTTTCTTGTTTTGAATATTCATAAACCAGATTTTCCAGCAAATTTAAAAACAGCACATTTTGCTCTGCCAAAATTGCAGCACGAATGGCAGAAAAGCCGGAACCTCTTGGGCTTATCCAGTCTAGGGCTATGCCCATTTGCAATGGAAAGTAATTATATTGCATACCTAGCAAAAAATCCCTTATTTCCCATTCCTGAATAGGAAAAGCGAGCCTTGCCCCAAAGCCCAAAGGCAAACCCAAGCGAAAGTCAAAAGGCATTTTATAAATGGCATTTGAGCTAAATTCGTTGAAATACAAAAAGCCAGCATTTGCCTCTATATGATATTCCGATGGAGACAGGGAATATGCCTCGCGAACTTGGTTTCTCCGCAAAAAATCGTGATTTATTTCAAAAACACGCCCGTTATGCAAAATAAAATCATAAGCGGCAGGAACAAAGCTTTCATTTGGCGGAACCAAAAAAACCGTATGCTCACCCGTTAGCATAGCGGAATTTTCAAAAGGCGATCCCGATATTTCCTTTTCGGGATTGCCATCCAAAAATATGCTTGAGCTATCCGGACTTGTGAATATGTTCAAAGTTGCTCTTTCCCCGGCGGCAAGGAGCACAGAATTGCAAAAAACGGCGCAAATAACAAAAATGCGCATAAAAAACCTCTATACAAGGCGATATAATAAAGTCGCTCCCCGTTTTTAAATATAGAAAATTGTATGAATTCTTTTGTTTTTTTGAAAAAATGCACATTTTTGCAAACAGTTGTTGACAAAATGAAGATTTTTGAATTTTTTTTCCGTTTTTTTTACGTCTAAGTAAGTAGAGAGAATAAAATGGAGGCTCAAAAATGAGCAATTGTCAGAACCCCGATTCACCCGATTTGGAGGATTTTCCCGATTATGCAGTATGAAATGCTTACTAGTAAGATTATTGGCTGTGCTATGAGGGTTCATAGAACGCTTGGGAATGGTTTTCAAGAGGTGATTTATCAGCGTGCCTTGGAGATAGAGATGAAATCGGCTAACCTAAATTTCGCAAGGGAAATGGAAATGCCGATATTCTATAAAAACATTCAAATTGGAACTCGCCGAGTTGATTTTTTCGTCGAAAATTCAATAATGGTTGAGCTTAAAGCATTGATAGCTCTGGAAAGAGTTCATTTGTCTCAGGCAAAAAACTATTTGGAAGCATATAAAATACCAATAGGACTATTGATAAACTTTGGCTCAACCGAGTTGGAATTCAAGAGGGTTCATATTGAAAAACCTATTCCCCGAAATCGGGAAAATCGGTGAATCGGGAGAATCGAGGTTCTGACAATGGTTTACAACATAAACAAGGGCAGGAACGAGGAATTTGCAAAACGCAGCGAAAAGCTGAAAGGTTACGAAAATTTTATATATTTAGTGAAGGAATATGTTAAGTCAATGGACAGGGACGGTGCAATAAAGCGAGCCATTGGCGATTGCATACGTCAGGATGTGCTTAGGGATTTTTTGAAGGAACACGGTTCGGAGGTACGGAATATGTTGTTGAGCGGATGGAATTGGGATGATGCCAAGCGGGTTTGGCAGAGGGAGGCTAGGGAAGATACCTTGGAAGAAGTTTTCTCCTTATTAGAACAAGGGCTTTCTTTGACCGAAGCTAAGAAGAAACTTGGATTAAATCCGAAATGTGTAGCTGGATTTTGAGGAACGCCTCGGAGAATCGCCTTCTCAAACAAACTAACTCTGTAACTGCATAGTGATTTTTGTCAGAACCCCGATTTTTAGGATTAACAGGATTGCTGGATATATACACTTGCTATGGCACAAGTGTACAAGTGGTAATGAGTTTGAGTAGCTATACTAAGCATCAAAAATAAAAGATTTCATCATCGTTGATAGGTTTAGTTTTAGCATCGTCATTAATATTGTTGCTGTTTTCCCATATACACTGCAACCATTTGTTTATATTTTTAACACCTTTGTCAATGCTAAGAAATACCGCTAATAACCCGCCGAAGATAATGTTTGAAAGTAGCCCTAGGACAACCCCCAAAATAAAGCCCAGGAACTTTCCTTGAGTTTCATTGCCATATCCTCCTATTGTGCCGCCTATGATTACTCCGTAGGTAGCACAAAAGACAAGGTTAAGCCAAAGGCTTATTTCAATAAATGTTCGAAAATGCTTTGCCGCAAAGTTTAACATAAACCCCTCCCTGTTTTTGAGGTTCTGTTTTCACAATCGTCTCCGATTGCAGATATTGAGATGAACTTGGTTTTGTTCATAGTTAACTCCACTTCCCATTTATTTTTACTCTTGCCAATCCTCTGGGAACACAAGGTTTGGCAAGGTATTGCGCCGCTATGGCGTAATTCTTTTTTCTGGCTACGCTAACAACGCGCTCAGTCTTGGACACAACGCACTGAGAATAGGTTCGCCGGATCGTTGTTGTGGCCGCTGTTCACACCGGCGTCGTACATAATATGCATGAGGCGGGCGTAGATGGTAAAGCCCTCCGTGGCAGTCCACCACTCGCCCCACTCGCCGACATAATAATAATCGTAGACGACATTGTGGAAATCACGATTGAGTCTGCCGCTACCGCCCGGCAGAGCCGAAAATCCAAGAGCATCCGTGCCATTTCCGTTTTCTTTCCAGCCGCTCTTTGCTTTCAGTTTTTTTCCAGCATCATCTTTGACGCCTGCCAAATACAAAAGAATCCGCCATTCCGCATCACTTGGCAAATGCCAGTCTTTGGGACAAATTTTCATAGCAGTCTCTAAATTGTAAAGCCTTCCGTATTTTTGACAGTTGGCAGGTTTATTATCGTAACATACACTGCCTTTCGCATTGAAATTGAGGTTCTCCGCCATCCATGTTAGGGGACCTATATCAACGGCTCTGTATTTTTTGCCATCACGGGAATCAGTGAAAGTCGTCCGTTTTGTTTGAATCTGATATTTCGGAAACTCTTTGGTAGCTACAGCGGTGATTGGAAACCTTGCGGTTTTGGGTGATGCACCGTTCACAGAAGCTATGCGAATGGTCAGGTTGTCGCTGATGTCGCTTGCTTTAACTCCGTTGAAGGTTAAAGTGCCGGGTTGGTTTGCTTCAAAATCAACAATGAAATTTCTGTCAATGCCGATAAATGGCTTTATCCTGTATGTTCCTTCGCCTATCACACTGCCATGTTGGTTCACCAATTCAAATTCCACGGGAATATCATACTGCTTTTGCTCGCCAAATGGGTTTTTGTCGGACACTCCCTTCGATGGCCAACTATCCAGCCCCCAGTCTTTCTTCCTGTTCGTCGCGTTCAATCCGTCCATCACCGCCTGAGCCGCCTTGAGCGCTCGCCGCATCGCTTTGAACCATTCCACGTTTGCAAGCCGGTTCATGGATATGCTCAGATCGGCGGTTTCTTTTTGATAGTCTATGTTCTTTGTCTCAATGACTGTGGAGTAATACAAGGTGTATGGCGGGTCAGCGGAGTTAATTATATTGTAGAAAGTTTCCTCCGTTTCCTTTAGCTGCTCTATCCACTTCTTGCGCCACACAATATCATTGCGGATATTCTCCCCTAAGTTGATGCCGGAAATATTTGCGGACATAACAGACGAGCGTTTCACAGCCTCAACCAAGGTGGGGTCAAAGGCGGCGGCTTGGTAATAGTAGCTGAGTGCCGCAACGCTTGTTCCCTGCCTCTCCGCAACAACACCGTGTGCGAGTGCGGTCTGCGCTTGCACCTGTGCAGAGGCAACGGGACCATTCAATTCCGCAAGCTGGCTATCCGTAAGGCTCACGCCCAGTTGCTTGAGCAGATCTGCGGAAGCCTCTTTGAGGGCGGAAAGATCTTCCACTTGGCTTGGGGTCACCGACTTTGGGGAATGCGATGCCTTCCTTTCTCCAGTCTTCACATCCGTCACTGCCAATTCAAGCATAAAGGCATTGGGCGTTTTGGTTATTTTGCCTGTGAGTATATGGTTGGCGTTTGCCAAGCTGCCTATCTTGATTGCATCCTCGTCCGAGGTTATGCCAGACAGCGAATGTTTCCACTCTGCCATAATAGCTTCCAGATTTTGCCTGTCTATGATTGT
>JAITFP010000102.1 GCA_031281275.1 Candidatus Fibrimonadaceae bacterium
GATCTATGATCCTACCGCACCGGTATTAGACGTGGCGATAGAAATATGGATCAAAGAGCAACTTGCTTCTGGAAGCGAGGAGAAAAGGGAGTTTTTGATTGGGGATTTGAACGGCAATCCGCCAGTCGTAAAGTCAATGACGGCTTTGGAAATTTCGGAGTTGATAAAAAACTCCCGTTCCATTTACGTCAAATTTAATCGCTAACCAAAATTTGGGATTTAGCTATTGGGGAGGTTAGCTAAAATCCCAATCTCAAAGTGAAAAAAATAAATTTCTATATTAAACCTATGAAAACAACGCTTGAAATCCCAGAGAAACTTATTCATAATGCTATGAATGCGACAAAAATACGTTCAAAATCGCGTTTAATTACAGTTGCGATAAAAAATTTAATTAAAAATACAGATATAAAACAAATAAAGAACTACGCAGGTAAGTTGGATTTAGACATTGATATTGAGGCGTTAAGAGCAAGATGAATGATATTCTTGTTGATTCCTCTGTTTGGATAAGTTATTTCAAATCTCGCAATGAATTTTCTTTCATAGACGATTTGATAGATGATTACAGAATTTGTATCAATGACGTTATTTTAACGGAGTTATTGCCGTCCATAATGCACCAAAAAGAATTTTTATTGGCAAATTTATTAAAAAGCATAAATAAATATGATATGAATATTAATTGGCAGGAACTTCAAAATTATCAGTTATTGAACATAAAGAATGGGAATAACAAAGTTCCAATTACCGATGTTTTAATAGCACAAAACTGCATACGGAATGATTTAATTTTGCTGACATTGGATAAGCACCTTATTTTGATGAAAAATTATCTGCCTTTACAAATTTATGAGCTTCCCACCAAATAACAATTGGCAGATGAATTGACTAAACAGGCATTGTCTCTACGCTGTGTAGACAATTGAGTTGGCGGCAGAAAAATAATGCAAAATTCAATGACAATTATCACAATAAAAAACAAAATCCAACTAATTCTAACTAAAAATTCGCAGTTTTAGTCCTTTTTTGTGAAAAATTACTATACTATATTTATGGTCTTATTATAGGAGAATTAACAATGAGAACACCCAAACTAATTGCTATATTCTTAGCATCTTTCGCAATAATGGCACACGCACAGTTGGTCTATACTATCACCGGTGCAGGCACATCGTTCACTGCTAACAAAGATAGGTTCACAGTATCGTCTGACAAGGCAATACAAAGCGTCATCAACGACATCAAAGCAGATGCGGCAGGTAGCCCGTGTACCATATTCTTCGGTAGTGGTAGGCCCGGAGTAGGAATACAGCCACCTGAGATTATAGATATCGGTGCGAACAATATCAGCTTTGATGGTAGCGGGTCGCCAACCTGGGGCTTGATTACCCTTGAAGGAAATATCACCTCGTCATATAATCCTCCTGTTTCTATGGTAGGTCCTCCTCCGATATTAGGTGTCATATATCTGAGTAACGGCACTTCCATAGAAAGCACAGCAAATATTGCCAATACAGCAGGTACAGTAGCAATTGAAAACAACTCAACTGGCTCAGTTACCATAAAAGGCGGAACTATCTCAGCCAGAGGTCCAACGATCAATGGTGGAACAGGAACGCTAACTATAAATAGCGGCGAGATTTTGGCGCAAAATGGCAGGGCAGTAAATAAAACCGACAAAATTATTTTAAATGGCGGACTTTTGTTTGGCTATGGCTACATTAACGATAAAACAGATATTATAAACGGCACATACACCACGCCAGGCAACCCTGTAATACTTGGGTGGAATAAAGAAGCAGGACACGCCACCTACATAGCAGGCACAAGCGATGATATTGTGATATCCCCTGCTACGGCAACAGCAGTATGGTCAAATAGAAACGGCTATGCGCGCATTGATTATGCCAACGGCGCAACATCGGGCTTTAGAGTGATTGAGGGAGTGACGGTGGTAAATCCATCTTCGTCAAGCACCACTTCATCCAGCAGTTCCGTGCAAAATCCCTCGTCTTCTTCCATAGGCGGTAGTTCGTCTAGCAGCGACAACCCAGTGCCAATTCGCCTAACAAACAACACCATAGTGCTTGAAAACCTGCCAACAGGAACAAAAATAGAAGTGTACAATTTGCAAGGCAAGCGTATATATTCAGCCTATCCTGAAAATCCTAAAATTCTGAGAATCGGGGTTCAGACAAAAGGGATATACATAATCAAACAAACCTCTCCGGCAAATACACATTCTCAATATTTTCGTCTATCACTGCCTTAAAAAGCGGTGCCACATCTTTTGGAGTAAAGCCTGCTATCCCGCAGCCTAACTCCGTGACGAGAAATTTCAACTCTGGATGCTCTTTTGCAAAAATCAAAAATTCATCAATATAAGGTTTCATTTCTTTTGCTGTTTTAAACATCGTTGGAATAGCATAAGTTTTTCCCTGCAAGCCAACACCCTGCCCCCAAACCGCTCCCCATTCCATAGCCAGTTCGGCTGCGCCACCGCCGTGAAAGCCAGCGAGGTTGCTACCAAAAACGAAAATTTCATTTTCGCCTAGAGATTTGATCCATTTTGGTGATATGTTTGGCATTTGTGGTTCTCCTTTCACTTACCTTTCCCTACCAATTGTTCCAAGATTCTTATATTGTAGGCTGCATAAGGAATAGCCTGTTCATTTATAACAGCCGTGTTTTTGTTTACTAGGTTTTCGGATTGCTTGTAATAATCTTTTAAGAATTTTTGCCAAACCGCTAATGGCAAACCTTGTTCTATCAAGTCAGTTAATCTAGCTTGATAGTTTTTTACTGCTTTTTGCACATCTGCTTCAAAGTTGTGAAGACACTTTACGAGTTCTTTTAGTTTTTCTATTTGCAAGTGATGATGCTGATTTACTGGCATTCTGGCTCCTTGGGTTGGGTTATTATTTGGAAATTAGAAAAATTTTTCTATATTCTAAACAAATGAACAAAATCTACATACTTCTTCTGCTAGGTCTCTTACTAACAAGTTGCACAACCAATCGTTTTGACATCAACACAGTTGATTTTTCCTACGAATACACAGAGCAAAACATATTGCCGCTGAGATACCACGATAGGAGCAACTTAAATCTTGAAACGGCTAATAAAATTATAAAAAGCATTGCGGCAAAAGATAGCAATGTTTGGGGTTATTATTATGTTCAGCATAATTTTGATAGAAGTGAAAAAAAAATATTTGACATTATAAACATTGACTATGTGACATTAATAGCGCATATTCTAGGAGTTCCAGAAGCAAGGGTGCATTATAATTTAAACGCTAATGTCTATTTATTTGACTCTTATGGCAATATAGTTGAAATTTATGAAAAAAAGGGTTATATTATGAAATATAGAGGCTTGTATTATGGCTATGATTATCCTATAGAGGATATGTCTAAAGAGTATAAAAGAATGTTCAAGGAAATTATAGATGATATAAGCACCAATAGAGAGAGAACAAATAATTTATTATTACTGTCTGGAGCCTTGGAAGACGACAACACAACAGAGACATATACTAAAATTTATATGATTGTGAAATAATCAAAAATCCTTTTTTCCGTTCAAAATGAACACCCCCCAAACGAAATCTGAAAGAATCTTTTTTTTGCAATTTCTCGTATAATTTTTTGTCTTCATTGGTTTCTTCCCAAGTTATGTCATTGCTCCCAAGCCATAACCTGAAAAGTTCGCCGTAGCCTTGCATAACCGGCAAATAGAAATGCCTCAAAAGAATGGAGCCTGCGGTGCGCTCTGCCAAAAAGGGGTTAAAATAGAAATCCAAAATTTTAATCACTTGTGGGTAAATTTTTTGGGAAAGCTCTGCTATATGCGCCAAGCTGTTTATTGTGCCTTTGCACTCTTCTTCAATTTTTGGCAAAATTTGCAAACGAACTTTATTTCTGAAATGGTTGGTGCTTTTATTGGTGCTATCCTCTCTCCACTCAATTCCATTTTCCTGTGCGTATTTTTGCAAATCTTCTTTTGTGAATTCTAGCATTGGGCGAATAACTCCGTCTTCTCGCTCTGGCAAAATGCCTCGCAAACCTTTTAAACCCGTGCTTCGTGCTATTCGCAGAAACACGGTTTCTGCTTGGTCGTTTTTGTGGTGAGCGGTTGCCAAAAAATCTGTGCATAATTTATTTTTTAAATCAAAGAGCAAATTATATCTCGCTTCTCTTGCTATGGCTTCAAAATTATTTTTGCCTTCAAAAATTTTTTGGTCTATAAAAAGTTCGTAAAAGGGAACGCCATATTCTTCGCATTTCTTTTTTATCAATTTGGAATCTTCGCTTGCATCTTTTCTAATTCCGTGGTTCACATAAGCCGCGTATAAATTTGAGTGTTTTTTTGCAAAGAAATGCAGCATGCACATACTGTCCAAGCCGCCCGAAATTGCCAAAAGAAATGATGGGTTATTCATTCCAGTACCGCATCCCAGTCTTTCCAAACAGGGTCATAGCCGTTATCTCTTATTTTCTGCTCAATTTCCGCTGGGCTTCTAGAATCGTTTATTTCCCATTGCGTAAGTTCGTTTTTGGAAACCGCATAACCGCCTGGGTCTGTGCGGCTGCCTGCGCTCATGGTGGTTAGCCCAAGCATCATAGCTCTGTCTCTGAAATTTGCGGATTCCCTTGTGCTGAGTGAAATTTCCACATCTGGAAAACATATTCTGTATGCGCATATAAGCTGAATCAGCTCCCTATCGCTTGGCGTGTGCAATTCAATAGTTTGCCCTTCAAAAGGGCGCAGCCTTGGGAATGAGATTGAAAATTTGCTTTGCCAATATGTACTCTGCAAATAGCTCAAATGCAAAGCTGTGAAAAAACTATCCACTCGCCAATTTTCCAAACCGAGCAATGCCCCAATGCCAATTTTCCTAACCCCTGCAATTCCAATTCTATCTGGGCAATGCAAGCGATATTCAAAAATGCTTTTTTTGCCGTGCGGGTGGTGTTGCTTGTAAGTTTCTTCCCTATAAGTTTCTTGGTAAACAAAAACCGCACTAACCCCGCATTTCGCAAGTTCGGCATATTCTTCCATACTAAGTGGCTGAACTTCTATTGAAACTGAGGCAAAATGTTCGTGGCAGAGTTTCACCGCATTTAGCAAGTAATCAAACCCTGCATTTTTAGGGCTTTCGCCTGTTACCAAAAGAATGTGCTCAAAGTGTCCAAGTTTTTTTATCTCTATAATTTCTTCAAGTATTTCGTCTTCGGTTAAAACTTTTCTTTCAATATTATTGTTATGATTGAATCCGCAATATACGCAGGAATTTGTGCAATCGTTGGAGAGGTAAAGCGGCAAGTAAAGTTGAATGGCTTTCCCAAAACGCTGCAGAGTTATCTCTCTGCTTTTTTTTGCCATATTCTCCAAATACGGAGTAGCAGCCCGCGAAATCAAAGCCGCAAAATCGTCCATATTCATATTTTCTTTTTTTGAAAGTGCCCGCTCCACAGATTGAAGAGTGGCAGTGGCAATTCCTTTTTCCACCATCTCCCAATTGAATTTGGAAAATACGGAGGAAAACATTTGTTCTTGCGTGGGCATGGTGGTAATTTAGAAATTAATGACCGTTCGCTTCATCCACAAACATATCAAACATCTCTGGAATACTGTCAAAATAATAACCTGTTTCCTTGTCGCTTAAAAGTTTATAGGCATTTGAATTAAAAAAAGTCTCCATAGCCAATTCAAGCGAAGTGTTATATTGCTCAGCATATTTAGCAACTATAAAACCGCTAATGCTGTTTATTGTGCCAGTAATCAACTCATCCGTCAACTGCAACTGAATAAACCTCCTTGAAACGTAAACTTTCAACGCTCTTTTCCGTTTTGAATAAAACTTGGTTATACAATTTTTCAGGTTCAAGCAATCTTATAGCCATTTCTTTTGCACTCAAAGATAAGGGATCTCCATAAGTTCCTATAATAAGCTGATTCAACACAAGCCCAACAGTATCATTGGCAACAGGACCAATTATTATATCATAGTCATTATTCAAAACATTTTCTTTTATAAAACCTCTATTAAATAGAACAAAATTCAACCAATCCAAATTTGCTGTTTCAAATCGCATTGTTTTCAAATCTGCATTATCGTTGAACTTAAAAATACTCACATAACCAGTACTCGCCGAATATCTTTTTGCTTTTATTTGTGCAAATTTCTCTGATTGTCTTTTAGAGCTTGTTGTATAAAAGCCATTTCCAAAATCTTTTTTCAAAGAGCCTTTACTCAAATCAATATCCGAGACTCTTGCATTTGAACCGTGATACAATAAACCAGATAATTCGCTATACAACATCTAAACTTCCACCTTGTTCCGCTATATATTTTGCCAAATCGTCTGTAACGTAATCATTATCGTAATAATGCAGAAGTTCATAATTATTTATGAGAAAAGGAATTATCTTGTATTTTTTAATGATTCCAGCAAAAACATCACCAAAAAGCCCGTATTTGCTTTGCATTGCGGTTAAAACAAAAGCTGTCCACGTAGCAACTATTTGATTTCTGCTCATAAGTAAGAAGATAGAAAATCATAACTTTTTCTGCGAAAAAATGCCTTTTTATTTGTTTTTTTAGAATATTTAGTGAATTTTTCCAGAAAAAATGACAAAACATTTACAAAGTATTTATAATAATTAATGTATATTATAGTGTAAACAAAAATGACTAACAAACTAGTGGGGTATGTATGATAACATTATTAGCATTAATAGGCTTAGCTACTGTAATCAGTGGATGTTTGAACCGCTTAGTAGGTATTATTTTTATTATTATATTCATAGTAATATTACTCAAGGAGGTTGGGTATATATGAGTGAAGATAACATACTAAAAGATAGAATAAAAAGAAAAATTGAGCCAGATATGTGCGTTGTACAACAAACAACCCCCGTAATATACTTTGGCGATTATGATTCTGCAAGAGCTTGTACAATATCTCTAAATCCAAGCAACTTAGAATTTGTTGACAAATCAAAGAAGTTACTTGAACTTGACAAAGAAAGACTTTGTTCCAGAGAAAAATTGAAGAAAACTGATAATGATGAACTCACAGATGAAGATGCAGAAAAAGTTTTAAAATATTGTAAAAATTATTTTAAATATAGACCTTACAAGTCGTGGTTTGATCCTTTCAATAAATTTGTTGAACATTATGAAGAATATTCATACTATAAAGGAACTTGTGTTCATTTAGATTTAGTTCAGTGGGCTACAGATCCAACGTGGAAAGATATTCCTACTTTCATAAAACAAAAACATTTAGATAATGACTTACCAATACTTAAACATTTGCTAAAAAAGAATTTTGAAGTAATGTTTCTAAATGGAATAACTGTAGTTGAAAATGTTCGTGCTTACTTAAACATTAAACTTGAACCTAAAACGATTCCATTTACCGAAACTCAAAAAGTCACAATCTATTACGGAAAATACAATAACATTAAAGTTGTCGGTTGGAATTTATACTTGCAATCAGCAGCTTGTGCTGGTAAGGAAAAAAGATTATGTGATTTAATCAAAAGTCTGGCTCCCTGGAAACTCCCTTGACAAAAACAAGGTTGAAGAATTGCTATATCAAATCACGCCAACTCCTCAACCAAATAAATATCACTACGGCAGTGCATATCCGAAATCCCATTAGCCATTTCCTTGTAAGTTCTGGACTTATAAAAAATATCAAGAGCTTCACTATACGAAATATTTTTCCGCTCACGAAAAAGCTCAATTATCCTTAAATACTTATGTCTCAAAAGAAGTTTGTTCGCTTTCATTTTATTTCCTCGCTTGAAACAAATCGCAAATATTTATCCATTACCGATTGCTCTTTAAAACAATACTGAACATTTGGTTTTTCAAAACGAAGCCTCGCTATTGCCTGCTCCTTTGTCCTATAACCTTGCAAATATTCTTCTATTGTATCAAACACATTATCATTTGCAATTCCACCTATTATAATTTGATATTTTACTCCAATATCATTTCCAGTTCTGCAAGATACTATAAACTCCAACCATTCCTCGGAATAACTTTCAAAAGTCAAACAATTCAAAGATTGCATAGAACTTTCATCAAATTCAAAAGCAGATAAAATTCCTTGCCCTTTTGTATCTATAAATCGCTTTGACCATTTTTTTGCCTGATCTTTAATTGGCGTTGTATAAAATCCTTTGCCAAAATCAAACGTGATTCTAGAAAAAGACAAATCGGGCTTTTCAATTACTAAATATGAACCGTGATATAAAATCATACTTTCACGCCTTTTTGTTTCATAACTTCTATTATATCATCAACTATATATTCCTTTCCCTGCGTATGCAGAACGTCATAACAGGAAACAATATAATCATTCAAAATATTGCTCTCTTTTGTAAGCTTTTCATAAATAACATCTCCCGTCTGCCCAAGCTTTTCTGCAATGGATTCTATGCAAAATACAGAAAATTCCATTTGTTTTTTGTCCATTTGAAGTAATTTAGAAAACTTTGTGCCCTAAAATATTTTCTATATTCCCCCTATGTCTCTTTTAGAAACCTTACCCAAGCCGCAGGCAAAAGACTGCCTGCTAGACTATGCTGCAATTTTGCAGCTTTTGCCGCATCGCTTTCCTTTTTTGCTCATAGATAGAGTTCTCTCTTTTGAGCCAGATGCAGAGAAAGCAAAAATAACTTGCTTGAAAAATGTGAGTTTTAACGAGCCTTATTTTATGGGGCATTTTCCAAGCGACCCAGTGATGCCGGGTGTTTTGCAGGTAGAAGCTATGGCACAAGCTGGTTGCATTTTGGCATACTTGAAATTTGAAGAAGAATCCAAAGGCAAACGCCCTGCTTTTATGGGTGTTGATGGTTGCCGTTTTCGCCGTGCTGTTAGACCGGGCGATTGTTTGAGAATTGAAGCCGAGTTGGAAGAATTCCGCCGCGGCATAATTACATTTGACGGAAAGATTTTTGTGGGCGAAGATCGTGTTGCAGAAGCAAAGCTAAAAGCCACAATGGTGTAATATGCGCGTACTTGTAACCGGTGGCGCAGGGTTTTTAGGTTCGCATTTGTGCGACAGGCTCATTGAGCAAGGGCACGATGTTATTTGCCTTGATAATTATTTCACGGGCAGCAAAAAAAACATTGAGCATTTAGTGAGCAACCCTCGCTTTGAGCTTATTCGCCACGATGTCACCGAATCAATCTTTTTGGAAGTGGACAGGATTTACAATCTGGCTTGCCCTGCATCTCCGGTGCATTATCAATACAATCCAGTTAAAACAATTAAAACAAGCATACTCGGCGCGGTGAATATGCTGGGGCTTGCAAAAAGGGTAAAGGCGAGAATTTTGCAGGCAAGCACAAGCGAGGTTTATGGAGACCCAAGCGTTCACCCACAGGTGGAGGAGTATTGGGGAAATGTGAACCCCATAGGAATCCGCAGTTGCTACGATGAGGGAAAGCGCGTTGCCGAAACCTTGTTTATGGATTATCACCGCCAAAACAATGTGGATATTCGCATTGTGCGTATTTTCAACACCTATGGGCCTAGGATGCACCCAAACGATGGCAGGGTAGTGTCTAATTTTATAGTGCAGGCTTTGCAAGGCAAAGATATAACCGTTTATGGAGATGGCTTGCAAACACGTTCTTTCTGTTTTGTGAGTGATTTAGTGGAAGCTATTTTGCGCACAATGGAGCAAACAGAATATACTTTGCCCATAAACATAGGCAACCCAGGTGAATTTACCATTTTGGAACTGGCAGAAAAAATCATAAAGCTAACTGGTAGCAAAAGCAAAATAATAAAAGAACCCTTGCCCACAGACGACCCAAAACAACGCAAACCAGACATCAGCAAGGCAAAAAAAATTCTAAACTGGGAACCCAGCGTGAATTTGGAAGAAGGCTTGAAAAAAACAATAGAGTATTTTCTATCTTCTCCTTATGGATTTCATTCCGTTTAAAGATATTTCTATATTATTCCCCAATGCAATTTTTACTCCACAAAAAACTTCTTGTTAGGCCCTGCACCACAGGGTCTAGGTTGGGAAATTGCGTTTTAAGGCCCTTTGTTGGTCAGGGGTCAAAAAACGCCTCTAGACCCAACGGCATTCTGGGGGGGGGGGGGGGGGGGGGGGGGGGGGGGGGGGGGGGGGGGGGGGGGGGGGGG
>JAITFP010000035.1 GCA_031281275.1 Candidatus Fibrimonadaceae bacterium
CCCCCCCCCCCCCCCCCCCCCATTTATATAGCCAAAAAATTTTTTCCGCATTCTGCGTACCTACGAGCAGTTCTTCATGTCTGTTCTTGCCGAAAATTTACACCTTCATTTCAACCAAAAGGAGAAAGGTATATGAAAACACAAACCCTGTTAAAATCAATCTTTGGCGTGGCATTTATCGCCTTGCTGTTGCCTATGGTGTCTTGCGACAGCAGCGGCTCGTCAGCATTAGTTGGGCATTGGCTGCACGAGAGTGGCAGCACGGATAAAAAGCCAGAGGATATGGAACTGCTTAAAGACGGCACCGGAGTGTGCGATGGTGTCAGTATTTCGTGGAAAGTAGAGGATAAACGCTTTATAATCCAGTCGTCATCGCTAGGGATGGTTAGTGATTATGAAGTGTCTGGTTATAGGCTCACTCTAACCAGTAACGGAGAAAAAAGTACGTACGTAAATGTAAATAAAGATTATCTGCAAAAAGGCAGTTTCACCGACTCTCGCGACAATAAAAAGTACGGAACTATAAAAATCGGCGACCAAACTTGGATGTCAGAGAATTTGAATTACGAGGCAGGCGGCAAATGCTACGATAACGATCCAGCCAACTGTGCAAAATACGGCAGGCTTTATGATTGGAAAACAGCGTTGAGTGTTTGCCCAAAAGGCTGGCATTTGCCGAGCAAAGAAGAATGGCACTTCGCAGGCGGCGATGAAGTTGCTGGTAAGAAATTCAAGGCGAGAAGCGGCTGGAACAATAATCAAGGAAAATCTGGCAATGGCACGGATATTTACGGCTTTTCCGCCCTGCCGGGCGGCTACGGCGGTTCTGGTGGCGGTTTCCACTATGTCGGCAACTACGGCATCTGGTGGAGTGCCAGTGAGGGCAATAGCGACTTCGCTTACTACCGGTACATGGACTACTACCGCGAGTACGTGGGCTACGGCGACTACGATAAGGACTTCCTGTTCAGCGTCCGTTGCTTGCAGGACTAGGCGCTTTTACGTGCCACCGCTAGCGAAGCAGGCGGTACTTACGACAATTTCTTGATAATTGATTTGGCTAAGTATTCGTTAATGTCGTTATGTCTGGGAATCGGTTGGCACGTTCCAGTAATTGCGTTTCTGTACCAATCGTGATTACTGCCATGTCTAATAAAAATGGCACCAACCGTTTCATGCCATTTCGTATTCCAATACTCCAACCCGTTTAATTCCTTCCAATTCTCCGCTGGAAATATCCTCATACAAACTCTTAAGCATAGTTTCAAGTTCAGCTAAACTTTTCCCCTGAGTGTCATATTCAGGGTATTCGTTCAAATGCCCAATATAAAACCCATCGTTTTGCCAATATGTGTAAGATAATTTCATAACAACAATATACAAAATTCTACATTACCCCTATGCCTAAAAAAATTCTCTTCCTCATACTCTTTTCAATTCTCTTTCTCTCTTGCGAAAAGCAAAATTCTGCAAAACAAATTGCGGCTTGCCCCGAAGCTCCGCCAAATTATGGAAACGCAACTGGTGAATTTGACCCAATAGCCGTTCCAAACGAGGCTTTACCCTGCGGAGAAATAACGCTTTGGGGAGGAGCTTCTCCATTCTCTTTAAATATGTGGCAAGATTATAATTCCTTTTCAGTTTCAATAATCTCAATGCTTTTTGAACCACTTGCGGAACTACATTCCACAGAAAATAGACCAAACGGAGTTTTAGCTAGCAAATGGGATATTTCAGAAGATAAAATGAGCTATTTTTTTGAAATAGACAATCGTGCAAAATGGAGCGATGGCAAACCCATCACGGCTTATGATGTGCAGTTCTATTACGATGTGATTATGGATCCAAAAAATTTAACGCCTATTTTCAAGGTTGGGCTTTCTCGCCTTGAACGCCCAGAGGTTGTTGACAGCCTGCATTTAACCATAAAAGCCAAAGACCCGCATTGGGCTAATTTTTGGGAAGCAGCTGGAATGGTTGCTTTTCCAAAACATATTTGGGAAAATACGGATTTCAATTCCATTCGTTTTGAATTTCCCGTTGTGAGCGGACCTTATTCCTTGAAGCAAATGAAAATAGACCAGAAATTGGAACTTGTGCGCCGCTCGGATTGGTGGGGGCGGCAAAAAAAATACAATGCGGGTAAATATAATTTTGAAAAAATAACATATCGTTTTATGGAAGACCGCAACAAAGCCCTTGAAGCCTTGAAAAAAGGCGATTTTGATGCTTACCCAATTTACACTTCGTCTATATGGGTTAAGCAAACCGATTTTGATGCAGTGAGTAAAGGTTATGTTTTGAAAAACAGAGTGTTCAACGAGGAACCCATTGGTTTTCAGGGTTTTGCGCTGAACTTGCGCAGGGAAAAATTTAAGGATGTTCGTGTTCGCAAAGCGCTTTCGCTTTTGCTCAACAGAGAGCTTATGAGCGAGAAATTTATGTTCAATCAATATTTTTTGCTAAATACATATTACCCAAGTCTTTGGGATGGGCATAAAAATCCTTATGCTCCGCTGTACCCTTATGCTCCAGATTCCGCCCGCAAACTTTTTGAAGAAGCGGGCTACACCGTAAATGCGGGGGGTAAGCTTGTGGACAAAGATGGCAAGCCTTTTGAACTCACTTTTTTAAACCACGCCGAGGACATTCGCCACACAACAAAATTCCAAGAAGACCTTAAAGCAGTTGGCATAGAATCCAACATAGAAACAGTTTCTCTTTCCACATTCCGCCAACGCATTGATGATGCGAACTTTGATTTGTGCTGGCTTGCCTGGGGCGCGGGTCGCTTGAGCGATCCGGAGGCAAGCTGGCACTCCAAAACCGCAAGCGACAAAGGCACAAACAACGTGCCAGGTTTGCAAGACAAAATTATAGACAGCCTTATAGAAGCTCAAAAAACCGAGCTGAATTTAGATGCCCGCAACAATATATTAAGAGAGTTGGACACTCGCCTAACTGAAATAGTTCCATATATTTTGTTCTGGCAATCCGAAAATAACAAAATTCTGCATTGGCGGCGTTTTGGCTATCCTGAGTCACTATACGGCAAATTCAATAGGGAAGATGCTATACCTGTGTATTGGTGGTATAGCCCTGAAAGAGCTGGGGAGCTTCAAAAAGCGCAAAAGAGCGGTGAGAGTTTGCCTATTGTGGATGTGGATGTGCAGTTTCAGAGCAGTTGTCATTAGCGTTTACTATATTACCCCTATAT
This sequence comes from Candidatus Fibrimonadaceae bacterium, assembly GCA_031281275.1. Lineage (GTDB taxonomy): Bacteria > Fibrobacterota > Fibrobacteria > Fibrobacterales > Fibrobacteraceae > Fibrimonas. The sequence continues at coordinate 3,218 of JAITFP010000035.1, forward strand.
GCGCGTTTTTTCTAAAATTTTACCGACAATGGCATTGCTTGCCTTTTTGGCGCAGATTGCGTTTGCCGAAGGTATTTACGATCGCGACTTAGTACGCGGTTTCTTAGGATTCAAAGGTGATTTTCGCAGCCAAAAATCCAATGGGGTTAAACTTATAAACGAAATTACTAGAAAAAGCTATGTAAAGGAGTATGCGTGTGGTCATGTTGAAATAGGCGGTGAATACAATAAAATGCGCACTTGGATGGATATTGATTTTATGCCTTTAACTCCAGTTAGAGGCACAACTGAATGGTACACTTATGGAATCACCTGGATGTGGGGTTATAAATTGCGAGCGCAAAACGCTCGTTTTAATATAATTCCATCTATTGGTCCCAGCATTGCATTGCTGAATATTCGAAAAGATCCAACAGAAGAGGTTATGAGCTCCTTTGGACCAGCCTTTAATATGGAACTAGAATTTCGCTTGCAATTTTCGCAATTTTCGGCAGGTCTCTACGGAGGTTATAAGGTTGAACGGCACGATTGGGACGACATAAACTATAAAGATATAAACACCGATAAAGTATTTGGTGGCTTAAAACTTTCGTGGACTATGCTGAATAATATCCAGAAAAAGGCAAAAGAAATGGAATAGAAATTATGCCGCCTTTTTTAGGGCTAAAAATTTTTAGCGATATTGATTTGGATTCCATAATTCCTTTGATAGACTGGAAGATGTATTTTTGCGCTTGGGATTTAAGACCCTCTCAATATACCGAAACACATAAAAATCTGGAACAAGATTCACGCCTTTTATTGAAAGAAATTATAGACAAAAAATTGCTTAAAGCCGCTGCCGTTGTGGGCTTTTTTGAAGTTCAAAGAGTGGCGGATTCTCTTTTGGTTTTAAACAAGGATTCCAAAGAGATAGCTAAACTCCATTTCTTGAGGCAGCAAAAAGCAAACGAAAATGGGATTTACCTGAGTATGGCAGATTTTTTCAATCCAAGGGAAAAAGATTTTATTGGGCTTTTTGCCGCCACCGCAGGCTTGGGCGCAAAAGAGGCGGAGCAAAAATTCATAAAAGATAATGATGATTATTCCGCAATAATGCTTGGGCTTTTGGCAGACCGCCTTGCAGAGGCATTAACTGAAAAACTCCACAGAGACCTTTTAGGCGGAGTTGGAATTAGAGCCGCACCCGGATACCCTGCAAGCCCAGACCACACGGAAAAAGCCACGATTTGGAAATTGCTCTCCCCAGAAAAAAACATAGGCATTTCTTTGACAGAAAATTATGTTATGAATCCCACTGCCTCTGAATGTGGTTATTTTGCTGCAAATCCTGGGAGCTGCTACTTTAAGCTCGGCAAAATAGGCGAAGACCAGCTTGCAGATTATGCGCTCAGAAAAGGGATGGATGTGAAAAAAATTTCTAATTTTCTATTCTAAATTTTAACTCATAGGAGGAGGTATATGAAAAAAGTCCTTATGTCTTTGTTGGTTGCTTGTGTGCTCACAGCGAGTACCGTTAGTACAACTGGGTGTTATGGTTCCTTTGCTGCGTTCAATAAACTTAGGGTATGGAATGGGAAATTTACAGGCAATAAATTTGTCAATTGGTTGGTATTTTTGGTGCTAAACATTATTCCTGTTTATGGGGTGCTCTTTGCAGCAGATGTTTTGCTCCTCAATTCATTGGAATTTTGGACAGGTTCCAATCCCGTAGCTCTTGGCGATACATATCGCGAAACAGATGCTAATGGCAATTCCGTTACCGCTGTTAAAATGGAAGACGGTTCGCTCTATATGCGTCTTGATGCCAAAACCGGAGAAAGCCAAGAATTGGTTTTGCAGAGAGACGAAGAGATAGTTCGCATTTTGGATGCCAAAGGCAACTTGCTCAAAGAAGCTGCTTTTGCCGAATAATATAGTCGTTCAACACATCTCTAAACACTTCATCCGGGGTCTGTGCCCCGTTAATTTTTGTTATTATAGAAGGGTCGTAGATGCTTAGAACGGCGGCAGTTTTGGTTTCGTATTCATTTATGCGAGCACGAACAACAGATTCGTGTATATCATCTTTGCGACCTTCAATCGATGCTCTTTTTAGCAAACGTTCTATTATAACAGAATGATCAGAAATTTCCAGCACAAAAATGTGCTTTACGTTAACCGTGTTTTTTATAAGTTTTGCCTGCTCCACTGTGCGTGGAATGCCGTCTAATAGAAATGATTGTTTTGCGGGGTCAAATTTATTCGTATCTATTAAGCCGCCAACATAGCGAGAAAAAATTTGAATGGTAACCTCGTCTGGAACAAGTTTGCCTGCATTGGCATAGCTTGCGAATAACTTGCCGTTCTCGCTGGCAGGAGAAAGCCCCCTGAATATATCGCCAGTTGAAAGATGCTTTATGCCCGTTGTGACGTTAGCCAATTTTGCCCCCACTGTTCCTTTGCCAGAACCCGGTGCTCCAAAAATCAAAAATGCAGAAATATTGCTCATGAGGGGTAATTTAGAAAAACTAATCCCTAACGAACAAAATCGAACCCACCAAAACCAAAACCATTACAATTATTTTTTGAGGCGGAAATGGCTCTCCAAAAACCACAAGCCCACCAAGAACAGGCACAACCAAGCCAATAGCAGCAGAAAGCGGAATAACAAATAAAGCCCTGCCTCTGCGAAGCCCTGCCTGTGAGCAAAAGAATGCAGCCATATAAAGAACAGCAAAAACAAAAATACGCAAATCAATGGGCGGTGGAAACAAACCATCTAAAGAAATGCTTTTGTAAAAAACCGCAGAAAGCCCAAAACCCGTGCCCGCGCACAGGGAATCCACTATTTCTGGTTTGCGAAAAACAAGGCAGGCGACAGCGAGCAGAGCGAGAGTTGATCCAGCATAAATCCAAAGCGTTTTCTCAAAATACAACCCACCAGAAGCCTCTCCCGCCAAAGTTCCGTCTATTAAAATCCCACAAAAAATCAAAGATATTGCAATGGCAATTTTTTTGCTTATTTTTTCGCCTAAAATTTTCCATCCCAAAATTGCCGTCAGTGCTGGGTTCAAAGCCATAAAGGGTTGAACTAAACTTATATTGTATTTATCCATTGCAACGTAATAAAGCAAAGTGGCTACAATGCTCAAAAGCAAGCCGCCGAGCCAAAATTTATTTTTAGCCAAAGACTTAACGGAATTTGCAGAACGCAAACCCTTGCTTTCAAGAATATTCCCAAAAGCCAACCCCACCGCAGAACTAAGTGTTAATAAAAAAAACATAGCCTAATTATAGATTTCTTTGTAAGTCCAATAGTTTCCAAGAACTCGCTTTACATAATCCCTTGTTTCCCAATAGCTCACCTCTTCTACCCTTATATCCCAAGGCAAAGAGCCATAATTCGCAAGCCAGCGAACAGCAGGCGCCGGACCCGCGTTATAGTTTCCTAAAACTCCTATGTAATCTCCTCTGTACTCTTCGTACAAATCGTTTAAGTATCTAACTCCCAAACGGATGTTCATATATGCATTATACAGCAAATCCTTGTCGAATTTCTCAATCTTTTCAGACTTAGACAAAAAATCTCCTGTTGTAGGCATAATTTGCAAAAGTCCTCTAGCACCAACGGGAGATGTTATTTGAGCATCAAACATACTCTCTTGCCGCATAACGGAGTAAATGAGGTAGGGGTCTATCTTTGCGTGCTTTCTCACCTTTCTTTCGTGCGGGAGAGGGTAAAGAAATTTTAGAATTTGAATTGGAACACTCACCATTTTTTCTTTTGGAACTATATCCAAAAAATTGCGTGCCATTCTGTGAGCCAAGGCATATTCGCCATTCTGCATAAACATAATGCCATATCTGTAATAAAACTCAGGTCTGTTTTTATGAAGTTTGAGAGATTCGTCATAAAGAGTATAAGCTTCTTTTTCAAAACCGCTTCGGAGCAAAATGCCAATTTGTTCCAAACGTTCTGCGCTAACAAGGGAATCTTTTTCGCCTGTTTCTTTTTTTTGCAAAATTCTCAACCAAGCTATAGCCGCAGAGTCTGGCACTTCGACTCCAATTTTTGGAATTTTTTCTATAAGTTCAAAATGCTTCAAATTCTGCTTTGTTCTCCAAGAATAATATCCAAGCGGAAAATCTGCCATAACGGCAGAATAGGCAATGGTTGTGTTGTCTCTGTTTCCAAGCATCCTTTGGCATTCCGCATAAAAATAAAGAGAGGCGCTTCTAGGCATTATGCCCAGATTTTCGTGCGCGGCTCCTGCGAATATATTTGCTGCCTCTGCATATTTTTCTTCTTTATAATTTATGAACCCAACTCTGAATTTAGCCCACTGTCTTGCTCTATGCTTTCCAAATTTTGAATCGTATAATCGTTTGTAAGTTTCTATTGCTTTTGAGTAATCTTTTGCCTGTTCGTATTCCAGTGCCTTTACCCATAGATTGTTTGCATTTTCTGCGCTGAATGGAAATTTTTCTTGAAAAATTGAATCCAGTTTTTTGGATTCCGCTTTATGTCCAGAATTTCTAACAATTCTCATCAAGCTTTGCATCCATGAGGAATTGTAATCTATGCTGTCTAATAGTTTTTTGTATTGTGCTATTGCCAAATCTGTTTTGCCTAAATGTTTCCAGGCTTCTGCTCGCAATACCATAAGGTTGATTTTTTTCGCAGAATCTAATTTTGGATTTTTAGACAAAATGGCACTTGCTTTTTCAGTGCATTTTTCGTTATGCCCTTTTTTGCATAAAATTGTTGTGAAATCGTAATCTTCGGAGTTCGGAATAAGCCTTTGCAAAGCCCAAAAAGCAGAATCTTGGTATGGCGGTCCACCTTTCAAAAGTATAAGGTAAGATTCTATTGCTCCTTTTGCATCCTTTTCGCTTTCTTGCATTTTTGCCAATTTTTGTCTTAAAAAATACTCATAACTTGCACGCGGTTTTAATTTGAGCCTTCTCAACAGGGAATCTTTTTTTGCGCTTTGAGTAATTTCAGTATCTAGCAAAATTCCTTCCATCAAAATTTGATCCACTTGCTCCCACGAATTCTTGTTGTTCTTTATGCTCTTTATGTCCATCAAAATTTTTCTGCTCTCTTGGATATTACCTCTTTCCAATTCGCATTTGGCAATTCTAATCACAAGCGGTCCATATAAAAGGTCGGGTGCCTTTTCCAGAACAGGCAAGTAAGCAGCATAAGCACTGTCCCATTTTTTTTCGTAATAAAGCACCGCAGCATTTAAAAGTTCTTTTGAAAAAGCATCTTTTGCGGTTTCGCTTCCTTGCAATGCAAGTTCCTTGCGCAAAACTTCATTTTTAAATACACTGGGAGGCAACAACTCAAGCTCGCTATCATTATCCTCTATATTTAAAACCGCTTCCTGAGCAAGTGCTATGGAAAAACAAAATGTTAAAAACATTAGAAATAGGAACTTCATTAGGAGTAAATATAGTAAGTACTAAACTAAATATCTTTTACCAAGGTGAAATGCTTCAAATACCTTGAATTTTTCTGAGGATAATCAGTTAGGCATTGCAAACCCCTAGATTCCTTTCGTTTTAAGGTGCTTTCCACAATAAGCCTTGCACTTTGCACAAAATTGCGAAATTCATAGGAGGCAAAAGAGGAATTTTCAAGTTCTTTCAATTTTTTCAGCCCAGTTTTCAAACCTTCAATAGAACGCACAATCCCGCAATACTCCCACATAATAGTCTGAACCTGCTTCTTCAATTTTTGACAGTTAAAATTATTCAACTTAACTTGCCTTCCACTAGTCACTAGCCACTTCCCACTAGCCAAATTCTTATTTATATCTTCACAAGCTCTCAAAGCAAAAACCACGCTTTCCAATAGAGAGTTTGATGCCAAGCGATTTGCTCCGTGAACACCAGTTGCCGCAATTTCGCCGCAAGCGTAAAGACCCTCTATGGTTGTTCTGCTAAAAGAATCTACAAGCACGCCTCCGCACATATAATGTGCTGCAGGAACAATGGGTATCCAATCTTTTGCGATGTCTATTTTGCATTCAAGGCATTTTGCGTATATGTTTGGAAAATGAGTTTTTATGTCTTTTGCTTTGCGGTGGGTAACATCCAAATACATATAGTTCTTGCCCGTGCGCTGCATTTCGCTTAGAATTGCCCTTGCCACAATATCGCGAGGCGCAAGCGAGCGAAGCGGATGGACATCGTTCATAAATTCTTCGCCCTTGTGGTTTTTTAGTATTCCGCCAAAGCCGCGAAGAGCCTCGGATATTAAAAATGTTTTTTTCAACTGCGGTGCATAAAGGCTTGTGGGGTGGAACTGCATAAATTCCAAATCTTGAAGAGCCGCACCTACACGATAAGCTATGGAAATTCCTTCTCCGCAAGCATCTGGCGGATTGGTTGAGTGCAACCAAAGCTGCCCTGCGCCTCCGGTTGCGAGCACAACAGTTTTGGAAATTTGGGGCAGACCTACGTGTCTGCCCCTACTTGCCACGATTGCCCCAACACAACGTGATTTTTGTGTTATCAAATCCAAAACTGTGCTGTGTTCAATAAAATCTATTCCTTGCGAATGATGTTTTAATTCTGCGAGCAGTGCCCTCATTATTTCTTTGCCAGTTAAATCTGCCGTATGCAAAATTCGCCTAAAACTGTGTCCACCTTCCAAATGCAAATCAAAAGCCTTTTCATCATTTTTTGATGTTGTGAAATTAACTCCCCATTTGAGCAACTGCTCTATGGCTTTTGGTGCATTTTTTGTTAAAATCTCCACCTGCCTTTTTTTGCACAATCCATCTCCGGCCTCCAAAGTATCTGCAATATGGCTTTCAAAAGAATCTTCCTGAGAAGTTACAGATGCAATGCCCCCTTGTGCATAATTTGTGGAACCGTCTGGACTAGCACCCTTTGTTAAAAGCAAAACACTCTTGCCGCTTTCCGCTGCTTTCAAAGCAACAGTTAAGCCCGCAATGCCTGCGCCTATAACCAGAATGTCGTGCATGTTTAATTAATTTAGTAATTTCTATATTACCCCAAAATGCTCCAAATCTCAAACAGAACATTCAGCTCGCGGCTTTTCTTGGGAAGCGGCAAATTTGCCTCGCCGCAAGAAATGATTGTTGCTCTGCAAGAATCGCAGAGCGAAATGCTAACTGTTGCTTTAAAGCGAATTGGCAAAAATCAAAAAGAAGATTCCATTTTGAGCGCATTAAAAGATTTCAAAGGGCAAATTTTGCCAAATACCTCTGGTGCTCGAACTGCAAAAGAAGCTGTGTTTGCCGCGCAAATGGCAAGGGAAGCACTTGGAACAAATTGGGTGAAACTAGAAATTCATCCCGACCAAAAATATTTGCTCCCAGACCCAATTGAAACATTGAACGCAGCCGCAGAACTTGCAAAAGACGGCTTTGTGGTTTTGCCATATATTCAGGCAGACCCTGTTTTGTGCAAAAGGCTGGAAGATTGCGGCTCTGCGGCTGTTATGCCACTTGGTTCGCCAATAGGTTCAAACAGAGGTTTGCAAACAGAGGTGATGCTAAAAATAATAATTGCTCAGAGCAAGGTTCCCGTTGTGGTAGATGCGGGCATAGGTGCGCCCTCTCACGCTTGCCTCGCTATGGAAATGGGTGCGGATGCCGTTTTGGTGAATACCGCCATTGCAGTTGCCCCAAACCCTGCGGTTATGGCCAAATGCTTTAAATTAGCTGTGGAAAGCGGAAGAATGGCTTACGAAAGCGGGTTGCCTTTGCAGTCAGAAAACGCGGTTGCCAGCAGCCCGCTCACGGACTTCCTAGACCAGTCCAAGCCATAGCTAGGGCATCGCTTGCGTCAAGAGCAGCATTTTGAGTTTGAACACCTAGCAACCTGCTCATCATATTTGCAACCTGTTCTTTGCTCGCTGCGCCATTCCCTGTAACCGCCCTTTTAATTTCGCGTGGGCTTTTTTCCGAAAATACCAAATCATATTTAAAACCGAGAGACATAATCGCTCCGCGTATATGCCCCAAAATAAGCGCGCTATTTGCATTCTTTGCAAAAAAAGCTTTTTCCATGCAAAAAGCAATTGGTTTGTGTTTTGCAATGAGGCTTTCTAGTTCCTTGATAATATGCCCTATTCTAAAAATGAGTTCCGCATTTTTTTTTGGACGAATAACTCCATATTCCAGAACATCAATCTTGTTGCCAATTGAACTTAGGAAAGCAAAACCGGTTGCATAACTGCCTGGGTCAATGCCCATCATAATTATTTGCTTCAAAAAATTTCCTCAGCTTGCATTAATAAAATCCATTGAGCTTTGCACAGCTCCAAAACTGCCAGCTAAAATAGTGTCTAATTTTTTCGGAGTAACTTTAAGCAAAGAAGAAATGCTAGGTTCCAGAATAGGCATAGAATAATCGCAGGGATGCCCAAGTTGCAAGCCTCTTGCCAAAACATCTGCCAGCTTAACAATAGCAATCATTCTGGTATGCTCACTCAATACGCTGATGTTCTTATGGTGATTTATCATAACAGACGCTATTTCTCTTGGCAGGTTCCATTTCCTATTTATCCAAGACGCTATATCTGTGTGGCAAATCCCAAGCACTTCTTTTTCTGCATCTGCAAATAGGCAACCTTTGCTTGCGGATATTTCCATACAGTGGGAAAAATCATCTGGTGAGCAAATAGCCAGAATAAGCTTGCCAATATCGTGCAAAATACCAGCAACAAAAGCTTCTTCTTTTCTTTGAGCATAAAATTCCTCAGCTGCAAGCCTCGCTATTGCTCCTACCGCAGCCGAATGTTTCCAAAAAGCAGCGAGGTTAAATCCTTCTATTGGGTTTTTCAAATTCAAGGCAGATAAAACGCCAGTTGTTAGCACCACGTTTTTTGTTGCGTTAAAACCCAGAACAGCAATGGCGTGAGGAACAGTGTTTACCCTGCCGGCAAATCCATAAAATGCGCTGTTTGCGAGTTTCAAAATTTTAGAAGCTATAACTTGGTCGCTAGATACCACCTGCCCAACATCAATAGCCGAGGTGTGCGGGTCAGATAGCATTTTGTTTACTGTCAAATACACACTGGGAATAGTGGGTAGCTCACCCATATTCTTTATCAAAAATTCTATTCGTTTATTATCAGCCACTTGATTCTCTGTACCTCAGCAAGGCTTTGAAAATTTCCTGCATAAAATCACTATCAAGTTTTCCTTCAAATAGTTTTTCAAATGGTATTTTTTGAATATCGCCTGCTTGCGCACCCAAGGTATCCTCTTTTGCCTCTCCTAGTTCTCCTTCCACGTAAACCGAATAAAAACCCATGCGAGCAAGCCTAGTGGCAAAAGCTTCTGTTAGAAGCGTTCCTTTGCCCAAAACAATACCCCCGTGAGCATTTTTCAAGGGCTCCGCCAAAATCATACCGTCTTTTACGGATTTAATGCTGATTTGTTGCATAAGGTATATATAAATTTAGCAAATTACTTCTCCTTAAAATCAAATTTACAAAGCAAATTTTCGGCTGTGAAGCTAGGAGGCAAAGGCGGTGGTTTTGTTATTTGAACTGCCCTCACCGCAAGCCTATCCCATATTCCATTTCCAGAAGATGAACGCAGAATAACTTCGCTAATTTCACCATTTCTTGCTATTTGAAATACTATGGTAGATTTTGTGCCTCTGGAAATTTCTGTTCCTGCCGGTGGGTTGAAATTTTGGTATATAAGCCGTTGCAACGTAGCTATATAGGCTTGCATTTGCGGATCCATAATCACATCGCCAAGGATTGTCAAAGCAGGCATATCCATATCTTTGCTTTTTATATCTGAAGGCAAATCCATAGGCATATCCATTGATTTTGCAGGTTCTGCCGGAGCAGGTTTTGGCTCTGATTTTTGTTCCGTTTTAGGTTTGGGTTCTGGTTTGGCAACAGGCGTTGGTTTTGGTTCTGGCTTTAACTCTGGTTTGATTACAGGCTCAGGCTCTGCAACTGGTTCGGGAATGGGTTCTGGAGGTTTTTGAACGGGTTTTGATGGAGCTGGTGGTGGTGGCGGAGCTACATTTAACATTTCAAAAAAAGGTATTGGCTGTGGTTTTTCTTTTGCAGGACGTAACCACACAGCTATTAACAATGCGGCAACAACGGCAAAATGGAATAAAAGCGAAACTGCTATTATTGAAAAATACTCGTTTTTCTCGCTATAAAAACTTGAATACATTTCTAAAACGCTCCGCTTAATCCAACTCTGTGTTCATTTCCTTGACCTTCGATTAACATGCTGTAAGAATAATCCAAGGCAAAATCCCCAAATCTATATCCTGCGCCTGCCGAAAACAAACGATAGAAACCAGCTCTGGGAGTTTTCTCGTTTTTATCAAAAATAGAACGCCCAAAGCGAGCGGCATCTATAAGGTCTTTTTGTACTCCTGCTCTTGCGAACAAAGATTCCGAAAAGCGATATTCCAACCCCAGTTTTCCAACTGCTGGTGAATAGCGTGGAGCCGAGCATTCAAAAAGCCATACAAAGTTTTGATCTAAACGCCAAAATGTACTAAGAGCAAGTTCGGAAGCAAGTGCATAGCCATTAACTCCGCCTTTCACGAATGGGCGAATTTGCTGCCCCAAATGCCGCCCCATAAACGCAAATCCATAACGAGCAGAGCCTGAATTCCATAAAAATCCCCAGTCCATAGCAAGTCCCATTCCTACTTGTGCATTGTCAATTTCCGATAACCTTTGCCATAAATATCTTCCTGTTATTCCAAACTTAAAGTGCTTTAATGGAAATGCCGCTGTTATGGCATAATACTGCGCAATGGGATGGCTAGTGCCCATTGGCTCGGCTTCTTCTCCTAAGTTTTCAACCTTGCCGTTATCAACAACTCCATAAGTATGCTGCATTCTTCCTTCTGCTTCGCCTATTGAAAATGGATGCGAAAACACCGCTATTCCCTGCCAATCTGCCAAATCCCCGCTTTGTCCAGAAATGCCTGCCCCCAAGCCATCGCCTTGCAATAAGGCTGGGTTCATCAAAACTGCTCCAAAATCCTGCGTTTGAAGAGCAGAGCCAGCACCTTCAAATGCCACGGTGCGAGGGCTTTGCAAAAGCATAGCCCATCCAAAAACCTCTTGTGCTTCGTTCTTCTTTCCAAAATAAGCATAAGAAGAAACAAAGAATAAGAACACCAACAGCGTGAATATACGCATAAACTAACCTTCCAAATCTTCCAGAGATTCCTGCACATTCCGTTCCGTGCTTGTGAGTATGCTGCGGCAGGTTTTTATTAAATCAGAAGCCTCCTTTACCAAATCTGCAAGCTCATCTATGCCCACATTGGAGCGGTCAACATTTTCCAATATTTCTTCCAGCCTTTTAACTGCCTCGCTATACTTCATATTTGCGGAACTCATAGTTGGGGTATAAGGTAGAAAATTTTACTATATTCAAGTTCAAATGACTTTTAACTGCAAAACATTTTTTTTCATTCTGCCGTTACTAGCCTTTGTAGCCTACGGGCAACAGGAGCAAAAGCGTGTTGCTATATTGAATACAATAGGTGACGGCGATTTAACCTACCTGAGCGTAAAGCTGCGTGAAATAGCGGTAAAAATATTGCCTAAAGATAAATACTCCATAATGACCGCAGAAAGCATAATAGACAAGCTGGGTTCAAAAGAAAATGCCAATAAAGTTTGCAAAGAGGCGCAATGCCTTGCGGTAAT
>JAITFP010000038.1 GCA_031281275.1 Candidatus Fibrimonadaceae bacterium
CCCCCCCCCCCCCCCCCCCCCAGAGCTGACGGATTGAGAATGCTCAAAGCGAAATGCTTGTGCAGCATATCCATTCGCAAGCAATTTACCTATAAAAACACTCAACTCCAATTCTCCGCCAAAAACCAACAACCAGCAAACAAATTTGCCATTATGGATAGTAAATATACATTTTTTTTGCCGAGTGTGGTGGAAAAAAGTGAAAAAGTTGCAAAAAAGGGGTGAAATTGGGGGGAAAAGTTACCTAATCCATAAGAAATTAACATTTTCCTGCTTTTCTATAACATCAAATTCGTGATGGTCAGACGAAATTATTTTTGCATCGTATAACCTTGCTGTTGCTAAAACAAAAGAATCTCCTAGCGAAATTTTATATGCAGATTTGAAATACCCTGCATCTCTTATTGTTTTTTCTGTTATTTCATATAAAACTGTAATTGGAGAATCATTAAAAATCCATTTAAGGAATAAATCAGCTTTATCACTTTCAATTCTTTTAATTGCATCGTAATAAACCTCTAAAATGCTTACTGAATGCATATATACTTCATTATTGCCGTTTAATAAATCCTTTACTGTATCTTTTCCCTGTTCTCCATATAAAAAAGCAATTATGGCACAAGAATCCAAAACGTATTTATCACTCATATTTCAAGTTCCATTTCTTTCTGCTTGTTTTTTGCAAAGTCATCTGAAACTGAAAAAGGAACTTTTCCTGCGAAAATTCCACACATTCTATTAACAGAGTTTTTCTGCTCCGATTCTTCCCTTTTTTCCGATTTATCTAAAAATACAACTACAACCCTATTGCCATTCTTCTTTGCAATAGGTTCATCCAATTCAACAACTCCATTTGAATAAGTGCCTAATAACGCAGCTTGCATATAAACTCCTTGAACTGTAATATAGTAAATTTATATGAAAACGCAATAGAAATCCTGCAACCCCAAAACGCACCACCAATGTTTCAAATTGACACATTTGCCCCCAAAACCTTGAAAAATAGCTTATTTTAGCGTGGCACAGCTTTTGCCTTATTCTTTAATATGCAGGAATTTTCAAAACAATCTGAGCGAATTTTAGCCAAGTCGCAAGAAATCCAAGACAAGGCTAGCCACGGCGAGTGGGGCACTCCACACTTAGCGGCAGCCATTTTGGATAACCCAGACGGACGCTTGAAAAATTTATTCAAGGCAAAAAATGCAAAAACACAGGAAATGCGAACCGCGGTTCAAAAGATTTTGGATAAACTGCCTCGCATTGTAGAAAGCACAGATGCAGATAGCCACCCTAGCAGCGATTTATCTGGGGTATTGAGAGCCGCTGTTAAGTTGGTGCGTTCTGAGCAGGGTAGCAGTGCGGAGCCTGGGCACTTGCTCATCTCTTTGATGAAAAATTCGGGCGATAGGCAGCTTGTTTCAATTTTTGAAAATGCGCTCGGCAATGCGGAGGCGGTTCGCACTTGGCTTTCTGACCCTATGAGTGCGGCGGCGGTTGCGAAAGAGGACAGCGCTTTGAACAGGTTTGGCAAAGAGTTGGTATCTCTTGCCGCAGAGGGAAAGTTAGACCCTGTGATAGGGCGTGAAGAGGAAATCCGCAGAGTGATTCGAATTTTGGCACGCAAAACGAAAAATAATCCTGTGCTCGTAGGGGAGCCGGGCACAGGAAAAACCGCCATTGTAGAGGGCCTTGCGCACCGCATTCACAGAAACGATGTACCAGATGCCTTAAAGGGCAAAAAGATATTTTCACTTGATTTATCCGCTTTGATAGCGGGTGCAAAATATCAGGGCGAATTTGAGGAACGCTTAAAAGCCGTTTTAGATGAATTAGAACAGGAGCAAGACACGCTTTTGTTCATAGACGAAATTCACAACATAGTAGGGGCAGGAAAAACGCAGGGCAGTATGGATTTGGGTAATATGCTAAAACCCGGACTTGCTCGCGGTGAATTGCATTGCATAGGTGCAACCACAACCGCAGAATATCGCAAATACATAGAAAAAGATGCCGCATTGGAACGCCGCTTTCAACCCGTGCCAGTCGCGGAACCAAGCCCAGACGAGGCTCTTTCCATTTTGCGTGGCATAAAAGAGAGCTTTGATGCACACCACGGGGTTCGCATTCAAGACAACGCCTTGGTTGCCGCTGTGCAGCTTTCCAGCCGCTATATCTCAGACCGCTTTTTGCCAGACAAAGCCGTAGATTTAATAGACGAGGCGGCGAGTATGGTGAAAACCCAGCTAGACACCGTTCCCGAAGCCCTAGACACTTTGCAAAGGCGGCAGCTTCAACTTCGCATAGAGGAAAAAGCACTTGGAATGGAAAACGATACTGCTTCAAAAGAGCGGCTAAAAGAATTGCAAGAGGAATTAAAAGCGGTGGATTTAGATGTAAAGGAACAACAGGAGCGTTGGCAACAAAAAAGGCTTCGCTTTGAAACCTTGAAAAATGCACAGGCAGAACTCCGTGCCGCAAAAGAGGAAATGGAAAAAGCAGAGGCTTCTTACCAACTTGAAAAAGCGGCAGAGCTTAAATACAACAAAATTCCAATGCTACAAAAAACAACGCAAGATTTGGAAGCTGCTCTTAGCACAAATGAGCCAGACGGAGTTTCGGAAGTGGTGACCGAAGAAAACATTGCCCAAGTTGTGAGCCACTGGACAGGCATTCCAATTTCACGTTTACGGGAAGGTGAGCGAGAAAAGCTTTTGAATTTGGAAAGCAGGTTGCACAAAAGGCTAATAGGGCAAAACGAGGCAGTGGAAGAAGTTTCGCTCGCAATTTTGCGAAACAAAAGCGGTCTTTCAAGGGAAAATGCTCCCATAGGCAGTTTCCTTTTTCTTGGACCAACAGGCGTTGGAAAAACCGAACTTGCCCGCGCCCTTGCCGCAGAGCTTTTTGACAGCGAAAACGCAATGCTTCGCTTTGATATGAGCGAGTATATGGAAAAACACAGCGTAGCAAGGCTCATAGGTGCCCCCCCAGGATATGTGGGCTACGATGAGGGCGGTCAGCTAACGGAGGCGGTTCGTACGCATCCTTATGCCGTGCTGCTTTTTGACGAGGTAGAAAAAGCTCACCCCGATGTTTTCAATGCCTTGCTGCAAGTGCTAGACGAGGGGCATTTAACAGACGGCAAAGGCAGAAAGGTGAATTTCAAAAACACCCTGATTTTGATGACATCAAATTTACCGGAGAAAGACTTGAAAACATTTTTCCGTCCAGAGTTTTTAAATCGTTTGGATAACACTTTGGTGTTCAAATCTCTGGAAAAGAGCGAGTTGATTCAAATTGCACAGATTAAATTGAATGCTCTTGAAAAGCGGTTAAATGCGCAGAGAATAGAGGTGGTTTTTGAGAGTGCTGTTGCGGAAGCCATTGCGGAAAATGCTTGCGATTCTCAATATGGCGCAAGGCCAATTCAGCGGTATATTCAAAAGCATTTGGAATCTTTCCTGTCTAGGGAAATCATTGCAGGAAAGATAAAAGCGGATAGTAAGATTACGGTTGATTTTAAGGGTGGAGAGTTGACTATAGAAAACTAATTTATCTCCACAATAGTTCCCTTTAAAACCAATCGCCCACCAGCCTTTATGGAAATATTCCCCGGAGCCTCTATTTTAAGGCTTTTGGTGGAATTGTTCATAGTTATTTTCACACCACCAGCTTGGAGAACACTCTGACTTTTTCCAGTCAAAAACAATTTCTTCTTCGCATTTATTGAAACATCTTTGGCTGCTCCCATGTTTATACTTTTGCCGGAATCACCTATGCCAAGCCTTGTTTTATCGGTTTTCATAGAGATGCTTTTTTTAGCTACCATTTCCAATTTTCCGGCTGCCTCGTCCATGCAGAGCTTTGTTCCCATTTGAGTTTTAAGAGTGCTTTTCTTTTTCCCTTCCAAAGTAAGTTCATTGCCTGCACTCATTGAAATATTCCTCGGTGCTTCAATGTCTAAACCTGCTGTTGCATCGTTGAATGTGAATTTTATTCCGCTATGGGTTTTGAGAATGTTTTGAAAAGAATTCGCACCTATAACTGGTCCTGTATGTATGCCGCTTGGTATTGCTCCAAGTGCTATGGGCTTGTCTATATCTCCGTTTTCAAATGCTATTAAAATGGGAACGTCTTTTCTAAGCGGAAAATGAACGCCGCAATTAACTCCGACAAAACTCTGCGCCAAATGCACTGGAATGCTGCTTGTCATTCCTATGTTTTTTTCGTCAAAGGGCATACGGACAATATAGCGACCTTGCGAATCTATTGAGGCGTAAGTACCAACGAAACCTTCGGTTTTGGCAACGATAATTCCGGGGACTTGTGGTTTTTCTTTGCTACGTGGCATTGATTTCAACATTCGTTTTGAGAAGGCGGCAACTTGGCAGGTGTAGCCATCGATTTTGTCTTTTATCCCATAAGCTGCTTCTTGGCTGCCTTGGTGATATGTGGAGCAAACTATGAATGTTTCGCCAAAAGCACAGAATGCCGTGCCGGGTCTCATAGGGGAGTGCCCATATCCAAAAAAGAAATTTCCTTTGTCTGTCATTTCAAGGCGGCATTTTGTTAGGTTTGTCGCAGAACCGCTGAATTCTCCGGTGTCGCTTATAAATAGCTCGCTTCTATTTTCGGAATGTTTTACAAATTCAATTATGTTGAACTCTTCCAAAAGCCTTTGCAAAAAATTTAAATCGGTTTCGTTGTACTGAATTTTAAAATGTACTTCGTAAAAAGATTTCAAGCTGCATTTAAGGTTTGAAACTCCGGCTTTGCTTATTACTGAACGTGCGATGCTTTCAACATCGCTTTCGCAATAAACCGAGTATTTTTTTTCCTTGTCTAACTTGTGCCTAATGGTTTTCACTTCAACACTTGCCCTTGAAACTGCTCCGGCTTGCTCCACCGAGCAGCTTGTAACCTGCCCGTTGAAAAATTCTTTTTTGCCGTTGAATTCAAAAGAAAAATTCGCCTCCTTGCCGATTATGGATTGCGATAATCCTTTGGAAGATGCCATAAAACCGATGGAAAGAGTATCATCTCCTGAAATTCCTTCAAGGATATTGAAAGAAAGAACGCCGAGTTTTTCGTTTATGCCAGCTATGCGCAAATTGAAAAGGGAAGTGTTTACCATTATACTAACTCCGCTTCTTTGCCAAATAGTTCCTTCCAAGGAAGCCCCCATTTGCCTATTTCTGCCATGAAAGGGTCTGGGTCTAATTGCTCCATATTGAACACACCTTTGCCTCTCCATTTGCCCGTGAGCATAAGGGCTGCGCCTAGCATTGCTGGAACGCCTGTTGTGTAGGCTATTGCTTGTCCCTGAACCTCTTTGAAACATTCCGCGTGGTCGCAAACATTGTAAACAAAATAGGTTTGCTGGTTCCCGTTTTTTTGCCCAGTTATTTGGCAACCTATGCAGGTTTTGCCGGAATAGTTTTCGCCAAGGGTTGAAGGTTCGGGGAGCAGTGCCTTTAAAAATTCCAGCGGGATTATATCTATGCCGTTGAATTTCACAGGGTCTATGCGTGTCATACCAACGTTTTTTAAAACGGTTAAATGCTTTATGTATTCATCTCCGAATGTCATCCAGAACCTTGCTCTTTTTATTTCTGGGATATGCTTTACAAGCGACTCCAACTCCTCGTGGAACAGCACATAAGAGCCGCGCACTGCAACCTCCGGGTAGCTGATATCCTTGTGAACTGAAAGCGGTGGGATTTCTTTCCATTCTCCGTTTTCGTAGTATCTGCCGTTTTGGGTTATTTCTCTTATATTTATTTCGGGGTTGAAATTTGTTGCGAATGCCTTTCCGTGGTTGCCGTTGTTGCAGTCCACAATATCAAGGGTATCTATTTTGTCGAAGTGGTGTTTTTTTGCGTATGCTGTGTACACGTTTGTCACGCCTGGGTCAAAGCCAGAACCCAGCAGTGCCATTATGCCTGCGTTTTGGAACCTTTCGTGGTAAGCCCACTGCCAAGAGTATTCAAAATGAGCAATGTCTTTGGGTTCGTAGTTTGCGGTGTCTAGGTAATCAACTCCGGTTTCAAGGCAGGCATCCATTATTGCCAAGTCTTGGTAGGGGAGTGCTATATTCAAAACCATTTTTGGTTTGAAATCCTTTATTATGGCAGCAACTTCTGCGGATTTGTCTGCGTCCACTTTTGCTGTACCAACAGGAATGTTCTTTATGCGGCTTGCTATTGTTTTGGCTTTGCTCTCTGTGCGGCTCGCTATCAGCAGTTCCCCAAACACCTCGCTATTTTGCGCACATTTTTGAGCAACCACATTGGCAACCCCACCCGCTCCGATTATTAAAACTTTATTTGACATAATGGAGAATATAGTTAAAACACTTACTATATTATACCTTGCAATGAGGCATTCTGCGGAAAAACTTGATATCTGGGCAAAGCTTGATATTTGGATGATTAAATATCCTTCGCCCATTAGAATAATATACGATAGCTTACGAATATTTTTGCTTGAGCATTGTACAATAAGAGCTACCGCACTCGCATATACATCACTTTTGGCAGCAATACCCCTGTTTATTTTGCTCACATCTATAAGCCTCTCTCTTGGTGTTGGCGATTTATTCATAAACCATTTGCCAAGCCTTTTACCAGAGTTGCTGGAAAAAATAACTCCGCATATAGACAATGCCTTGCATTTATTTTTGCCCGATAGCAGTATTGAAATAAACACTTTGACTGTTGTGATTCTAGATAGCATTATGCCATTTTTAGTAAAGGCTCAGGGGATTAAACTCGGTTCTTTGGGAATTATAGGCGCTTTTGGTTTGCTGGTTACATTTATACTTTCAATAGATACAATAGAAACGAATATGAACATAGTTTGGGGAGTCAACGAAGCCCGCGGCTATGGGCAAAAGGCGGCGATATTCATTCCCTTTTTGCTTTTGTTTGCTGCTGGAATAGGC
>JAITFP010000066.1 GCA_031281275.1 Candidatus Fibrimonadaceae bacterium
AAAGTGATTTCAACTTCAACGGTCGGGTTGCCGCGCGAATCTAAAATTTGACGGCCAACTACATTTTTGATCTTTGCCATTTTATGGCCTCCTTTTGGGTTTTGGGTTAATATAGAAAATGTTTTACAATTGAATAAGCTAAGTAAGTTAGCAACAGCCCTAAAAAAACGCTAGAGAAAATATAAACCAAGGCATAACCCACATATCCTTCTCTAAATAAAGTCAATGTTTCAATTGAAAACGCAGAGAAAGTAGTGAATCCACCAAGAATACCCGTTGCAAAAAACAATTTCCATTCTTGTGAAATTTGCCCTTTATCAAAAAATCCAAAAACAATTCCAATAAAAAAACAACCTATGATATTTATTATCAAGGTATGCAATGGAAACGGCGATGCTGTTTTTGCTTGTATTAATAAAGATAGCAGATAGCGAGAAAAACCGCCTATAAAGCTGCCGATTCCAATGATAAGAGCTAATTTCATTTTGGGGGTAAATGTAGAAAATTTGTTGTGTCAGGAAAAAATTCCAAAAAAGTTATGACTTTCTTGGAATTTTTTCCTGAAAAGTTATGAATTTTGTATATTTATGCTATGATAAAGAGACATTTAGAAAAAAGCATTAAAAAAATGCTTAACTCAAAAAAGGTACTTGTATTGCTCGGTGCTAGGCAAGTTGGCAAAACAACTTTGCTCAAAGAGATTTTTGAAAGGGAAAAAAATGTAGAATGGCTAAGTGGAGACGAGCAAAGCACAAATGAATTTTTTCGCGATATTTCTGCAGTTCGCTTGAAAAATTATTTCAAAGGGAAAAAATTCCTTGTTATAGACGAAGCTCAAAATATAGAGGATATTGGCATAAAATTAAAACTTATAGCAGATAATATTGAAAATTTGCAGGTAATTGCTACGGGTAGTTCCGCATTTGAAATAGCCAATAAAACAAATGAACTGTATCCGCTTTCTTTTTCCGAAATGGCAAAAGCCAACGGGCTGCTAAATGAAAAAAAAATGCTGCCACATAGGCTTATATATGGATATTATCCCGAAATAGTGAATAACCCCGGCAGAGAGAAGGAAATTTTAAAACAGTTATCAGACAGTTATCTCTACAAAGACATTCTTAAATGGGAAGGCATTCAAAAACCAGATAAATTGCTAAAACTTTTGCAAGCACTCGCGTATCAAATAGGTTCGCAGGTATCTTTTGCCGAACTGGGGCAAATTGTGGGCTTGGATTCAAAAACGGTGGAAAAATACATTGTTCTTTTAGAACAGTGTTTTGTTATATTCAGATTGAATTCTTTTAGCGGGAATTTGAGAAACGAATTGAAAAGCAGCAGAAAAATATATTTCTGCGACCTTGGCATTCGCAATGCCTTGATAGCCAATTTTTCAGATACAAGCATTAGGCAAGATATCGGGGCAATGTGGGAAAACTTTGTTATATCGGAACGTAGAAAGAAATTGGAATATGATGGTATATGGAAAAATTGCTGGTTTTGGCGTACAAAGCAACAGCAAGAAATAGACTATGTTGAAGAAGGCGAAGGTTACTTGAATGGCTATGAAATAAAATGGAACCCAAGAGCAAAGGCAAAAGGCAAAAATTCCTTTTTAGCCAGTTACAAAAATAGCTCCGTTGAAATTATAGACAAAAGCAATTTTGAAGATTTTTTGGTGTAAATTGGCAAAGCAATCCGATACGCAGAAAGCAGAATGATATCATATATACCCAACCTCTTTGAGTAATATTACTATGAATATTATAAGAAATACAATACCTACTAAGCGTTTCAAACAGCCACTGATTATGGTAGCCAAGCCTATTAATGCTAGTAATGTCATCATACATATCTCGCTAATTTAACGTTCTTTTTCATAAATATACAAAACTCATATATATTTTTATGAAAAAATAATGTATATTTATTTTAAAATTTAAATGTTTATGGTTTAAATTATTTTGCAAATTACTGTTATATCGTTCGCAATCCTATTTCTTTCAAATAATTATACGTCCCATCGTAATACTCTTTTTTTCGTGTATGGTCTTCGCTATTCCCTTCTGGAATCACGATAACCATTCCCTGCCTCGCTCTGGTAAGCAAAACACGGTAAGCGTTCAGAAGATATTTCTTACGTTCATAGTTGTTTATATTTTGCCATTTGTTGCCTTTGAAAGAAAATGTTTGCCAACCATTTGAGGAATATCGTAAATCACCGTCCCAAACGACGCAACTCCAATCCAATTCCAAACCCTGTATGTGAAATTCAGTTACAACATCTTCTAAATAGAACGAAGAACGAACATCATATTTGCCATCCAAAAACCAGTTTACGTGATTCATAGGTGTTTTTACATCAATGGCAAATGGCTTTAATCGTAATGCCTGCGAAGAAACAACTATACCGTAACGTTCACTACCTCTGGCTTTTTCTTTTAACCATTGCTTTGCTTTCACAATATCGCGTGATAATACGATTGGGTATTTTTCGGCAATCTGTGAAAAATCTTCTTTTGCTTTTTCTATTTCAATGTCTAAAATATTTTTTACAAATGACGATAATTTTTCCGCTCTGAATGAACGCATTGAAACGGACAAATGCAAATTTTCATCAAAAGAAACTCTGTCTTTCAATTTCTCTATCGCTTCTACTGCTGCATATTCTGAATCTGTTAAGTTCGGCGAAATATACACTTTCCAATCGGAAAATGTTTTATCCATTGCATTTAACCATTCCGAAATGCCCGCTTCACCTGTATTTATTTCCTGTCCGCCACCGACCAAACAAATTATCACAGCCCAATCTTTATGTCTATTCAAACAAGAAATCAAAAATTCTGGCTCTGAATAATCGAAATCCGCAATACCTTTTTTCTGTTTCATAAACTTGACCGTCTGTTCCCTATTCCACGCTCTTTGTGCTTCATCAAAAATTGCAACGTGGTCGTATGGTGCTTCTTGATTTTTAAGATATTCGTCTCTGTAATGGTGTATTATTTGAATAAATGCTTTTACGGCTTGTTGTGCCTCTTTTTTTGTTATCCTATTCCCCATTTCTTTTTCTCTTTGAACTTTATCTCTTGCCAATGCTTCCTGCAAAATATCAACTAATGGCTTATTTCCAGATAAATACACACTTGCATTTCCATTTTCATTATCGAAATGAGAAGTCGCAACATTCAAACCAACAAGTGTTTTGCCTGCTCCGGGAACACCTGTAACAAAACAAATGATTTTTTTATTTTCATTTTTAGCTGTTTCAATTATTTTTGATATTTTTCGTGTCGTCACAGTCAAGTTTTTTGCATCGGCATCGCAGCGAGTTATATTTTCAACATTGTGAGTGGTATATAATGATACTGCGGCTTCTATAATAGTTGGCGTAGGCATGTAACCACCGCTTACATATTCGGTTACATTTATTATAGGTTCATTTGAAAAGGAAAGTAAAGTCTTTTGGATAACTCCTTTTAATTCATTACTGCCTATTTTAACAGGTTTAGTTAAATTATCATTATGAGAAGTTAGTGAAATTTCAGTAAATGATTTTTTTGCTTCGGTTGCAATTAATACCGGTACTAATACTACATTGAGGCTTGTTTTGTGAAAATTTTTCAAATCTAAAGCATAATCGTAAACTTGGTCAGTGTGATGATTTAAAAAATTACTTTCGCCAACCTTGAACTCAATTACAAAAACTACATTTTGAATAATAACAAGTGTATCAACTCTTTTCCCCATCCTGGGAATTGAAAATTCAAAAAAGATTTCGCCATCAAAATCCTGCAAAGCATTTTTCAATATCGGTATTTGCTGTTCCCACGATTTGTTTTGCAAAAACGTTGCATCAAATTCATTGGAACGAGTTATTGTACCAATTATTTCATTGGTATTTTTTTGCAAAAAATCGCTTATTGTACTTCGGTAGTAATAATTCATACTGCCCATTTTTCCTTGTTTTGAAAATTATTTAATCAAACTTCGCATCCTTAGGAATCATTCCCAGCTTTCTCTTTGCCCAAATTTTAACGCTTTCAAGCAAGCTATAAATAACCGGCACAACAATTAGAGAAAGGAACATGGAGCTAGTCATTCCGCCCATAATTACCCAGCCAATGCCGCGCTTCCATTCGGAACCTGCGCCGTGCCCCGCAACTATGGGAAGCATACCCACAATACACGCAAGAGCTGTCATCAAAATGGGGCGGAAACGAATTTCTACAGCTTTTATCAAAGATTTGTAAACGCTGTTCTCTTGCTTTTTAATTTGGTTTGTGAAATCAACAACCAAAATAGCGTTTTTTGCAACCAAACCTACAAGCATAATAATGCCAAGGAGCGAGAAAATGCTCAAATTATTGCCAGTAAGTGCGAGTGCCCACAATGCCCCTATAATGGAGAAAGGAATTGAGAACAACACCACAAAGGGGTAAAGATAGCTTTCATAAAGAGCAACCATAATCAAGTAAACGAGAAATATGGAAGCGAAAAACGCAATAAACAGAGACATAAAGGCATCTGCCTGATTTTTCAACATTCCTTCAACCTGATAAGTTATATCATGATTGCCTTTTAATTTTTCATTTAACTTTGCCTTTATATCATCGCCTATTTCGCCAATAGAACGCCCCTCTATATTGCCTTGTAGCATAATGGAGGGAATGCGACCATAACGCTCCATCATGTTGGGTCCTGTGCCTTCGGTTATGTTTGCGATTTGCTTTAATTTAATAGGTGCGCCGAGTTGGCTCATAATGGTCAAGTTGCCCACGTCTTCTGCGCTGCGGCGGTCAAAGCCGTCAAAGCGAACGTTTATATCGTATTGGTAATCGCCTTTTAGGAATTTTGCGGTTTGGTCTCCGGCAAAGGCATATTGCAGGGTGCCGCCCACAGAACTCAAATCCAAACCCATGCGCGCCATTTTTTCACGGTCTATATCAACCACAACTTCTGGGCTTCCCAAATCCGAACTGAGTTTTATATTGCGTATGCCATTAATTTTCCCAAGCGTATCTAACATTGTGTTTGCAAAAGCCAAAAGAGAATCTCTGTCGGAGCTTTGCAGAACAATTTGTATGGGAGCATTCATGCCACCACCGCCGCCGCCAGCCAGCATAGCGTCTGCTGCCACGGTTGCTTTAACTCCAGCAAAATTGGCATTTATATATCTTTCCAAATCTGCGGCAAAATCTTCTGAGCTTCTTGTGCGTTTATTTTTATCCACCAATTTTACGCCCAAAGTGCTATTAAAAGCACCTCCGCTACCAAATCTGGAACTACTCGCGCCAACTCCGGCATATACGCTCACAACTTCGGGCATTTGCAAAATTTCTTTCTCTATAGTGCGGGTAATTTCATTGTTTTGCGTAACTGAAATATCTTTCACAAATTCAAGCGATGCAGAAACACCGTCATTATCTCCGTTTGCCACCATTTCACTGCCTATGTAGCCAAGCGGGAGCAAAGCAACGGAAACGACAAAAATAATGCCAGAAAAAAACAATGCTATGAAGCGATGGCTAAGAGCCCAATGCAAAACAGATATTATGAGACTGTGGAACAAGCCCACAAAATATTCAAAAGAGTGAAGTATGCTGCCCCAAATGCCTTTATTTTCAATGTGCGTTAATTTTCCAAAGCGGCTTGTCATCAGAGGAACAACCGTGAATGCAACGAGCAGTGATATGCTAACAGAAATAACTATGGTTAGAGCAAAAGACTGGAACACGGGGCGAAGCATTCCGGGTGCAATTGAAATTGGCAAGAACACCACCAAAAGCACCAAAGTTATGGACAGCACGGAAAGCCCTATTTCTTTTATGCCATCCACAGATGCCTGCAAAGCGTTTTTGCCCATTTCCATGTGGCGATAAATATTTTCCAGAACGACTATGGCATCATCAACAAGGGTTCCTATCATCAAAGACAAAGCGAGCAGGGTTACTATGTTCAAGGTAAAATCCATAACCGCAAGTCCAATGAAGGAGGTAATCACCGAGAGCGGAACGGCAACCATAACTATAATGCCATTGCGCATGGAATGCAAAAAGAAAATCATAAGTATGGTTACAAATACCACCGCCAAAATCAAATCTGTGCGAACTGCATCTGCGGCATTGCGGATTATTATTGAACCGTCCATAGCTATGCCAAATTTAAGCCCCTGTTCTTTGTAGCGTTTTTCCAGTTCGGTTGCTTTTTTCTTTGCCGAATTGGCAACTTCCACCGTATTCGCATCGTCTTGCTTGGATATGTACATACCCACTGCGGGTTGCCCGTCTAGTCTGTAAAAACCGCTTACATCTTTAACCGCATCTGTCACCTCTGCAATATCAGAAACTTTTAGCAAGGAGCCATCCCCGTTTCTTTTTATTATAGTGTTGGCTATATCTTCTATTTCCGAGTATTTTGCGGAAAGCCTTATGGAACTCGTTAAACTATCTGTTTTTATGTTACCCACCGGAAAGCTCATGTTATTTGTTTTAACCGTGCTCACAACTTGCAAAAGGGATAAATTTTGCGATTGCAATTTTGCGGGGTCAACATTAACCTGAATTTCGCGTTGAGAAGCAGCCATTATGGATACTTCTCCCACGCCGAGAATGCTGGAAAATTCCGGTATAATGCGGTAATTCAGCAAATCGTATAATTCCGTTGCAGAAATGTTATCTGCCCTCACAGCCAAATTCATAATTGGCATTGCGTTGAAATTTATTTTTATAACCATTGGGTCGTGAATTTCGTCTGGCAAAGCGGTTTTTGCAGAGCCTGCGAGCCTTGAGGCATCATTCAAGGCAACATCCGTATTTGTCCCCTGCTTGAGCATCACAATTACAAGAGATACATTTTCCCTAGAAATGCTTCGAACAAAATCCAAGCCTTGTACAGAAGAAAGAGTGCTTTCCATAACCTTGGTCACAGAATTTTCCACTTCCGAAGGAGCCGCACCCGGATAAACTGTGACCACGATGAACATAGGCAAATCTATATTTGGCATCATTTCGTAGCGCAAACTGCTGTAGCTGAGTGCACCCAAAAATGCAAAAACTGTAAACACCACCACAATAAATGTAGGGCGTTTAATTGAAAGTTCGGATAAATTCATTGTATTATCCTCACGGCAGCTCCCTCATATAAATTTTGATGTCCGGTTAAAACTATGCGCTCACCCACACTAAGTCCAATATCTCTAACAACGGCAAAGGAGCCTTCCACCAATTCAAGGGAAATTTTTTTCAATTTTGCGGTACCATTTTCCACCACATAAACCTTTGGGTCTTTTACGCCATTTACCAAAGCCTCTCTTGGAATGGCGAGAACGTTTTGCATAGGCGGCAAATCAAAAGAAACGCTTCCTGCCAAATCTGGGCGTAGTTCTCCCTTTTCCACAGAAGGATCCTTAATCAAAACCTCAACAGCATAGCGACCACTCATATCTGCTGCTATACCAACATTGCTTATAACCGCCTTAAAATCTTTGCCCAAAGCATCTATGTGAATAGTTGCTGGCATTCCTTGCTTAATTTGCACAATTTCCATTTCCGTCAACCCTATTTTCATAATCATATCGGAGAGGTCGGCAACTTTGAATGTTGGGGCACCTCCACCTACAACCGAGCCAATTTCCACCATTCTCTGAACAACAAAACCTTTTTGCGGACTTCTTATTGATGTGTTTTCAACCTGTTTTTTAAGAGCCACAACATTGGCATTTGCCGCTTCAACCGCCAAACGCAAATTATCAACCGTTTGCTGGGTTGCAGCCCCGCTTTGGGCAAGTTTTTGGAAACGCTCCAAATCTCTTTGGTTGTTCAAAAGAGAGGCTCTGGCTGTTTCTAACTGAGTGGATATAACAGAGGCATCCACAAAGGCAAGTATGGTACCGGGCTGAACCACATCCCCAACTTCTTTGTAAACGCTTTTTACCTGCCCCGCTGTTTCTGCAAGAACAACGACCTGCCTTTTGGCAGAGAGAACGCCAGTTATTTTAATTTTTCGTTCCAAATTCTGCGTTTGAACCGTATGGAGCTTAACAGGAATTTCCATAACAACGCCCTTGCGTTGCGAAAGCGTTTCCATTCTTGTGGTTTTATTATGATTAAGCAGAGCAAAAGCTCCCGCAACGGCAGCCACAATGATTATGAGCGCAAACAAGGATTTCATATTACACCTTTTGATTGGATTCCAAGAATAAAACTAGGTAAATAATGGCAATTTTGCAGGTTTTTTCTGCATTTGCAAGGATAAAATGGGATTTTGAGAGGATAAAAGCACCAAAGGGTTGCCGCCTAACGCCCACGCCGCACCTTAACTGGCAAAATACCCATTGCCTCGCGATACTTATTAACAGTTCTCCTTGCAACCCTTAAACCGCGTTTTTCCAAAAGTTCTGCTATTTCTTGGTCGGAGAGGGGTTTTTTCTTGTCTTCGTTGTTTATTAGGTCTTTGATGCTGTCTTTTATTCTCACATTGCTCACTTCGGTACCATCGTCTTGGGCAACGCCAGAAGAGAAGAATTTTTTCAGTTCAAAAACTCCATAATTTGTTTGAACGTATTTTCCATTTGTAACCCTGTTTACCGTGCTTATATCCCTGTTTATCTCGTTTGCTATATCTTGCAAAATCATAGGTCTCAAATGCTGCTGACCACGGGCGAAAAAGTCGTATTGCCTGCGCACAATGGCATTCATAACCAAAAGCATAGTTTCTTTGCGGCTTTCTATGCTCCGCATAAAAACGCTTGCCGAGTTCAGTTTATTCCTTATCCAGGATTTTTCTTCGGTGCTAACGTTTTTTGTTTTCAGCAGATTTTTGTAGGAACTGTTTATCTTCAATTTTGCCCTTGTGCCATCTCTGAGTTGCACGCTAAACGAACCATTCGGCTCTCTTTCCACAATAAAATCCGGTGTTACATAAGACAAATTGGAAACGGGAATTTGAGCGAGCGGTCTTGGGTTAAGCCTTGCAAGCTCTTTTATCGCAATGGTCACGTCTTGGGTGGAAATGTTCATAGCTTTTGCAATTTGCATATAACGCAAATCGGAAAGCAAATCGTAATGCTTTTCCAGCATTTCAATGGCTGTTTTTGAAAAATCCGGGATTCTTTTTGCCTGAATGAGCAGACAGTCGCGAAGGTCAAAAGCTCCTACTCCGGGGGGGTCAAGGCTACGCAAAACTTCGAAGGCTTCTCTTACCTCTTTTGGAGCTTTTTTTAGCGGTTTTTCGTTTTGCAAAACTGCATCAATGGCTTTGAACATGGAATTTTTGCCTGAACTACTCGCAAAATTTTCCCTAGACTCGTTTTCATCAGATAAAAATCCGTTATCACCAACGCAGCCTATTAAATATTCAAGACATTCATATACACCTATTGGCAAATTTCTGTCTTTAACTTGGTTTAGCAGGTATTGCTGAATATCCAAATCATAGCTCTGAGGGCGTTCCCAGTCGTCTTCGTCAGGGTCTCTTTTGCTAAAATCCTCTGGTTCTGTGTCTTTAAAGCCGTCTTGAAAATAGTCGTCCCAATTTATGTCTGAATTATTATCTGAGCTGTCTAAAAGACCCTTGTCCATATCACTTGAGCTATATTCATCGCTTGTTTCTTCGGTTTCTTCTTCGCTGTTCTCGTCCATTTCCAAAAGGGGATTTGTTTCCAGTTCCTGTTGAATGGCGGCTTCCAGTTCCAAAGAATTCATCTGCAAGATTTGAGATGTGATTATAGTTTGAGCAGATAGCTTTTGGTCTATCTGCATTCCTTGAGATATGTTCATTTGAACAGGCATATTATTTATTGAATTTTATTTTGGCGATGTATATTCCTTTTGCCTGAACCGAAATTCTCAAATTGTCTGAACCTCGATTCTCCCGATTCAAGGATTCTCCCGATGAGAAAATACATTTGCCTTGTAGGTTGTATAGTTCCACTTTTGCGTTTTTTGGCAGGTTTGTTAGTACAATGGAGTTGTTTATTGTTTGTACGCGAATGTTTATGGTTGTTGTTTGCGGTGAAAAAACTGGCGCTAAGTCGGCATCGCCGTTAGACGGTAAAGGGTCGTTTGTTCCTATTTTGAAAGTCATCGTGTTGCCTGCTGTGCTCACTTCTGAAATATTTATCGGAGACATTGTGTTATCGTAATATTGGGCTGATGGCATACTGCTTTCGTTGAAGCTTGCCCTAGCAGGTCCTACAAAAGTAGCCCTGGAACTTGCAGAACCCCAATTAATCCAGTCAGAGCTTGTTGCATTCGCCTGCACAACAGCCACTTGGGGATAAGGGTATCTGCTATTCAAAGTTGTGTTGTCGCCTCGCGTATGTATGTGCCATATTATAAGCCCCGAACCCGGAATGCTAGAACTGCGACCGGTTTTTGCACGTGCTTCTATGTAATACATTTCGTTGCTGTTGCGTTTGTAAACATAAGCTGTGTGGCTATTTGCAATATGCGAGAGAGTGGCATTCGCGTTTGTAATATCAATTACATCTATCCAACCAGCTTTATCCCTTAAATATGGGTTTGGCATAGCAGTTCCGGTATTCATTATATCATATAACCCAACATAGTCTTTTATGGTGTTATCGTAATTGTACAAATCTGGCCAGCCCATAAGCATATGCCCGTTTTCGTGCAGAATGGTATTTATTGGCATTGTATTAAAATTTCTGCCGCTCAGTGCTGATAATTGGTAATCATAAAAATACACCCCGTTTACCGAAGGATATAAATTAGGAGAGCCATCTCCTGGGGGACCGCCTGTGTACCACCCTTTATGCGACCAAGTTCCTTTTGACCAATTTCTTGGGCTGTGGGCATGGAGAACGTTGAGCGCCAAAGCGGTTGGTCTGTTATTTCGCGAATAAGTGGTAATTTTATCAAATGCTTCGCTAAGTTCTGGCTCTTCAACAAGTTTGGCTCTGAACTTGAGAAGTGCGTTTGTAATGAGTTCGGGAACTCGTTTGTATTCTGAAGTGTCATCGTAGTAGTTAAAAGATTTATCTACCGTGACAATTGTGGAAAAAATATTCTTGTACATTAGCTTCCCGTTAGAAACATCATAATAATAACTCCACACAGAATTGCTATTGGTGGGGCTATTCAGGGCATCTTCAACTTGGACAGCTGTGAGGCTTGATTTTTTGTCGTCTTCTGGGTAATTTATAATTAGCACCAATCCATAGGTGGTATCGTTAACCACAGCGGCAGACAGAAAGTCGCTGCTGGTTTTTGCAAGTTTCTTTGGAAATAATCGGTATTCATTTTCACCGTTTCCAAGGGCTTCTCTTTTTCTCTGCCGTTTTTCCCTAAGAGAATTTGAATTAATGCGTATCTTTTTTTTAACGCTACTGGGTTGGGTGTTTTTACCCGTATAGCGAATGCCGCTAGACTCATATTCATTTCCGTCTGCGGAAAGTTTTGCATAACAAATCCAGCCGTCTTTATCGCGGATTAATGTGTAGCCGTCTGGACTCTCGGCATCTATATGAAATTCATCTCCAAAAAGAAGTACTGCAACACTAGACCCATCTGGCTGGCTGAACTCAAATTCATCGCCATTGTATGGGGCTGCGTATGCTGCAATGAAGCAGAAAAACACACAAACTCTTGTTCGTAGCTTCATAATAAAACCTTCTTTTTATAATATAGTAAAGAGAACTCATCAAGGCGACACCCCCACTCTCTCTCCTTCAAAGCGGGCAAAGTAATCGGGGTTATACATCGCTTCAAGAACAAGTCCGGGCCACCTGAATTCTCCCGCATAGCTTGGGTGAATTTGAACAGCAAAAACCTTTGTTTCATTTGGATATAGGCTAAAAAACCAATTAATGCGGTCGTCCCTTATGTCTGTATAATCGGCTGTGGAAAGAGAGGGACGTATGTTATTTAGCCATACGGGTCTATTATCTTCGTGTAGTCTATCGTTGGAAATTTCAAAACCCGAAGGCAGAATGCTGGATAGTGCCAAGTTTTCAACCTTGCTTGCAACAAGAGACCTAGCTCCGAAAACAATCCAGAATGGTTCGCCTTGTTTTATTTGAGAAGCGGCGATTTTTTCTCCGGTTGAGCTAAACAAAGTCCTTTCTAAAGCAAGTCCTTTGTACTCTGCTTTTATGTTATCTTCCAAAGGCAAGCCCCTTGTTTGAAGTTCAGCAAAAATTGTGCCATTTAAAGCGTTTACAGAAACTTCTTTGGAACCGACAGAAGTTAGATCTATTTTTTGAGGCTTATTGGCTTTAATCACAACTTTCCCCTTTTTTTCGCCCGCTTTCCATTCCACTTCCACATCGCCTGCGCTGAATTTGTCCCTAAGGGCAGAGAAAGCTAGCAGGGCAAATGCGCTTTCCTGAGTGCTCCACCATCCTTTGGAATTCCATTCTTTTGCAAGAGTTTGGTAAATTTTCAAAGCCTCTCCAAAATTGTTCATCTTTGCAAGAACCAAAGCGGCAAGTGCTTGGTCTCTTAAAGAAGAACCATAAGTACCTGAATTTTCCCTATAATCGCTCAAAGCATTTCCGCTATATTCCAAAACCTGCTTTGCAATGGATTCTTTTCCGGCTATGTGATAAGCACCCGCAAGCAAATATTTAGAAAGCCAGTCCAGCTTATCCAAATTATTCTCTTTCATCAAATTCATTGCGCCCATCTGTTCTGAGCCTGCCAAGGAAAGCAAGAACAGCCTGTAAGCCTGATTGCGGAAATCTTTGTTGTAAGTTTTCTTTGATTGCTCTACTTCCCAGTTTTTCCAAGTGTTCAAAAGTGTTTGCGGAATGGAGTAGCCAGCTTTGCTTGCCTCCAACATAAAATGCCCTGCATAGCTGCTTGCCCAAGAATCCGCATTGCCGCTTTGACCAGGCCAATAAGAAAAGCCTTGGCTCAAAGAGAATTGTGCGAGCCGCTTAATTCCTGAATTTATATTGCCTGTAATTTCCTGCTTTGTTTTTGAATCCAAATCCCTTAATTTGTCAATGTACAATTGCGGGAATATGCTGGAAACTGTTTGTTCCAAGCAGCCATAAGGATAATGTATTAAATAATCCAATCGCTCGTCTGCGCCTAAACTGGGCATTGTGCTGAGTACAAGCGTTGCTTTATGAGTGCCCTCTATTCCAAAAGCATTTATTTTGGTTTGCCAAGGTTCACCGCTTGAAATTTGCTTTTGCAAAACCTCCGTGTAGAATGCAGATGAACTCATTATTGGCAAATCTATTGTATCGGCAATTTTGTGCCTGCCGCTTTCTGCCTTTACAATTATTTTTGCACTTCCAAGAATGGGCAATGCTTCAACTTCAAAACTGCCATCAAGTTCACCGGGTTTTTCAAAAGAAAGAGTGAAATTATTGTTGCCTATAATTTTTAGTTCGGACGAAACGTGCAAACTCACATTTGTTTTTTTCACATCATCGTCCATTGCGAACACAGAAACGGGAACTTTGAATTTATCGCCGGGCTTTGTTGCTCTGGGAGCGGTTGGCAAAACCATAAGAGGTTTTTTAACCACTATGTTAGCTTCGTCTTTGGAAAATGCGTTTTGAGAAACTCCAATCAACTGCGCCCTTACAGAACCTACATATTGCGGCATTTGGAATTTGATTTTTTGGCTTTTTCCAGCTTTCACCTCTTGAACGCCGCTGAACAGAGAAACCGTTTTGAATCTCTGGGTTTTCTGTTTGCCTGCCATATCTCCTACTGCTTCATCTCCACCGCCTATGGATAAATAAGAATCCATATCTGGCATCAAGGCTCCTATAATTTCGTCATAGTTATCGAAGGTTTTTATTCCTAGTGCCCTTTTTTGGAAATAAAATTTCCAAGGGTCAGGAGTTTTGAAATTCGTTAAATCCAGCAAGCCTTCATCAACAACGGCAAGGGTGAATGAGGCATCTTCTTTAGAGGGATTTGTGACCTCTATGGAAAATTCCTCGCCAGGCTTAATTTCTTTTGGAGTGCTTAATGCCAAATTCAGTTTTGTTTTTTCGTCTTCAACTTTAATTGGCAAAATTCCGTAATAGCGCATTGGCTTTTCACCCTCAACGCTCTTTAAAGGCAAAAATAAACTTACAACAGCATAAACATTGGGCATCATATTTTTAGTCGCTACAAAAGAGACAACGTTTTTGCCAGCCACAGCATTTATAAATTTTGTTTCCAAAATTTTATTGGCATTTTCCATGCTCACAAGGGCATTTCCGTTTGCGGGAGATTCAAAGGAAATATAAATGGAATCGCCAAGATCGTAGTTGTTCTTTTTGCTCATCAAATTCAAATGGCTTGCCTCTGGAATGTTCCGTATATTTTCAGAACCGCCCCAATACGAGGCATAAATAAATTGCGATACACTATGCCCACCATCAACATCTGTTATTTCAACTGCAATCATTCCATTGCTCTCTGGCACCCACTTAAATTCTTTTACGGAACTTCCGCTTTTAATTGTCTCTTCGTGAACTAAGTAAGTTTGTTTTTGTTTTCTAAAATCCCAGCGTCCATTCTCGCTGCTTTCCCACCAAGAATAGTTGCGGTTTTGATAAACCTTAACTGAGAGCTTTCTGCCAGATGCAATTTGCCCATTTTCATCAAGGGTTATCACTGGAACGCGCAAGGTATCGCCTATGCGCACACCATCCCAATAATCCCTTGTTTTTAGTCCCACAAAAACCGGATATGGATTGACAAGGGTGGAATGCCTGCTTTCTGTGAATCCGCCGCCTTTTTCGTAAACGGTGGCGTGTATGCTTATGGTTGCCGCTTCGGGAATATTCCTATTTTTCAAATCAATTGCTTTGTAAATTTCCACCTCGCCATTGCTGTTCAAATTTCCATCGAACAGAGATTCGGCATCTCTTTCTTCAAAATAAAGCATTTGGTTTTTGAATGTGAAATCTGGAAAACGAGGAAATTTCAAGGATTTGCTTCTGAGCGTAAATTCAATATTTGCCTTTAATCCAGCGGCAGGCGTGCCGAATAAATACATACTTTTAAAGATTTCTTTTATTTTTATCCCTTGTCCGCTGAATTTTTCTGGAAGCGCAAGTAAATTTTTCAATCGATTTGGTTTAACGGTTTCCACGCGCAAATAGTGACTCCATTCGTTTCCACCGCTCTTTATTAGTGCCTGCCATTCTCCGGTTGGTGCATTTAAATCTGTTGGAATATCCAAAGAGAACATTCCGTTTGCAGAAGTTTTTGCGGTACTTTCAAAAACAACGGCACCAAGCGGGTTTTTCACCGCAACGGACATTTGCACATTTGTGAGTGGTTTTTCTAGCGTTTCGCGTACAATGCCGGCAAAATGAATGGTATCGCCCGGTCTGTGAACGCCTCTTTCTGTATATCCGAATAATCTTGCCTTATTGCTGTTTTCTTCTTGAACTCCACCAACATCAAAACGGCTGGTTTCCCAGTTATTCTGATTCAGTTTTAACAAAGCCAGCCCTCTATTTCCCTGCCCCTTTATAACATAGCCTTCTTGGGGCGGCACCTTGAAAAATACATAGCCATTTGAATTTGTTTTTTGCGTAGCCAAAATATCATTTACATTATCGTAGAGTTCCAAAGACAAACCCGAAATAGGTTTGGAACTTTCAACATCAATAGCCCAAACGTGAACGCCATCGGTTTCTTTTTTTGCGGTTAAAGCAACAGAAGAAGCAATCAAAATTTTTTCCGCATCTCTATTTGCATCGTAATAATAATAACTGTTGCACGGACTTTCGTAGTAAGAATCGTCTTCGTAAACCAAATCATTTTCTCCGTGCTCTTGATTTGTAGTTTTGCAAGTAGCGATAAGGTTTTCCACATTGAAATTTAGATTTACAATATAAGCTGCTCCAGCTTTTTTTGCTATGTATTTAGAAATATCAATTTCTGTTTTTAGAAATTCATTTCTCTTTGGATTTTCAAATTTAATGTCAGAACTATAAATTACTTTTGATGTCCGTTCAATATCAGAAATCCATCTATTGGAGGAACGCAAATCGTTGTTTTGCAA
Organism: Candidatus Fibrimonadaceae bacterium; assembly: GCA_031281275.1. Classification (GTDB taxonomy): domain Bacteria; phylum Fibrobacterota; class Fibrobacteria; order Fibrobacterales; family Fibrobacteraceae; genus Fibrimonas. The sequence goes on from JAITFP010000066.1 coordinate 15,991, forward strand.
AAAGAATATTAAATTTTGCGGCAAAACTTCTCGTATCTCCAGTTTTGCGCTAGCCACATTTATGCTTTTCAACTGCAAACGCCCCTTGTTTTCCAAAGGCAGGAACAAACCGCTGCCAATCAATTTTAACTGAGGTTTTAAATCGCTAAACATACTCTGCAAAGTGATAAGATTTTCTGTTTTTGTTCCATAAGCACTCGGAAACCCCTTTTCAATTTTCAGCGTATATGGCACTCCATAAGAAAAATCTCCTTTTATTCTCAGGGTTTTATTTTTAACTGAAACTTTATATTTTGTGCTTGGTGAAACGCTCACAAATCCAGAAATATCTCTGTTGCTTGCAATTTGGTCGGAAAAAACTATTTCCCAAAATTTTTCACTGCCTTCTGTTGAGGATTCTTTTGTACCAACCGCTACAAAGCTTCCAATGGCGGGTAACAAAAAAGTTTCGCTAAACGGATTCTCATTAGTTGTCCAGTTTTTTGGCAAAGTTATTTCCGCATTTTGCGCCTTATTTGTGCGAACAACATTTTCGCTTTCTATCCTAACGATATTTCCCTGCCCGTCAAAAAACATTTTATATTGCATACTTTTAGAATTAAAATTAAGCGTTAATTCTTTTTTGAGTTTTGCGCTATCGGGTTTGTCTGCAAATCTCAGTTCCAGTGCGAGTTTTGCCGTATTTGCTTTTCCTTCCACAGGGTCAAAGCCACCATTTATTTCTAAAATCTCATTTGGAATAACTTGGAATTCAAAAGCATAACTGTCAACGCTAGCCTTTTTTCCAAACGCCTTTTTGCCATCGAATTTAGCCTTGTATGCTTGCCCGCCTTGCAAGGGTACTTCTGGCACAAATTGCAAAAGCGAGGTAGTTAACCATTTTGCCTTGCCTTTTATTGCCGGTTCAAAATCAATAGGAATTGCAGACAACTCTTGCCCCACAGCATCTTGCAAAACAACGTTCTGCTTAAACTCCAGCTCTATCGTGCTACGAGAGCTTAAAATTGCCGCAGGCTTTGCAGACACAAATTCTGCCAAAGCTATTGTTTGCCCAGCCAATTCGGTAGCGAGCAAATTCTGTTCGGTTTTGGTTTGTTCTTTTTGCCCACAAGCTATGAGAAGGAGGGCAGTTAGCAGGAGAGGTAGGAATTTACGCATATTAGGGTGTAATGTAGAAATTCTTTTTGACTACGTGCTAGTCCTTTATACAACGAACACTAAGCAAATGTGACTTGTCGCCATAATTCAATGAGATGCCCGTAATATTGCTGGTCATACCAAAGCTGAATCCATATCTGGGTTGTTGCGCTCGCCCAGTTCGGTACAAGATGTGAAAAGCAGAAGAATTAAAAACTCCTGCCAATGGAGCCGAGAAAATCCACGTTTATTGAGGAGCAAACAGTGCATTGGCGAATAAAATAGAAAAATAATTACTATATTCCTTCAATGCGCGAATTTAATGTAACGGGCATCTGCATTCCGGGCAAGCATTATATGGTTGACATCTCCAACAAGGTCAGCCAGATAGCTGCAATGGTAGAAAAAGGGCAGTATTTCACCATAAATAGGGCTAGGCAGTATGGAAAGACTACAACGCTTTGGCTATTGGACACCGAGCTTGTTAAGCGGGGTTACACAGTAGCCCATATAAGTTTTGAAGGAATTGGGGATACTCCTTTTGAGAATGAAAAGAAATTTTGCCAAAGTTTATTAAAGCAAATTGCTAGGGAATTAAAAAGGCGCAATATAAAAGGATTTTCCTTATGGGAAAAATGCAAAGCAAAAACATTTGATGAACTGGATATTTTTTTAGACACGGTTTGCAAAGATAAAAAAATAGTTTTGATGATAGACGAAACAGACAAAACATCCAATAATTTAGTGTTTTTGCGTTTTATAGGAATGCTAAGAGATAAATACTTAAAAAGAAATAATAAAGGCAATTATACACTTCAATCCGTTATTCTCTGCGGCGTGTATGATATTAAAAACTTAAAAGCCAAAATGATTCTAGCAGGAACCTACCAACTTCAAGATGGAGAAAAACGCATAAACTCTCCTTGGAACATAGCCGTTGATTTTGAAGTAGATATGTCTTTTTCCGTGCCTGAAATAGCCTCAATGCTTAAAGAATATGAAAAAGACCATAAAACAGGAATGGACATTGAAGCCGTTTCCAAGGAAATCAGAGCCTACACCAGTGGCTATCCATACTTGGTTTCAAGAATATGCCAAAGAATAGACGAAAAATTAGACAAAGACTGGACTATAAACGGCGTACAAGAAGCGGTGAAACTTATTTTAACTGAACAAAGCGTTTTATTTGATGACATAATAAAAAATATGGAAAGCAACAAGGAACTCTTTGACTTACTGCACGACATAATAATTTCTGGACAAAAATTTTTGTACAATCATTTCAATCCTGCAATTCGTATTGGGGTGATGTTTGGAATACTTGCTGAAAGCAACAGGGGTTTGATTGTTCACAATACAATTTTCGAAACCTTTATTTGCGAATATTTCATATCTCTGAATGACACAGCTAGAAAAATTACAGGCAGTGTTTTTGAAGTTGTTGAAAATGGCAAATTCAAAATGGAACTCTGCATTAAAAAATTTATGCAGCATTACTATGAAATTTACCATAAAAAAGATTCAAATTTTTTGGAACGTGAATGCAGATTGTTGTTTTTGACATATTTGAGACCCCTGATAAACGGTGCTGGTTTTTATCATATTGAAAGCGAAACCAGAAACGGCAATAGGACGGATTTGATTGTTGATTTCAACGACGAGCAGTTTATCATTGAGCTGAAAATCTGGAAAGGCGAACAGAAACACGAAAAGGCTTATGAGCAACTTATAGAATATCTGAATTCAAAAAACAAAAGCAATGGTTATCTTCTTACTTTTGATTTTCGCAAACGCAGAGCAACAAAACCCAGTGCAAAATGGGTGAGAAAAAGCAAAAAGAAATTTTTAGATTGTTTATGCGTGTAACCTAAATCTTCGCCCGCACCCTGAACCGAGTTTCCAAATAAATCCCAAGCATGTCTTGAACTCCAATGCGGTGTTCGCCGCTGCCAACAGTCACCGCCATTTTATGCTCAGATTTGGTTGTACCCAAAAAGTTTCCGTCTAAAAACCATTGCAACTCCGCATCGCGTTGCTTATGTGCAGCAATGGCTATAAAACCCATTTCACTCAAAGCATCACTGCTTGGCAAAAAAAGCCTTGCGCCATTTTCGGGATAAACAATGGAAAATAGAATTCCCTCTTTTTTTGCGAGGCAGCTCGGATTGTGCAAAGTTTCCGCTTTTGGTTCCCTGCCTGTTTTTCTCAGTTCGTTTCTAACAGAGGGTGAATAATGCTCTTCAATAATATGCAAAGTGTCTTCAACGTTCCAGCATAAACTGCAAACCTCAAAACCTGTGTTTTTTGAAATTATTATCTCCTTGTGAAATTGGCAGGTTTTGCTTTGCATTCTATTTATAGGGAGCAGTATATTTTTTTTATGAGGACAAAAATCTTTTGCTTTGTAGCCACTAAGGGTGCAAATTTCAATTTCTTCAAAATCGGCATCTCGTGGAAGTTCGCTCCACATTCTTTTTTTATTATCGCTCAAATTGTTGAACAGCGAAAACAACAACGGAGCCGCCGTAGCACTGCCACTCAAATTCGCAACCGAACCGCCCGCAAAATTCCCCACCCAAACGCCAATAGTCCATTGCTCATTCACTCCTATTGCCCAGGCATCTCTTGAACCATAGCTGGTGCCCGTTTTCCAAGCAACGGGAATGTGGTTGTTGAATTGCAAATGATATTGCTCAAAATCTGGTCTCTTAACCGATGTCAAAATTTCTTTGATATGATAAGCGGTGATACTCTGCAATAACTGCTCGTTTTTTTCGGCAGTGCTATCTTCCAGCCATTTCAACTGCGTCCTTTTGCCTTCGTTCATAAGCATTGAATAAAGCGGAACAAGTTCCAGCAAAGATGCCTCGCCTCCACCCAAAATCAAAGAAAGCCCATAGCTTTCCGATGAGCGAGATAAGCCGTTAAGTCCTGCGTTTTTCAACCAAAAATGAAAATCCTCAACTCCGTAATCCGATAAAATTTTAACAGCAGGAACATTGAGCGAGCGAACAAGGGCTTCTTTGAAAGGCACAACTCCGCTGAAACTTTTGTCTGCGTTTTGGGGAGAGAAACCTTTAAACCAAGTTGGGACATCTTCAATTAAACTCTCCGGCGTGTAAGGTCCGCCTTCCATTGCGAGCGCATACAAAAACGGCTTCATAATGCTCCCCGTGCTGCGATGGGCGCGCACTCCGTCTATCATTCCTTTGGATAGAGAATCGTAATAATCAAGCGAGCCGAGATAGCCTCTGATTTTTCCCGTTTTGGTTTCTGTTATTAAAACGGATATGTTTACGTTTGAGTATTCCCTTATTCTCTTCCCATAATTTTTTGCAATTCCCTCCAACCGAGTTTGAATTTTTCCATCTATTGTTCCGTGAAAAATGTTTTTATTGGGAAATAACGAAAGAACTGCCTCTGCATAGTGGGGAGTTTTGAATCTCCAGTCTGCGTTTACCCTAGGCAAGGATTCTTGCAAAGCGGAATTCAAAGTTTCCTCATTTATGTAGCCAGCTTTTGCAAGTGATTTGAGGAGGTTATTTCTCCGTTCCAAAAGTTTTCCCCTTTCTTTTTCCAAATTTAACGCAGAGGGGCGGTTTGGGAGCAGAGCCAAAAGAGCGGCTTCTGCCCAGGTGATTTCTTCGCTCCCGTGTCCAAAAAATCTCCAGCAAGCTGTTTCTGCCCCGATTATATTTCCACCCATAGGAGCGAGGCTTGCATATTCTGCAAAGATTTTGTCTTTGCTTTTCCAAAGTTCCATTCTAAGGGCAAAATGAGTTTCCAAAAGTTTTGCAAAAAATGTTCGCTTTTTTGGTTTTTTTAGCCTTGCCACCTGCATAGTTATGGTGCTAGCGCCACTCTCAATTTTCCCTGCCGTTGCGTTTTGCTTTATGGCTCGGATTACCGCAATAGGGTCTATTCCAAAATGCCAATTAAATCTTTTATCTTCAAAATGCAAAACCGCCGTTTTATATTTTTCCGAAATTTTTTCGCTTTTTGGGAATTGGTATTGCTCGTTTCCATTTAACCAAACTCGCAAAAGCTCCCCTTGCGAAGAGAAAAGAATTTTGCTGCAATCATTGTCATTTTTTACAGGTATAAACAGCGAAAGAAAGAAAAGGACTGTTATGCAGGAAAAGGTGATTGCGAATTTTTGGGGCATGGGGATATTATAGTAATTCTTTACCAAGTGTTTGTTATAAAACTTATTTGCATTAGGGCGACTGGAATGTTGGTGAGGAATATTCCCTAATGGTGGGAATGTAGAGTAATAAACGCCCATCTACAAATGCTCTACCAAGTCTGCGGGCATACTTATTCCCGATTGCTGTATATATACGCTTTGTGGTAATTTAAAAGTTATTTAATTTCTTCTTTAATAATACTTGCTACTTTTTTAGCAAAATCTAGGTAACTTTGAGCATCTTCTTTTGTAGGCAAAAGTCCATTTTCTAAAAAAGCAATGTCTGTGGGATAACGAGATTCCACATATAGATTCCTTAAAATCTGCAGTAAATTCTCATCTATGCCAAAATCTTTTATTTTCCTAACTTCTGAATATAATTTTTCAAGGTCGTGTATCTTTTTTATTTGCACTTTATTTTCAAATAAAAATGCTTTTAAGTATTTTTCAATTGCTTGCTGACAAAGAAAAGCAACTTGCCCCGTAAATTGGAGATTATCTATAGCCACTTCGGCAAGGGCTAGGTCATTATCTGCAAAGAATAGCCAAGGGTTTTGTTTGGCTTTTTCATTTGGCATAAATTTCAACGCCTGTATTTTTGATTTCTTTAATAAAATCGCTTTCCTTTTTGTCTAAATATTCAAATTCGCCGTACGAATAAACAATAATATCCATTGCAAATTCTCTATTTATATCCAATAAAGCGTTTGAGACGGTCAAATTTCTAGCCATTCTATCTTTAAAAGTCTTGGCAAATTCTTCTGTGTCTAAAATCACAAGCAAATCTATATCACTGTCTTCGGTTGCTGTGCCTCTTGCATAGGAACCAAATAGGATAATTTTATAGATATTCAAGTCTATAAGGCTTTGGACTATTTTTGATATTATGTCTGCATTTAAGGACATAGTTATAATATAGAAAAACATCTCGCCAAAACTTGGGAACACGGCTTTGGCAAGGTTTAAAATATAACTATAAGTCCGCCTATAATTACAACTAAAGCCCCCAAAGCTCCCAATAGGTCTATTAAGGCCCTCTTTGTGTTTTCCTTTATAGCATTTTCCGTTGCTAAATTGACCGCATCTTGGTTTTCTCCATAAACCCAAGTTCCCCCATAAATATTTCCGCCATGATAATCAAAGTAATTATATATACCTGCCTTTTTGTCATTCTTGTCATAACAATTATTAAATAAATTCTTGCCACTCTCGTCATCTTCTCTTGTAGAGCCATTCTGTAAATAAAACTTCACAGAATGTCGAAATGAATTCTCCGTCATAGCTACATTTGTCCCTATGGTAATCCTGCGTAAATGACGATTATTGAACTTACTAATGAATGGACCGCTATAATGTTCATAAAACGCCTCGTCTCCTATAGAAGTAACACCGTTGGGAATAGTTACACTAGTCAATTCAGCGTTCTTGAACGCCTCTTTGCCAATGGAAGTAACGGGGTCGCCCCATATAGCGTTGGGAATAACCAATCCTTTCGCGTTTTCAGCATACCTATCCGCAAATCCCTGCACTTCCCCCCTTGAAAACCTGAAACTGTCATACAAATCAGCCTCGCTTTTAGTGATAGCCTTTATTTGCAGAACCCCATTCATAACCGCTGTCTTGGCGTTCACATCATTCACACTCGCAACCCTTATCGTCAGGTTGTCGGTTATATCATTGGCATTGACATTCTGGAAATCCAAGGTTTTCCTGTCCGCATTTGATATCTCAACTCTCGGCCTGCCGCTCCAGTTCAATCCCCAAGAGCCGCCCGCCTGCAAAGCCTGCCTGCCTATCACCTTATTCTGGTTATTGACCAATTCAAAAACCACGGAGAAATTATTGCTCCTCCGCTCGAAAGCGTTCAGCTCCGTGACGCCCCGCTGGGGCCACCTGTCCAGCCCCCAGTCATCTTTCCTCTTTGTCGCGTTCAAGCCGTCATACACCGCCTGCAAAGCTCGCTCTATGGAAACAGCCCAGACCTCGCTGCCATACAGATAAGTCTCTATGCTTATCGCCACTGTCTCGCTCTGGTAGTTTATCTTCCCCTGATTGATTTCTTTTGAGTAGAACAATGTGTATGGCATGGATTTGGCTTTATTGAATCTGTCGAAAAACCTCTCCGTTTCCGCCAGCCTGTCCACCCATTGCTTGCGCCATTGTATGTCGTTACGCACATTGTCGCCCATGTTCCCGCTTGATATATTGGCGTTCAGCACGGAAGAACGATTCACCGCTTCTTTCAGCGACGGGTCAAAAGTTGCCGCTTGGAAATAATAGCTAAGTGCTGCCACGCTTGTCCCCTGCCTTTCCGCGACCACGCCGTGCGCCAATGCGGTTTGTGCCTGCACTTGGGCAGAGGCGGCAGGACCTTTCAATTCGGCAAGCTGGCTTTTCGTAAGATTCACCCCCAGCTGCGTGAGCAGGTCTGCGGAAGCCTCTTTGATTGCGGAAAGATTCTCCAGCGAACTCAGAGTCACCGCCTTGGGCGGATACGAAGCCCGCCTCTTGCCCGTTTCCGCATCCGTTATTGCCAGCTCAAGCATGAAGGCATTGGGTGTTTTTGTTATCCTGCCCGTCAGTATATGGCTTGCGTTTGCCAGATTGCCTATCTTGATTGCGTCCTCGTCCGAGGTCATGCCGGACAGCGAATGCTTCCACTCCGACATGATCGCTTCAAGGTTCTGCCTGTCTATGATTGTTATGGTCGAATACTTGTTGAAGTCGCCCGCTATGGAGCTTTGGGTGAGCGAGAGCATCCACTGCTCGTCCTCGGAAAACCCTTTGCCTTCCGGCTCAAGCACGGCAAGTTTCATTTGAGCTTTGCACGGCACGGCAAGCATAAAAAACAGCAGCAAAAAAACGATTTGTTTTTTCATAGATTTATCTCCGTTTGATGGATAAAGTTGAAATGTAGATTGGCGTACTTGTTTTTTCGGGAAAATCCCTGAAATCGGGAGAATCGGGGTTCAGACAATAGTACGCAGAATGCGTAAAAACTTTTAGTATAAATTGGGGGGGGGGGGGGGGGC
>JAITFP010000083.1 GCA_031281275.1 Candidatus Fibrimonadaceae bacterium
CCCCCCCCCCCCCCCCCATCTAATTTCCACTCAAAAAGGAGTTCAATATGAATAAGACAAAGTCTATTCTCGCTTTGGCATTTCTGTCGCTTTTGTTACTGGCTGGCTGCGCATCTAGCGTTGGAGCCCCCGTAGGAACCATATATCAAATAGGGGGTCCTGTGAAAGAAGTAGAGGTGCTCGGTTTGGTTTATGTGAAATGCGAAAACGGCGAACCCGTTTATCAGGCTTTGTTAAGAGCAGCCGAGAACAAAGGCGGCAATGGCATTGCTAATGTTGTGATAGATACTCAAGAAGAGTCTCTTTCGTTTTTTGCTCTCAATTTGGGCAAGAAAAGCACAATATATGCTTCCGCCTTGGCTATTAAATATACTAACGAAAATTTAGTTCCCGACAAAGGCAAATTAGGAATTCCAAGCGAAAATACCTCACCTTAGGAGTCTCTATGAAAAATGTGCTATTGTTCGTTTTCTTTATTGTAGTCTGTGGATATGCAGAAAAACCGATGTTTGATAACGAAGGCGATAAGCAATTTGATAACAAAGCTGATAAGCAGTTTGATGTCGAAGTCGATAAGAACAAAGATAAAGATACCAATGCAGAAAGTCTAAAATTAGGAGCCAGAGCAGGATTCAGTTTAGACAAATACTCTCCAGAACTGGCTGTTAATGAATCGGACATGGAAATATATGGCTATGGTTTTGGAGTTGGATTGGTTGTAAATGTTCCACTTACGAATACATTAAGTTTTGTTTCAGAAGTTGGCTTTTTTTATAGAAAACAAGGACTTGGACAAATTAATCTTACTCATTATGATACTACTTATTATCATCATCATTTTGGTCCGGAAGATGATGATCCAGATTATCCATCTGATCCAGATGATTATTATGATTTTTGGGAAGAAAATATACTGGAAAGGAATGAAATTGTGCATGGTTCTCTACATGAATATGCCATAAGTATCCCTGCAATGCTTAGATTTACACCAGGTAAAGGTACGCGTTTTGCTATGCCTTTTTACTTGGCGGTTGGTGTTCAACTAGATATTCCTATTAAATCTGAAATAATATATGAAGAATTCTGGAAGAACTCGCCAAATGATGTCTCCAATATTAGAGCATCACTTGATTTTGGCATTCCTTTGGGATTTGGTTATTTTATAACTCCGAATTTAGAGATTGACTTGAGAGCAGTTATAGGTCTCACAAGCACAGGTCTCACAAGTATAACTTTCCCATCTTTTGAAACTAAAGATAAATGGAATCACTATGGGGCAGGTTTAACCTACTATTTCTAAATTGACAATAGGCTACCTTTGTTTTTTCTACATTCTCCCCTATGTCAGACAGCATAGTTGTAACAGGCACCTTTACAGACGACTCCTTCGCTATGGATGTGGCGCAGTTTTTGGGAGTGCGCGGTGATATTTCAGATGAAGTATCGCTTAAAACTTATGCAAATAGCGAGTTTTGCCCGCGTTATATTTCCGATATTGAAGACTTAGAGAGAGTGGGTCGCTACCTAGAAGGCAAGGTTGTTATTATATGCTCGGTTTCGCTCTCCGACAGAAGCCGCAACGATTGCGCAATGCGAAATATGATTTTGGCACGAGCAGCAAAAGACAATGGTGCAAAAAGAGTAGTTTTGGTAGAACCAGATTTGTTTTATTCCGCCCAAGACAGAGGTGCGTATCGCTTTGGAGAAATTGAAAAAGACCGAGATATTTTGGATTTGAAAAAATTTGACGGACAAGCATTCACCTCTCTGCTCTATGCCAAACTATTAAAAGAAGCAGGCGTAGATACTGTAATAACCGTTCACAACCATTCCATAAAAGTTGAAAATCTTTTCAGAGATATTTTTGAAGGCGATTTTCACAACCTTATTCCCGCAGAAATATATGCCCATTACATAAAAACCTCTGATTTTGTTCAAACAGGCAAAGACGGCGATAATTTGATAATTGTTTCGCCCGACAAAGGCGCGGCACCGTTTGGACATAGAGTGCTAGACGCACTTAGCCTTAGCGAGTGCAAGCGAGTGATATTGGATAAAAAACGCACAGGCGAGCGTGAAGTTAGCATGGCTTTGAATCCTGCAAGCGAGGTGGATATAGGTTATTTAACGGGCAAAGATGTTATTATTTTAGATGATATGGTTCGCACTGGTTCAACCATTGTTCAATGCTGTGAATATTTGAAAATGAGCGCAAATCCGCGGCGGGTTTGCTTTGGCGTTACGCATTTCTATTCCAGCCACGAAGCTCGCGAAAAACTGAACAGCCCCTTTATAGACGAAATAATGACCACCAATACCCTGCCAGATATTTTGAACCGAGACTGCCAAGGCAGGCTAAGGCGAAAAATGGTTGTGTTGAAACTGGGTCAGTGGATAGCTCGCTATGTTCTCCGTATGTTTGATATGGACTACAGCTATATGAGCAAGCAATTCTATATGGTGGATATGTCTTCTAAAAATCCCAGATGGCCTCCACCTAGCTTTTCGAAGTAGATTATTTAGCTTTCCACTTCAACGTTTGCCCTGCCCTCAAAGGCACGGCTCCGTCTATGGTTTTTGGAATTTGCCATTCTTCTTTTGCATAAGCAACTTTTTTCGTTTGGCGTGGAATTTTGTAAAAATCCGCACCATATCCCGCAACAAAATCAGAGAGCAAATTCAATTTGTTTTCGTTTTCAAATTCCTCTATTAAAATGGGGATTGCAACCGGAGCAGAGTAAACTCCGGCGGCTCCGCAGAGGCAGGCTTTTTTCTCCAAAGAATGCGGTGCGCTATCTGTTCCCAAAAAGAATTTTTTGTTGCCGCTGAACACAGCCTCTCTAACCGCAGCTTTGTCTTTTGGAAATTTTGGCAATGGTTTGCAAAAGTTTTGTGGGCAAAGCGAATCGCCAACAATATCGTTCAATGTCAAAATCAAATGATGAACCGTTACCGTTGCCGCAACATTCTGCGGCAAATTTTTAACAAACTCTACCGCGTCTGCACTGGACACGTGTTCCAAAACAATGCGCAAATTTTGGAATGTTTTAGAAAGTTTTTCAAGGTGTTTCAAAAATTCCTTTTCCCTATCCAAACAAAATGCTTCAGGTTCCTCTCCGTGCAAGCATAAAACCAAATCCAGTTTTTCCAGCAATTCAATGGTGGGGTAAATGTCTTCTATTTTGGAAATTCCATCTTGGCTATTTGTGGTAACACCAAGTGGGTAATATTTTGCGGCAACCGCACTGTTTTTTTTCATTTCCATAATTTCTTGTTCGGTATAATTTTTATTGAGCTTGAATGTAAGCAAAACCTCCAAATTCGGGGCAGCAGCCAAAATTTCCTCTTTGTATTTTTTAACTGCCTCTGGCGAATTTATAGGCGGCTCAGTATTTGGCATAGCCAAAATCCGCCCAAACTGCTGGGCAGCACTTTTCGCATAATCTGCCAAATCCTTCCCTTGCCTTAAATGTATATGGAAATCGTCTGGCAAAGGGAGTGAGAGTTCTTGCTTCATGGTTGTAAGGTAGAAAAATCCGTTATTTCTAAGGTATAGTATGCTCCACCAGCTACAGATTCAACATACCCAGTTGATAAATCAACTTTTTTGGGATAATGATACATAGTATCGTAAGAGATGTCTAACGTTATTGACCGTATTTTATGCCCATCGTATGTTCCATTTTTTACACTTTCAATATAATCAAATGTTCCACTTATATAATCATAAATTTCAGGAATAGTTTTTAGAATAAAATCTTCATTATATTGATTTTCAATAATAGGCTCTTCATTTTCCGTTACTGTGATTTTTATAGGTCCAATAGGTCCAGTACCGCTGCTAAAATATTTATAGGTGAACTGATAATTCTTCAAATTCTGGTTGTTCCAAAGATTGTGCTCTTTTTCAAAAGTTCTCTTATCCGCTCTTATTGTCAAGTCATAGAAGAGTGCACAAGAATAAAGAAAAATGGTTAAAATCACGAATAAAATTTTTGCTACCTTCATACCTTAAATATACAAAATTTCTGAAAAAATTTCTATATTCCCAAAATGAAATCACAAAAGCAAATCAAAAATGGTATGTGGAGCGGTCGCTTTGAGAATGGCATGGCAAAAAGCATGGTGGATTTGAGTTTTAGCCTTGATGTGGATAAAGAGCTTTTGGAAGAGGATATTCAAGGTTCGCTTGCGCATGGAAAAGCCTTGGTAGAGGCAAAGGTGCTTTCTGGGCAGGAATATTCAAAAATTGCAGGGGCTTTGCATGGTATTTTAAGTGATGCAAAAAAAGGCAAAAATATTTGGAAAAGCACAGACGAAGATGTCCACATGGCGGTGGAGAGAATTTTAACCGAAAAAATTGGAATACTAGGAAAAAAAATCCACACAGGGCGCAGCAGAAACGACCAAGTTGCAACAGATTTCAAACTGTATATGCGAAACAGAACCAAGGATATTTTAGACAGCCTGTTTAAACTCCAAAAAACCATTTACAACCTCGCAGAAAAACACGCAGGCCGCTTAATGCCAGGCTACACGCATTTGCAACAGGCACAACCCATACAATTCAGCCATTATTTGATGAGTTTATTTTTTGCACTTGAAAGAGACAAAAAAAGATTTTGCAACCTTTTGTCTCTGCACAGCGAATGTCCTTTGGGAAGCGGCGCAATAGCAGGCTCGGCTTTTGCATATAACCGCAAAGCGGTAGCGAAAAATTTAGGCTTCGAGAGCGTTAGTGCAAACAGCATAGATGCAATTAGCCACCGCGATATGGCTTTGGAATTTTTGAACAACATAGCAATAATAGGTTCTTCTTTAAGCCGCTATGCGGAAGATATGGTTATATGGAGTTCTAGCGAATTTGGTTTTTTAACCCTGCACGATAAATTTTCCAGCGGAAGCTCCATGATGCCGCAAAAAAAGAATCCCGATAGCATGGAGCTAATAAGGGGGAAAGCTGGGCGATTAATAGGCAATTATACCGCGATGTTCACCCTCGTAAAAGGGGCACCGCTCACATACAGCCGCGATTTGCAGGAAGACAAAGCCCCTGTTTTTGACAGCACAAAAACAATTTTAATTTGCCTGCAAGTTTTCAAAGAAGCTCTGGAAAGCGCAAAGTGGAATTTTGATGCTATGGAAAAAAAGATGTTACCGGCACTTCTAGCCACAGACCTCGCAGACTTGCTCGTTGAAAGCGGAGTTCCCTTCAGAGATGCTCATCACATTGTTGGAAACTTGGTTGGAATTGCCGCAAAACAAGGTGTTGATTTCACTGAACTTCCAGACGAATTTTGGAAAGACGTTCCAAAAGCGAAAAACCTGCGTAAAAAATTAACTTATGCCTTTTCCGTTTCGCGCCGCAACATTGAGGGCGGAACGGGGGAAAAGGCTTTGAGGGAACAGTTGAGGAAAGCACGGGATTTTTTTCATTACATTTAAAAAACTTTTAATTTTCTATATTTTTTTCAATGGATTGAAAAAATTATGCTTGAAAGGGAAAAATATTTAAAAACGCTCGCTTCTTATGCGGAAAAACCGCTTATAAAGGTGCTTACGGGGGTTCGTAGGTGCGGTAAATCTACGATTTTGCAGAATTTTGCGGAAAAACTTATTTCGGGCGGAATAAAAAAGGAGCAGATATTTTCACTGAACTTTGAGGATCTGGCTCTTGAACCCCTAAAAAATTACCGCGCTCTACACGATTACTTAATTTCAAAAATAAAAGATGATAACATTCAGTATTTTGTTTTTTTAGATGAAATACAAGAGGTTGAAAGTTTTGAAAGAGTTGTCAATAGTTTGCATTTGCAAAAAAACGTTGATATTTACATAACGGGTTCAAATGCTTTTTTTATGTCGGGCGAATTATCCACCTTGCTTTCTGGCAGATACATTGAAATTCCCATTTTTCCGCTTTCGTTTAGTGAATTTAAAAATGCCTACAAAGAACTCTCAAAAAACGATTTGTATAATAAGTACATAACGCAAGGCGCAATGCCTTACCTTATAAACAGAGAAAATAGTTATAAAGAAATTCGCGATTATTACGGTGGAATTTACAATACTGTTTTGCTCAAAGATGTGGTTGCCAGAAAAAAGATTTCTGCACCAGATGTTTTGGAAAAAGTGGTAAAATTTTTAGCTGGCAATATAGGCTCCCTTAATTCAACGAAAAAAATAGCAGATACTCTAACAAGTTTTGGACGAAAAATTTCCGTGAATACCTTAGAGAGTTATATAAGCGCACTTATAGATTCCCTTTTGTTTTACAAAGTATCCCGTTTTGACATTAAAGGCAAGGAGCATTTAAAAACGATTGATAAATATTACATTGCAGATTTGGGTTTTAGAAATTATCTGCTTAACAACGAAAGAGATAATTTTGGATTTGTGCTTGAAAATATAATTTATTTGGAATTATTGCACAGAGGCTACAAAGTTTCCGTTGGGAAAATAGGGCAGAAAGAAATTGATTTTGTGGCTGTTTCCGAACTTGGGCAAGTTGAATATTATCAGGTTGCTTTGAGCATTAGGGAAAACGATGTTTTTGAACGGGAAATTTCTGCTTTAATGGATATAAAGGATAACTACCCAAAATTTCTTTTGCATCTAGACCCCGACCCCGATTCTGTACATAAAGGGATTAACATTTTGAATGCATTGGAGTGGTTATAGATTTATGCGCCTTTTCCTCTTTGCATTCACCCTCGCATTAACGTTCTCCCTTTCTCACGGGCGGAACCTAGCCTCTATTCGCAAAGATGGATTTGCCGTTGGGGTTAGCAAAAGCGACTCCGCTACTGAATATAATTTTATATCGGAAATTACAGCGAAAATGAGATTTTCAAAATTTAGGATTGTCACTTTTGAGAATGCAAGTGCAGGGCAAAAATTGCTTTTGGAGGAAAAAATAGATGCCCTAATTTTAAATGGCAAAAAAGAAATGGCTGTAGCTGCGCTTGCAAAAAACAATGAAATTTTGACTCTAGCAAATTTAGATGAGAAAAGAATGGTATTCATTCCGAGAGATGTTTCAACTGAGCAAATCCTAAGTATATGGAAAAATTCAAAACCGAGCGCAGTTCAAAATTTAAGTGAAGCACTTAATCTTTTGAAAAAAGGAGAGGTAGATGTAGTTATTGCAAGCAGGCAATCTCTGGATGCTCAAAAGGATTCTTCGCTTAGAATATTTCCAAACAAATTGCTGGAAAGTAATCCAGTTGTATTATTTGCACAGAATCTCAAAGATTTGCAAGAAGAATTCAATACAGGCAACCTCTACGGGAAAACCTCGCTCATAGCATTGCAAGGTGTTGAGATTTTTGTGCATAGCGCAGGGGATTCTGCAATTAAAAAAATGGAACAGGAAATAAACAGTAGAATAAAGCAGCGAATGGAAAATGCCAAGGTGCCTATAACCGTTTATGGTAGTGGCAAGAGCGGTACGTTAAAACTTTTATTGACTGGCTTCAAGAAAAAAGAAGGCGATTATTTTATATATGCCTCGCTTCAATTGCATCAAAGGGCATATTTGGCTGTTAGCCACGAATATATGGACTCTCAAACTTGGGACAGGTGGAGAATGGGCGTTTTTAAGGAGAAGGAAATTTTTTCGGAAATAGAAGATATGGCTAGGGAGTTTGCAAATGATTTTATTTCGGCAAATGGTTTTTAAGTTTGCATTATTGCTATTTTGCTTGCTATTGTTTTCTTGTGCTGTTAAAACAAGAAAAAAGAGTGATGATGAATATTATTTCTCAGGAAAAAATGAATGGGGAAATATGGCAAAAGATTTCAAATATCCTGTTGAACTAGAAAAACGCATTGAAGATTTTTTAGGCATTCCTTATGTATGGGGTGGCAATAATAGTGATGGTTTGGATTGCTCGGCTTTTGTTAAACAAGTATATGAAATATATGGCTTTGATTTGCCGAGAACTTCTGTGTTGCAGAGTAAATTGGGAATCAAAATTCCGCGAGAAGCTCTTTTGCCTGGCGATTTAGTGTTTTTTGGTGAAGTGGACAAAGATTCTGTCACACACGTTGGCATCTATATGGGAGGAAATAAATTTGCAAATGCGACAACTTCAGAAGGCGTAAAATATTCCAATTTAAATGAGTCTTTTTTCTTTTCAAAATATTTATTTGCTAAGAGATTGGGTTTTTAGCCCAAGTTCCAGTGATTTTTTCCTCATCTTTTCTTCCAAGGGAATATAGCTGTTTTGCGGAACGGAATTTCCAAATGATAATCTGAAAACAGTCCAAAAAACCACCAAGGCAAGGCTGTTTTTTTTAATCAATGTTTCGGCTGTGCGTTCAAAATGCGAAAAATTAAGTGCATCTGTAAATCGCAAAAAGAACACAGATTTAAAGAAAATCGAATTGTATGCTTTATCGCAATAAAGCGCAAGGGCAAAAAGCCTAAGTTCAATTTCCCTTGCCGGTGCCTTCAATGCTATGAGTTCTTTTTCACTGGCAAAAAAAATATCATCTATGCAACTGTATTTGCTTTCTTTTGTACGCAAGTCACTGAGGCTCTGTATCGCCGTCCATATAACATTGTTCCAAGCGAATTCTTTCATATTAACTTGCCTTTGCTTTTGAGCTTTGCCAACATATTTTTTATGGCTCTACCCCTGTGGCTCAAAATATTTTTTTCTTCTTCACTCATGCAGCCAAAACTTTGTGGAAAACCATCGGGAACAAAAACAGGGTCGTAGCCAAAACCGCTGGTTCCTTGCGGCTCGGTTAAAATTTTGCCTTCGCACTCTCCCTCAAAAAATTCTGGTTCGTTTTCTGGAATAATCAAGCAAAGGCAGCAAACAAACCTTGCATTTCTATTGGTTTTGCCTTCCATTTCTTTTAGCAATTTTGTGTATCGCTCTGCGGCAGTGGCATTTTCCCCCGCATACCTAGCAGAGAAAACCCCAGGCTTGCCCTCCAAGCTCTCCACTTCCAAACCAGAATCATCTGCTATAATCCAATGGTCTTTATATTCATCTTTGGAAGATGTGTATTCAAAAACGGCACGAGCCTTTATTTCTGCATTGCCTTTGAAGGTATCTGCATTTTCTTCAATTTCTTTGAAAAATCCTATATCTTTTGATGCCAAAAAAGAAAACGCGCTATCTTTGAGGATAGCACAAAACTCACTTACTTTGCCGGCATTGCCGGTGGCTATAACCACAGCCTGAGGCATAAGAGCTTATTTAGCGAATTTTCTTTTTGTGACGGTCACGACGGCGGCGTTTTTTACGCTTGTGAGTCGCAATCTTTCTCTTTTTTCTTTTTCTTCCGCAGGGCATTGGCTCTCCGTTTAATTTGTGAAGGGTAAAATATAGAAAAAATTTTACGCAAAATTACGATTTTATACACACAGGCGAAATAGAGCTTGCAGGTGAGGCATAAACACAGCAAATATAGACGGCAAACCGTGCATTACAGCCGATTGAAAGGCAATGAAAATGGCGGTTGGAGTCAGGTCGGAATCTACAAAAAATTCTCCCGATGGGAAGAATTTTCTATATTTACATTCAAATATGACTTTGGGCAATAAAACAATTTTTGGCAGGGCTTGCGGTGCAAGCTCCAAAAACGGTTTTTCCAACCTGCCTTTAATAGCTTCATACGTGCCAAATAAAGCCATGTTTTTTCCGTTGGGCAAAAATCGCTCCAAGTCAAAGATGAGCAATTTTAGCATTGTTTCTGTCGCAACCAGAGGCGATTTATTAACCCTTGCGACCCCCCCCCCCCCCCCCCATCGTCCCGAACCTCGATTCACCCGATTTAAGGATTTTCCCGAAAAAACAGTTTCCCTTTCCCTTAACAATAGGAGTTCACTATGAAAACTAACCGTTTTCTCTCGTTAGCGGCATTTTTTGCCATGGCATTAACCCTTTTCGCTTGTTCAAGTGATGACCCTTCACCGCCGCCGAGCGTGGAGCCTTCAAGCGATTCCTCTGGTGCAAATCAGCAGGTTTTTTGCAAACTAACCGCAGGCACTTGTTCGCAGATGTCGCTTTCCACTTGTATGGAATTGGTTAATGCAGGTGCGGCACAAATAGTGTCGAATTGTACAACAGAAGAACCACCACCGCCCCTTCAATCCAGTTCAAGTAATGGCGTAACCATTATTGGCTATTGCGATTATGGACCAATTCAAGCAAATGGAGATGGCGGTTGTTTTCCTATGGCTACGGCAGATGATGAGGCTAATTGTGCAATGTGGGGCAAGGTTGTAAGTTCTTGCGGTACTGCTCCTTCATCTAACTCGGTGCCTTCAAGTTCGTCCAATCCGCCTTCACCTTCGTCTAGTTCAAGACCTTCAAGTTCATCCAATTCTACTACGCTTTCTTCGTCTAGCTCGGTGCCTTCAAGCAGTAGTGTAGGTATTTTTGGCTATTGTGATTATGGACCTATTACCGAGTATGGTGGCGGTTGTTTTGCTATGGCTACGGCGGCTGATAAAGCTAATTGTGAGCTACCTGACAATGGTGGCAAAGTGGTAAGCTCCTGCCCTTCTTCGTCTAGCTCAAAGCCTTCAAGCAATAGCGTAGGTTCTTCGTCTTCCACAGCCCAAAATACTTCTTGCCTAAACGGTACATTCACAGATCCTCGCGATAACAAGACTTACAAATGTGTGAAAATTGGCACCCAAACTTGGATGGCACAGAATTTGAACTATTGTCCGCCAGATGGATGCTACTTCGTCGATGGTAAGCGCGATACTTACGGTGTTCTTTATCCTTCTTTCCCGGGGTCTGTTTGCCCTTCTGGTTGGCATTTGCCCAGTGGTACAGAATTTGATATTCTTATAGATTATGTAGGCGGCTCCACCACAGCTGGAACTAAGCTGAAAGCAAGCGGCGGATGGCTCAATGCTGGGAACGGCAAAGACAATTACGGATTTTCAGCTTTACCAGGTGGCTACTTAGATAAAAAAGACAACGTAATCTACAATGTCGGTAGCGAGGGTTATTGGTGGTACACAAGTACTGGTTACGTCGCTGGTTTTGATGTTACGCAATACAATTATCTGCTTATAAGTGCTGACAACGCGACTACTCGTAAGCTGGTATCACCATATAGAGATTTTTGTTCCGTGCGTTGTATTCAAGATTAAGTAGCCGAAAAATTTGTGCCAATGGTGGCATGAACATCGTCAAGCCCTTGTGTTTTCCCCAAGGGTTTGGCTGTGGCAATAAAACCCTAGATTTTCAAAATTATATAAAATGAACTTAAAATCGGGCGAATCCCAAAAATCGGGGTTTTGACAAAAAGAATCAAATCCTATTCCAAACAAAATTTAGACCCTGATTCCCATAAAAACGCATCTTCCCATCCGAACTAATAAGAGTAGCCTTATTAGTTATAGCATGTGCCATAATAGCGTGGTCAACAGGATCTTTGTGGTCGTGGATAGGAATTAGCTTGCCAAGCGTTAGTATATGTTCCTTCTTGAAGTAATCAACCGAAAAACCAAGTTCATCTATGTGGTTAAAAATATCCTTTGTTTCTTTCCACCTGGAAACTTTAACTTTACCAATTCTAAGCAAATAAACAAGTTCCTCTATACTCCTTGTACTAACATTTATCGTATTTGAACTGTCCCAAAGCAAATCGAAAACCTCTTTGGAAAGGCGATCTTCTTCCGATACAAAAAACAATAAAATATTTGTATCTATGAAATAACGCATATCACCTCATAACCGCACGCATATCATTAATAATTACAGGTATACCGTTTGGGTGCTTTAAGCACCACAAGGCAGCTTTTGACAACTTTATGCTTCCATCTGTCGGAGGCACAGGCCTCTTTCCTTTTTTTGCTTTCATAAATAATCCTCTTAAAGTTTCACTATAAAAATATAAAAATATAATAAATATATTTAGAAAATATGGTAAAAAAGTAAAAATCCTTGCATTTGGCATACAACTGTTGCCAAATTTGCAAAAAATTTCTACCTTACCCCCTATGACTACTGGCAGATTTGGCATTCACGGCGGGCAATATATTCCAGAAACCTTGATGAACGAGATTAAGCATCTCGAAAAAGCGTATTTGCATTATAAAGAAGTTAAGGATTTTAAATCGGAACTTGCATATCTTTTAAATAACTATGCCGGACGACCCTCTTTGCTCTATTATGCGGAGAAAATTAGCCGAGATTTGGGGGGGGCAAAAGTTTATTTTAAAAGGGAAGACTTAAACCACACCGGTTCGCATAAAATAAACAATGTGCTTGGTCAGGTTCTTTTGGCAAAAAAAATGGGCAAAACCCGCGTTATTGCAGAAACAGGGGCTGGTCAGCACGGGGTTGCCTGTGCAACGGCGGCGGCTTTGCTCGGTATGGAATGTGAAATTTTTATGGGCAAGGAAGATACCGAGCGGCAAAAATTAAATGTTTATAGAATGGAATTATTGGGCGCAAAGGTAAATGCTGTTGAAAGCGGAACTCAAACATTAAAAGATGCAGTGAGCGAAACAATGCGGGAATGGGTTTCCAGAGTTGCAGACACGCATTACGTGCTTGGCTCGGTTATGGGACCTCATCCCTTTCCTATGATTGTGAGGGATTTTCAAAGCGTTATAAGCCGCGAAGCTAAGGCGCAAATTTTGGAAAAAGAGGGCAAATTGCCAGCAGCGGTTATTGCCTGCGTTGGCGGCGGCTCAAATGCAATGGGGAGTTTTTATCATTTTATAGAAGACAAATCCGTGAAACTTATAGGTTGCGAAGCGGCAGGGCTTGGCATTGAAACAGATAAACACGCAGCCACAATAGCAAAAGGGGCAATTGGAATTTTCCACGGAATGAAATCTTATTTTTGCCAAAATTCAGAAGGGCAAATTGCCCCAGTATATTCAATCTCTGCTGGCTTGGATTACCCAGGCATTGGTCCAGAACACGCGCATTTGCACGACATCGGCAGAGCGGAGTATGTTCCCGTTACAGACGAAGAAGCGGTTTTGGCTTTTGAGTATTTGGCTCGCACAGAAGGAATTATCGCTGCCATAGAGAGTTCGCACGCCGTTGCTTATGCTAAAAAAATAGTGCCGAATTTGCCAAAAACAGAAAGTGTTATTATTTGCCTTTCCGGTCGCGGCGACAAAGATGTTGCGTCAATAGCAAAGTACAGAGGAGTTAATTTGCATGAGTAAGATTCAAAACGCTTTTAAAAAAGGCAAAGCCTTTATAGCTTTTTTAACCGCAGGCGACCCTGATTTGCAAACAACAGAGGAACTTGTTTTTGAAATGGGAAAATCCGGTGCAGACATAGTGGAACTAGGTATTCCTTTTTCTGACCCAATTGCAGAAGGACCAGTAATTCAAGAGGCGGATGTGCGAGCACTTGCGAGCGGAACAACCCCAGACAAAATTTTTGAAATGGTAGAACGTATAAGAGAAAAATCTCAGATTCCTCTTGTTTTTTTAACATACATAAATCCTGTTTTAAAATATGGCTACGATGCTTTTTTTGCAAAATGCAATGAAGTTGGCATAGACGGAATAATTATCCCAGATTTGCCTTATGAAGAAAGAAAAGAAGTTCACGAGTTTTCCTCAAAGCACGGCATAGACTTGATACCTTTGGTTGCGCCTACATCGGAAGACCGAATTAAAAAAATTGCCGCATCCGCAGAAGGTTATTTATATGTGGTATCTTCGCTTGGAGTGACGGGCATTCGCAGCGAAATAAAAACAGATTTGGATTCTATTATAAGTGTTGCAAAAGAAGCGGCAAAGGTTCCCTTGGCGGTTGGTTTTGGAATAAATACCCCCGAACAGGCGGCAAAAATTTCCAAAATAGCAGACGGGGTTATTGTTGGCAGCGCAATAGTGAAAATCATAGCACAACACGGAAAAATTTCTGCAAAACCCGTTAGCGAATATGTTAAAAAAATGAAAGAAGCGATGATTTAATCACTAACTTGGCAGTCTTCTTCTTTAGCCATTGCCCTGAGTTCAGGGGTTATGGTGTAAAAATAACGGACGAAATTCTCATACAAATAAACGCCTGGAATTGTGTCGCCTTTCTCGTATGCTTTCAATGAACGCATATCTGTTAGGCTATCTTGTATGGGTCCCGAATATATTAAACAATTAGTTGGATTTTCAAGAAACTGTATTTCTATTAAATCAGACGCAGTAAATACACTAGGAAGGATAAATGCGGTAGTATCTAATTTGTCATATTGTAAAAAAGTCCTATGCAAAGTATCTTCGTTTTGAACATATCCGTATGAATAACTGAAAGCATTACTAGAAAACCATCTCACATAAATTTTAGCGGACATTCCGCTTTTATTTATATAATGTGGTTCATCGACATAATAAGAGCAACGACCATTTTCACATTCGCCACAGTCTTCGCAGCTACAGGAATAAGCGATTAAACATATACAAAATAACAGTAACATCTTTATTTTCGTATTCATTTTTAATTGCTCCGAGAAGATTACTATAAATATAGTAATTTATGTTCCCAAAAATTCTATATTACATATTATTTAATCAGAGGAATGTTTAACACAATGCAAAACGCAAAACGCAGACAATGGCGCGAAAAACGGGGCAATGCGATGCAGCAGATGCACAGCGGCGTTTTAGACGAAAAGCCGTTGAAAGAGAGATGGAGCAGAGAGGGCAAAACAGAGGCAAAGAGAAAAAAATTAAAACCTCTTGAAGAAAATTTTTTGGCGGAACAAAAGGAGTATGGGCTTGTGCTTTCTGTGCATAGGCGGTCTTGCCAAGTTCGTTTGCAAAGCGGAAAAGAAATAAAAGCATTTTATTTGGCAAAATCTGTGGAAGAAGCTAGGGAGTTTCCAGCCGTTGGCGATATTGCCCTTATTGGCAAAAATTTTATTATTGGGTTAAAGCCTCGCAAAAGCGTTTTGACCCGCCCGGGTCCTCGCACAAGAGAGAGTCAAGAGCTTGTTCAGGCGGCAAACATAGACCAGATTGCCATAGTGATGAGCCTTGAAAACCCGCCTTTCAATTTTGGTTTTGCCGACCGTTTTTTGCTAACAGCAAATTTCAACAACTTGCCCTTTATTTTAATCCTCAATAAATGCGATTTAATGGAAAATATACCAAGCGAAATTAGGGAATTTATTGAGCTAACGGATAATACCATTTTAACAAGTGCAGAAAGCGGCAAGGGCATAGAGGAATTGAAGGAAAAACTGTGTGGCAAAATTTCTGTTTTTAGCGGGCAAAGCGGGGTTGGAAAATCCTCTTTGATAAATAAACTTGTGCCAAGTGCTTTGCTGAATACCAGCGAGGTCAGAAAAAAAGACGGCAAGGGCAGGCACACAACCGTTGCATCTTCTTATTTGGATTTACCCGGCGGCGGCGCAGTGATAGACACGCCAGGCATCCGTGCCCTTGGAATTATGAATCTAAGTACAGATGAATTAGCCCGTTGCTTCCCAGGATTTTTTGAAAGTGATGTGTTTGATTGCAAATTCAAAGACTGCAAGCATCAAAGCGAACCGGATTGCGCCGTTTTGAAGAGAATTGCAGAGGGATTGATTTCTGAAGCGAGATATAAGAGTTATTTGCGGATTTTGGGTTCGCTTTTGTGAAATGGGTTATTTAATCTAGGGAAAATTTCCTATATTTTCAAATACCAATGAACCTATACCACGGAAGCTATATGCAAGTATCCGAACCGAAGATTATAACTCCGGCTCGTTTGCTTGATTTTGGCACGGGATTTTATACCACAACAGACAAAGAGCAAGCTGTGAAATTTACCAATAAATTCGTAAGTTTAGGAAAAAGCAGGATTGTAAACATATATGAATACAATGAAACAGAAGCAAGAAATACGTTATCTATATTGGAATTCAAAAAGGCAGATACTGAATGGCTGCGTTATGTTGTAGCAAATAGGTCTGGAACAGGCAAAGATAAAGATTTTGACATTGCAATAGGTCCCGTAGCCAATGACCGTGTTTATGAAGTTATTGATAATTTTGAACTTGGCGATTATTCGGAAGAAGAAACCATTCGTAGATTGCTCACTTTTAGATTGACAGACCAAATTGTATTTAAAACTGAAAAATCATTGCTTTATATTAAGTATATTGGTATGGAACAAATAGGAGCATAAATGCAAAAGAACATCTCAACAGAAGCAAAAAAATATGCTTTGCGTTTATCCAAGCAAATATGCAGGATTACGCAATTGATTATGCAAAATTACAACCTTAATGAATATGAGGCTATTGTTGATTTTTATAATTCGGAGACATACCGATTATTGTCAGATTGCAATACAAAATTATGGTGGTATAGCGTGTATGCTCTTTTTGAAATTTATAGAACAGAAAAAGAAACCGATTCCGTTTTTAATTCCCCTTATATTCTTGAGAAAAACGTATGAATGATTTGTCCGAAGAATCCAGATATTTTTTGTATTTGATAGAACAATATGCTTTACACAAAGGCATTAATGGCAAACAGGCATTAGATTTATTTGAGAAACAAAATCTTGTTGAATATATATATACGGTATGTATTATACATATCACACAGAGCGTGTGGAGAATGCTATTGAGGATATTGATGGGAGACTTTCCGCCTGAAATATGATAATATTAAGTAAAATAAGGGAAAATCTGGGATTATATAGGAATATTGGGGAATGATTTTCTACATTTAGAGAATGTTAGAAGTAAAAACCATAGAAATCACGCCTCAAATGCTTTCCATTATATCGGAATTGGATGCTTTTAAGGCTAGTTGGGCTGGATTTAGCTCAATGCAGCCTGAACAGCTCAAAAAATTGAAAAAAATTTCCACAATAGAGTCCATTGGCTCTTCAAATAGAATAGAAGGCAATAAACTTTCGGATATAGAAGTGGAAGAATTGATGTCTCGCATTCAAAAAAAGTCTTTCAAAAATAGAGACGAAGAAGAGGTTGCTGGTTATGCCGAACTTATGAATTTGATTTTTGACAGCTATGAAGTTATACCTTTAACGGAAAATTATATAAAGTACTTGCACAAAATATTGCTGCAATTCTGCAAAAATGATGCTTCGCATAGGGGTGAATACAAAAAACTCTCAAATTCCGTTTCAGCATTTGATGCAAGCGGCATAGAAATAGGCGTTGTATTTGAAACAGCTTCGCCTTTTGAAACTCCAATTCTTATGGAAGAGCTTGTTGAATGGACAAGAAAAAATCTTGACGATAATTTTTACCACCCATTGCTTGTAATAGGTATTTTCATAGTCCATTTTTTGGCTATACATCCATTTCAAGACGAAAATGGTCGTTTGTCAAGGGCATTAACCACTATGCTATTGTTAAAAAAAGGCTATGGTTATGTTCCTTACAGTTCCATAGAATCCATTATAGAAGCCAATAAAGATGGCTATTACAGGACACTCCGGCATACCCAAAAAACGCTCAGAACAGAAAAGGCTCTTTATGAACCTTGGCTTAATTTCTTTTTAACAACTCTGCAAAAACAAAAAAGGCATTTGGAAGAAAAAATAAAATCTTTCAAAAAATACGATACCAGTCTCTCCAAATTAGCAATGAATATTTTAGCATTGCTAGACGAACACCCTCAATTAACAGTTGCGAAAGCAGCAGAGATTTTGAATGTAAAACCAGACACGGTGAAAAAATCTATAAAGAATCTAGTGGATAAAGGTTATCTATTGAAAAAGGGAAGCACCAGAGGAGCTTGGTATGAAGGTTAAATTTTACTCACCATGCCAACTTCACTTCGTGGGCATGGTTCTTTGTACCTTTATAGGCACGAGATTTTTTTCTATATTTATTTCTTACCAAAACCAGAGGTACAAATATGCCAGTGATGCAATGGACTGAACAGCTAAGTGTGAAAATAGACTCAATAGATAACGAGCACAAAAAGCTTATTGAACTTATCAACAAATTGTTTGATGCTATGTCTCGAAGAGAAGGGCATAATGTGTTGGACACCATACTCAAAGAGCTTACAGATTACACAGAGTTCCATTTTCATCACGAAGAAGAAGCTCTGGAAAAATATAACTATCCGGGGATTGCTGCACATAAAAAGGAGCACGAAAGTTTTGTAAACAAAATAGAGGATACTAAAAAGAAATATGAAGAAGGAGCCATAATGCTAACTATACCCTTAGTTGATTTTTTAACCACTTGGATAAAAGAACATATTTTGAAATCGGATATGGGCTACTCACCATTTTTAGTCAAAGCGGGTATGAAATAACGTTTCAAAACCTCCAAAACTTTTTTGTCTGCAAGAATAATTTTATTCAAAGCACTTTTGCTTAAGCCCCACAGTCCCGCGGCATCGCCCAAATCGCCACCTGTCACCTTTGCCCTATCTAAGACATCTGCGATAAATTCGGGATAAAGTTTATTGTCTATGGAAATTTTCCCTGCTGTTCCGGGAAAAGCAAATGGAATTTGCAAAGCGGGCTCTTCCCTCATTTGCAAAGCTATTTTTATGCGCAATTTTTTCAAGGCAAAAAGTTTATTTATATGAGCACTCCTATCATCGCAGGACTACGATTCAACTAGCCACTCCCCACTAGCCACTCCCTTAATTGTAAGTTTGAGCTTAACCCCCGAATTAGTCTTATTCCTATGCTGCCCGCCAGGACCAGAGCCTCTATATGCTTGCGTTTCGCAAAGCCTCAAAAGCTCCGCATCGGAGAGGCGGAGCAAATGGGTGCGAGTAGTGGGTTCAGCTGGCATAGTTTTAATTGCCAATGTATAAAAATTATTTTCTACATTCTCCTTGATGTCCACTCACACGCCACTGCCTCCGGGTTTTAAGTTGCCGCCTCTTGCTGGCAGCACAGAGGAGTTTTTTGTAAATATGGGACCTCAGCACCCCAGCACGCACGGTGCGCTTAGGCTTGTTTTGCGTTTGGATGGCGAAACAATAGTGGAAATTGTGCCGCATTTTGGTTATATACATAGGGGTTTGGAAAAACAGGCAGAAAGCGAAACTTACATTCAATACATTCACCTAACAGATAGGCAAGATTATTTAACCTCGCACCAAAACAACCACTGCGTTTGCCTAGCAATAGAAAAGGCTATGGGCATTGGCGTTCCAGAACGCGGTGAATACATAAGGGTTATGCTCTGCGAACTCAACCGCATAGCCTCGCATTTGGTTTTTTACGCCTGCTTTGGCGGCGATTTGGGTGGGCAAACGGCATTGCTTTACGGATTCAAGGAACGTGAGATGATTCACGATATTTTTGAAGAGGTGTGTGGGCAGCGTTTGACCATGAATTATTTTAGACCCGGCGGTTCTTCTAAAGATGTTCCTGATACCTTCATTCCAAGGGTTAAGGCTTTTTTGAAACACATGAAGCCCACAATGAAAGATTACGAAACTTTGCTTACCAAAAATGTGATAGTACTGTTTCGCTCGCAGGGAATAGGGGTTCTCTCAAAAGAAAGAGCCATTGCACTCGGCTGTTCCGGTCCTGTTTTAAGAGCAAGCGGACATAATTACGATGTTCGCAAAAATGATCCTTATTCAATTTACAGTTCCTTCAATTTCAATATTCCTGTTGCAACCGAGGGCGACTGCTATGCTCGCTATGTTGTGCGTATGCAAGAAATTTACGAGTCTATGAAAATTCTGGAGCAGTGCATAGAGAAATTCCCAAGCGGTCCCTATCGTTCCAAGCCATCGCCAAGTTATAAACTTCCTCAAGGCAGTTATTATGCCCAAACAGAAACAGCAAAAGGCATTTACGGTACATACATAATCGCAGACAAAGGCGACAAACCATACCGCATTCACACTAGGAGTCCGAGTTTTGCAAATTTGATGTCATTGAATGAGATGAGCAAGGGGCACAAGGTTTCTGATTTGGTTACGATAATGGCAACGCTGGATCCGGTTATACCTGAGATTGATAGGTGAGTATGAAAAACCTACCCATTCTTTTCGCAACCGCATTGCTCGCCTTGTTTTCCGCATCTTGCACAAACGGAAGCGATGAGCCGCAATCCACTTCTTCCGATAGCCAAGGTAGCGTATCTTCCAGTAGCCAAGGCAACGTATCTTCTAGTAGTGTTAATAATAATTCCACTAGCAATGGAAATTGTGATTCACAGGCGGCGGAAAATGGTCAGGCGTATCAATACGAAGAGGCGATAAAGTACACACGTGGAGATTTAACGATTTACATAGCGGATAAAGGCTATGACTACGATAATCGCGAATTTTATCTAAAAGAAAAAACAATGATTAAAGTAGGAACAATGAATAATGGCGAAGTATCTCTTGTTTTACCTCCAAACGTAGATTCGCGTTTTTTATTCAAAATAGAGGAGGAGAAAATTCCAGATGGTATGGAAATTGAGCCTTTGGGCGTTGAAGTATTGATTTATCCCGACAAATTAAGATTAGTAGATAAGAGCGGAAAGTATATAGGCGATTTAGTATATGCCAAAAAAGCAAGCGATACGGAATTCTATTTTGTTGACTATTGGTATTTTTCAGAAAATGCCAAAATTAACGGTACTACTAATAGTGAAAAAATAGAATATAAAATTGATGCAAAAAAAGGCTGGAATAAAGTTTATCGCCGTGCTAAACTTCTTACCGACCAGTCAAGCGAATCGTATCTCACAACCGATTTATGCAATATTCCAGATGGGCTAAAGTGGATTGTGTCTGAATAACAGAACTATCGATAATGGCGACTTTAGATCCGGTTATACCTGAGATTGATAGGTGAGTTTCGGTTTAACACAAATCACAGAACAAGGATAATTGGTTAAAATTTTATCGCAAGTTAGCAAAGTTGCTTTTTCCGCTTGTGCTTGTGCAACGAGAATTCTATCAAATGGGTCTTTATGTATCAAAGGCAATTTTCCTGTAAATAAGGAATGATAGCTATCAACTGCAATTTCTGTATAGCCATTATTCAAAAGCCCATTGTGCAACATATAGGCATCTATTTGAAAATCCTGACGACCTAAGCCGCTTTTAATTTTCTACATTCTTAAACATATATATAATGTCCGAATCCTATTTTTTTGTCGGTGTTGCTGGCGTTGGAATGAGCGCGCTTGCTCAGTTTTTAGCTGGAAAAGGTATAGAGGCTTCCGGTTCTGACCGCCGTTTTGAGCATAGCGAAGGCGAACATGTGAAAAGCCAACTGCAGCAAGCTGGCGTTAAATGCTTTTTGCAAGACGGCAGCGGGATAAATAAAAATTTGGGTGCGGTTGTTGTTAGCACCGCAATAGAAAGTGGAAATCCAGATACAGAAGCGGCAAAAAAATTGGAGATTCCAATAATTCACCGCAGCGAGCTTTTAGCAAAAATCACAAGCGAAAACTCAACCATAGCGGTTAGCGGCACAAGTGGAAAAAGCACTGTGACAGGTTTGATTTGGCATATATTAAACGAGTGCAAAAAAGACCCAAGCCTTTTGAGCGGAGCAGGGTTAAGTGTTTTGGAAGAGCAGGGCAAAATAGGCAATGCCGTTGCAGGCAGGGGCTGGCTTGTTGCAGAGGCAGATGAAAGCGATGGCACTTTGGTTAGATACAGCCCAAAAATCGGCTTGGTTTTAAATATAGATAAAGACCACAAGGAACTGCCGGAATTGGAAAATCTTTTTGCAGAGTTTGCCACAAATGTTCGCAAAGTGAATGGGACTTTGATAGTGAACGGCTCTCATCCACTTGCCTTAAAACTCTCAGACGAAAAAACAATATTATTTGGAATTGAAAATTACAAGCCAAACGGAATTTCTTCGGAATTCAAAATTTCTTGCAATGGAGAAAGTACGGATTTTTATTTGCCATTGCCCGGCAAACACAATGCAGAAAATGCGGCTGCCGCAACTGCTGCTTGCAAGGTTGCAGGGGTGTCTTTAAAAGAATGTGCGGAGGCTCTTAAAACTTGGACCGGCATTCACCGCCGGAGCCAAATTTACAACTGCAAAAACGGAATTACCTTGGTTGACGACTACGCCCACAACCCCGCAAAAATAGCGGCAAGTATTCGCTCTTGCCAAGATTTTGCAAAGGGAAAAGTGTTCGCATGGTTTCAGCCACACGGTTTTGGTCCAACAAAATTTTTGAAAGACGATTTGGTAAAAGAAATTTCCGAAGTTCTGCGCCCAAGCGATGAAATGTGGTTCAGTTCCATATATTACGCAGGTGGCACAGCAGACCGCAGTTTTGATTCGGATATTCTTTCAGATGCTTTGAAGGAAAAAGGCTGCAATGCAAATTTTATTTCAAATAGAGATGAGTGTTTGAAGGAAATAATAAGCAAAGCAAAATCTGGCGATGTTATTTTGCTGATGGGAGCTAGAGACCCCAGTTTGTCGGAGTTCTCTAAGTGGGTAAATTCCAGCTTGCTCTAAAAATATATCTCTTTCCTATCCGGTGCGCCGTTGTCGTTCCAGCAATTCCAATGAGGGTCTTCATAGTAACGCACAGAATTAAAATCTATGCTTTCTTTTAATGTCCAATTTTTATCATCGCATATTAGCATTGCTCTTTTGGCAAAATCCTCAGTCGTAAGTCCTGGCGAGTTACCCCAAGTGCAATGTGTATGATGCAAAACCATATCTTGTGAAAGAATTTCATAAGAGCCTGCTAAACCAGATGAACTGCTTGTATGATACAAAGCAAAATAATTGCATTCGGATTTAGCAAGCCCTTCATTAAATATGTGCGGGAACCATAATTTCAGAATTTCTTTATTTGTAGTAAAGCCGTAAGTCTCATACCCTATTGGTTCTATTAGTTGTACGTAATCATTAATTACAACATGTGGTTGATAGGAAACCACCCTGCTATCCATGGTAGGTCCCTTTGAAACTTTAACATCTACAAACACCGCCTTAAATTGCTTAATTTTAACATCGTTACTAAGCCCGATTATTATGCTCCATTCTCCTATATCGTCTGTGCCAATTTCAGGCAGCAAGCGGCTAATGACAATATCGCCGTTTTCATCAATCCTTTCCACTCTATGCCTAATAGAACCGCTCGGCTCCCAAAGGCTAACAACTACAATATAATTTTCTTCGAAAAAATCATCGGAATATGAGTATTGTCCTTTATCATATTTTTCGTAAAATTTATCAAATTCATCTTTTGAAGTTATGACTGTGATTGGAGAGGAAAAAGATCTTCCTCGCACGTATTGGATATAGAAGTCTATGTTGCTAGCTTCAACATCCGTAGGTGCCTCTAACTCACAAGCCCAAAGTGCGAATGCTGCAACACAGAAAAGCAAATATTTAGTAAACGTTTTCATGCGAAACCTCACTATTTAGAATATCTTAACTAATATAGTAAATAGTTGGTATCAAAGAATACTGTCTGGAATAGCTCAACTTTAAAATGGTTATTTAGCTCAATTATTATGCCCCAGTTCCACATATCATCTATAACATGGAGTCTGGGTACCAATCGATTAATAACAATATCGCCGTTTTTATCAATCTTTTCCACTTTATGCCTAATAGAACTGCTCGGTTCCCAAAGTTCAACAATCACAAGAAAACCATCTGCGAAATAATCATCGGTATATTTTTCAATCGTATTATAATCCTCCTGCTCATACCATACTTCACCTTGTTTATCACATATCTTGATTTTTCGTTTTCCGTAATATTCTTCAATTTCATTTTTTGAAGATATAACTGTGGTGGTGGTAGTAAATTCTAAGCTTCGTGTATGTCGCGTGTATTGAACATTGAAGGCTGTACCCCTAGCTTCAGTAGAACCAAAGCTATCGCAAGCCAAAAGCAAGAATGCCGCTCCGCAAGAAAGCAAGCAATTGATGAAAAACGTTTTCATAAGAACCCCCCCTTTCGCGTTTAAAGTGCGCCCAATTATAATGTAGTTAATTCTAGGCAAATTTGCCTATTTTTGTCAAAATTATGTGATATTTTTAGTTAAAAAGTGCTATATTTTCTAAAAAAATATTTCCTCAAGAGTTGGCGATCCAACTCCGCTTTCACAGTCCCAATTAGGGTCAAGATAAGTGCTGAGGGAAATGTAATAAGAAGGCGTATTATTAGGTCTTATGATATTTTTTAGCGTAAAGGCTTTATCATCGCATATAAGCATTGCACCGTATAAACCTTCATTTTTTATCACGGATTTGCAATTTTCTCCATAAGCACCGCCTGGGCGAACATCATATAAAACGTATTCTGAATTTAAGGTATCCCACGACAGAATAGCAGGTTCATAATAGAAATTACGATGCTCAAAAGTCATAGCAAAATAATTACATTCAGGCTTTGCTTGCCCATTGCCGAATATATGAGGAAACCATAATTTCAAAGTATCTGTATTTGTAATAATAGTCTTCTTTGCATATTCAACATTTTGAAAGGAAACTACCCTGCTATCCATAACAGGTTTTGGCATTATAGGACGTGGGTGATTTGGGAAAAACCCTTTTTCAGGGGCAGTATTTCCTTTACTGCAATCCCAACCTGGAACCGCGTAAGGAGAACCACTAAGATTTATGTTGTTTTTAAATGTGTTTGCTTTATCATCGCATACAAGTATCGCTTCGTCAAAAATATCACCTGTTACCACACATCCACCACTATTGCTGCTAGGTATTAGAAAATATAAAACCATATCTTTGGCAAGAACTAAATAACCAGAACCAGTAGATGAGGTTGAATGAAATATGGCAAAATAATTGCATTCCTTTTGCTCATCTTTTAAATCGTTGGAGAACCAAGATTTTAAAGTATCTATATCGGTAACAATTCTTATAGATCCCCATTCCCCACTATTGATATGTTGATAAGAAACCACCTTGCTATCCATAACTGGCATTCCACCACTGCTAGAACTAGAATCATAGGTATGGTTGCCACAAGCCCAAAACGCAAATGCCGCTCCGCAAAAAAGCAAATATTTGGTGAATGTTTTCATGCGAACCTCGTTATTTAGAGCATATTAGTTATAATATAGAAAAAAATTTCTATATTTACACCGTAAAATATAGGAGAATACTATGGAAGATACAGTACTTATCATCGGGCTTGCTATTCTAGCTATTGTAATTGCACAATTGGTCGTAATTATTGTGCTTTTCTCAAAAAATAGACGAGATTTGCAAGCAGATGTATCGCTTAGGCTTGCGGAGTATGCTCAAAATCTTGAGAAAAATGAAACGGCTTTACGGGATGAATTTGGGAAAAATAGGGAAGAAACAAATAAATCTGCAAGGGATTCAAGGGAAGAATTGGCTTCAAACTTAAAATCTGTTTCAGATCAACTATCCACCATAATTACAAACTTCACAGGCTTGGTTGATAATAAAATGAAGACTATGCAAGAATTTATGGATTCAGGCTTAAAATCCAATCGTGAAGAACTTTCGGCATCTCTAAAAGCTTTTGAGGATAAATCTTCTGAAAAAATTGAATCGTTGACAAAAGACACGAGAGAAGAACTTGAAAAAAATCGTGATTCAGTTGAAAAAAAGCTGGCTGATATGCAGGAATCAAATGAGAAAAAATTGGAAGAAATGAAAGAAACCACGGACTCTGGCTTAAAATACAGCCGTGAAGCGCTTTCAGTATCTTTAAAATCATTTGAAGATAAATCTTCATTAAAAATTGACGCATTAACGAAATACACGAAAGATGAACTTGAAAAGAATCGTGATTCAGTTGAAAAAAAGCTGACTGATATAACAGAAGGAAATGAGAAAAAATTGAATGAAATGAGGGAAACCACAGATTCTGGCTTAAAATACAGCCGTGAAGTACTTTCAACATCTCTAAAAGCCTTTGAAGACAAATTTGCGACAAAAATGGAAGCAATGCAAAAAGGAAATGAGAAAAAATTAGATGAGATGAGACAAACCGTAGATGAGAAATTGCATAAGACACTTGAAACACGTCTTGGCGAATCGTTCAAAATTATAAGCGACAGGCTTGAGCTTGTGCAAAAGAATCTCGGAGAAATGCAAACACTGGCAAATGAAGTTGGCAGCATAAAAAATGTACTATCCAATGTAAAAGCCAAAGGCGTTTTGGGCGAATATCAACTAGGGGCTATACTTGGGCAAATTATGACACCAGAGCAATATGCTCAAAGCGTGGAAACCAAAGGCGGCAGCGGCGAAAAAGTTGAATTTGCGGTGAAAATTCCGAGCAAAGAAGATTCAAATAAGATAATTTGGTTGCCCATAGATGCAAAATTTCCAACTTCTGATTACGAAGCTCTGTTGGATGCTTATGAAAAAGGAGAAAAAGAAGGCATTGCAAAGGCACAAGAAGAGCTAAAAGCAAAGATAGAAGGATTTGCGCAGGATATACATCAAAAATATATTGCTCCACCTAATACCACAGAATTTGGCATAATGTTCTTGCCTTTTGAAGGCTTGTATGCAGAAGTTCTGCGCATACCAGGTTTATTTGAGGGCATTCAAAGCACCCATAAAGTTACCATAGCAGGTCCAACCACAATTTCTGCCTTTTTGAATAGCTTGCAAATGGGCTTTAGAAGTCTTGTGGTGGAAAAGCGCACCAACGAAATTTGGGACTTGCTCGGAGCGGTGAAAACCGAATTTGGCAAATTTGCCATTGTGCTTCAAAAAACAAAAGAAAAACTGAGCATTGCCCTCAATGAAATTGACGATGCAGATACACGCACAAGAGCAATAGAGAAAAAATTGCGCGATGTTCGCACATTGCCAGAAGTAGAAGCTCAAAAGCTGTTGGGCGATTTGAGCGATGCTGGCGAAGATGATGTTAAGGCAACTGTTGAGGCAACTGTTGAGACAACTATTGAGGCTGAGCCTGAACCTGACGTGAGTGTGGCTGCGAGTGTGGAGATTGAGCCAGAACCTGAACCCGAACCCGATGTGAGTATGATTGCGAGTGTTGGGACTAAGGCTGATGTCGATATAGGCGTGAATCCGGAAGATGTAGAATAAATGCAAAAATATTCTATTCTTGCATTGAGAACTTTCTCATAGAAAACGCTGTTTTATCAAATTGTACAGGTTTATCTGGGTCTAGTCCAAATGCGGCTTTTGTGGCTTTATTTGACCACAGTATTCGTTCTTCCATAGATAAATCAAAGCCAGCGGAACGCTGCTGTGCCTCAGCAAAAGTTCCCGAAAAATGTGCTGTTCTGTCAATAGGCATTTTTTCCTCCTTTTGAAAGTTGTTCGGCATCATCTAAATCTTTATGTCTTCCAGCAGATTTTTTTGCTATAATTAAATCAGTTTTTGACACAACAGAAAACGAAATCCCGTTCACTCCCATTTTCACGGAATTATTAAATGCTTGCTCAAAATCAAGACCTTTTACAGAAAGCATAAGGTCTATGCAAGTAGGTGGTCTGCCAAATGTAAATACGTCAATATTTGGATTATTGAAGAAATTTTCATAAGTCATATCAAAAACTGGCATACCGAATATTTGAAATGCTTTGCATATTTTTAGATAATTTTCCTCGCTTTTTTCAACCCAAATATCCAAATCCACCGTAGTTCTCGCATATCCGTGTAAAATTACCGCCGCCCCACCTACTAATGAATCCTCCCCGCAGCAAGACTGCGGGGTATCAAATCAGCCAAAAAGCGTGAGTTGTTGTACCAATACTTGCTTGTATTCGGTTGCCTTCCCTTGATTTCTCACATATCTACTGACCGCTTCTTCATTGCCATGCCGACCTACTGTTGACACAAAATATCCATCCGACCAAAATTCTCCTCCCCATAATTTCTTCTTTACTTGCGGGCAACGGATAAATATTTCTCTGGCTGTTATGCTTTTTATTACACGGATGATTTGTGTAGCACTTATTTTTGGCACTGATTGTATCAAAAAATGAACATGATCCTTGTCTGTTCCTATTTCTAAAAATCTTACGTCATAACGCTTCTCTATTTCTTGGCATACCTCTTTTAGAATCTCGTCTACTCTTTCATCAATCACTATCCTGCGATATTTCGCAGGACAAACAAAGTGATATATCAACACCGACACATTATGTGATTTGTGCAAATATTCGCTTGCATTTTCTCTTTTATCCATCCTTGATGTTATTATAGAAATTTCTAAGCCGCCCCAAGGGGCGGGGAATTAAACCCAAGAGATTAAATATCTAACTTCGCTTTTATTGAAAGCATTCAAAAAATCCTGCAAATCTGGTTCTTGCAAAAGCATATTGGAAATATAGTAAGTGACGATTAGGTTTGGTGTTTTCTACATTACCTCCTAATGCTCCGTCCCAGAAAAGAAATTCAAACCATTTCGGATTATATCCCTGGCAAATCCATTGACGAAATCAAGGAAAAGCACAAACTTTCCCGCGTTATTAAACTTGCCTCCAACGAAAATCCGCTTGGGACAAGCCCGCTGGCAATGGCTGCATACAGAGAATGTGCTCAAAAATTGCACCTATATCCAAGAGGTTCTGCACCAGAGCTTGTGAAAAAACTTGCTTTGAAATGGAAGGTTAAGCTGGAAAATTTGATTGTAGGCAATGGCTCAGACGAGATTTTGGATTTGGCGGCAAGGGCTTATTTGAACAAAAGCGATTATGCAGTTGGGGCGAAATCCACATTTTCTGTTTATGCCTCGGCAACTCTGCAAACAGGGGCAAAATACAAAGGACTTGCGCTTGAAAATTTTTGCTACCCGCTGAACGGCCTGCTCAAATTCCCAAAAGCAAAAATAATTTTTGTTTGCAACCCAAATAATCCAACCGGAACTTTTTATTCCAATAAAGTTATCTATAAATTTTTGCAAAAAGTTCCCAAAAACTGCCTTGTTGTGCTGGATATGGCTTATGCAGAATACGCTGGCGAAAACGAGCCGCCTTTGAACAGGTGGATAAAGCAATTCCCAAACCTTTTATGCACACGTACGTTTAGCAAACTCTACGGGCTTGCGGGGCTTAGAATAGGTTATGGAATAGCATCTGCAAATATTATAAACACGCTCAAAAAAATAAAGCCACCTTTTAATTCAAACTACCCCGCTCAAATAGCCGCAGCGGCAGCACTTGAAGACAGAGATTTTATTGAAAAATCTTTAAAGATGAATGTAGAAGGGCGGGAGCATTTAACAGAGCGTTTGCAAGGTTTTGGTTTTGAGGTTTTGCCCTCATCTGCAAATTTTGTTTGCACAAAAATAGGCAAGCGAGCAGCAGAGCTTGTGGCTTGGCTTGAGAGCAAAGGTGTGATAATTAGACAGTTGAGCAGTTTTGGCTTACCAGAACACGTGCGCATAACTGTGGGAACAAAAAGAGAAAATTCCACCTTGATTGCTTTGTTGACTTATTTGTTTAACAAATAGTGTTGGAACACTAATACACCCTTACATTTTGCATACAATTGTATGCAAAATATACTATTTTCACGTTTTTTGACAACTTTCCCAATGTTTATAGCTATATTCCAACTATGTCTAGAAAAACAGCACAGCTATTTGATTTGATGTTTAAGAGCATAATAAAGGATGCAAGTTCTTCCGCAGTGGTGCATTTGATAAACTATTGTCAGAACCCCGATTCACCCGATTTTCAGGATTTTCCCGATGCAATATGAAATGCTTACTAGTAAGATTATTGGCTGTGCTATGAAGGTTCATAGAACGCTTGGGAATGGTTTTCAAGAGGTGATTTATCAGCGTGCTTTGGAAATAGAGATGAAATCGGCTAACTTAAATTTCGCAAGAGAAATGGAAATGCCGATATTCTATAAAAACATTCAAATTGGAACTCGCCGAGTTGATTTTTTCGTTGAAAACTCAATAATGGTTGAACTTAAAGCATTGATAGCTCTGGAAAGAGTTCATTTATCTCAAGCAAAAAATTATTTAGAGGCATATAAAATACCAATAGGACTATTGATAAACTTTGGTTCAACTGAACTAGAATTCAAGAGGGTTCATATTGAGAAACCTATTCCCCGAAATCGGGAAAATCGGTGAATCGGGAGAATCGAGGTTCTGACAAAATAACTATATTACAGCTAAGGATGCGGCTATGCTTTTGCGTAGGTTGTTGAATATGAATTTGGAACTCTACGGCAAATACCGTGAGTTTGTGGAGGTAGATATGACATTGAAGCAGTTGGTATATACAGGCATAGACGAGGCTATGGACAAGATTATGCGTTATATTGGGCTTTCACGCCGCGAGATTATGGCGTTGTAATTTCAATACCTCACATTGAAAGCCAACCCAACAGCAGGTGTTCCGTCTTTTGGGACGATTAAAGGGTCAATGAAAAAGGAAATACTATCATCAAAGTTTAATGCTTCTCTCAATGCTTTATTATATTTATATTGATAAACGAATGGGGCTACTAAGCCAATAACCATGCTAGAACCAAGCATATATGTTCCTAATTCCTGGTAAGATGATCCGTGAGATGTATTTGATACTACAACAATACCACCAATTCCCAAAACAGATTGCGCAAGTCCCCATATTATATTTCTCTGTATATAACTACCTAATCCGAATAAAAAAACATTCGTAGAAGCTAAAACTAAACTTACGGGAATCTTCTCTTTATTTTTCTTGTAAAAAACTTCTTTATCTTCAAGTGATAAATAGAAAGATTTCTTTTGAATTTCTTCTTTATTTTTTTTAATGCCATCTTTAATTAAAAATTGTAAATATTGAAGTGGTTTTTCATTTATATGAGTATCAGGGGGCTGTGCGACTACCAGAGGAGGAGCGTTTTTTTTGACATTAGAAGTGTTTAGCATTTTTTTGAACAAATCGGTGGCTTTCTCGGTTATGATGTCGCGCAAGCCGTATATGTCCTTTGAATCGCCTGTGAAGGAGCCTATCAAATTTCCACTTTTGACATTGTAGAGTTCTACCTTGATAGTTAAATCCTTGCCAAATCTCCCTATACGCCCTTGTGCCACGAAATCTGCACTCACCATTCTGCCAAGCTCCGCAAGGCAGCTCGATTCATTGCATATCTTAGCGGCACGTTCCTGTGAACCTAGAAAGGCAACTATACTTTCGGTGGTCATCACGCCATATTGCTCCTTGGGCAAAACATTGACAGCCGTCTCACGTAACTTGTCGGTTAAATAAGCTAAATCGTTAAAGCCAATGGAGTCGTTATTGTCCATAGTTTGTATTATGGCTACTCGCTCTTGCTGTGCGTAGGCAGCAAGAGCAAGTAATAGCAATGTGAAAAGTAGTTTATTCATTACTTAGTAACATATAAAATTATATTTACAATCGGGAATAAGTATGCCCGAAGACTTGGTAAAATTTTTATAGATGAGCGTTCTCTTGTTTTTTCGGGAAAATCCCAAAAATCGGGAGAATCGGGGTTCAGACAATTTACTATATTCTCCCCTATGTCAAAAACAATTCTTTTATTTCCGGGGCAAGGCTCCCAATATGTTGGAATGGGCAAAACATTGTCCGAGACTTTTGAACCAGCCAAAACTTTGCTGAAAAAAGCAGATGAGGTTTTGGGCTTTGAGCTTTCAAAAATAATGCAAGAAGGTCCAGAGGAATTGCTCAAAAGCACAGATAACACCCAACCCGCTCTTTATGTTTGCTCTTGCATGGCAATGGAACTTTTAAAGAGCAAAAATGTGTCTTTTGATTATGCGGCAGGGCATTCGCTTGGCGAATATTCCGCGATTTATGCAGCAGGCGGTTTTTCTTTTGAAGATGGGCTTCGTTTGGTGCGTGTTCGCGGCGAGCTTATGGCAAAAGCTGGCGAGCTAAAACCAGGTGCAATGGCGGCTGTACTCAAATTATCCGAAGCAGATTTGAATGCCGCTCTTGCAGAAGCTCAAGATGCGGGCGTTGTGGTTGCGGCAAATTTCAATTCGCCAGGGCAAATAGTTATCAGCGGTTCAAAAGAAGGCGTAGCAAAAGCCTCTGAAATTGCAAAAGCAAAGGGTGCGAAAAGAGTGGTTCCGCTTCCTGTTTCTGGTGCGTTCCACAGCCCTTTAATGGAATATGCTTTAACGGGCTTAAAAGAAGCTATTGAAAAAACAACATTCAGCGATTCCAAAGTTCCTGTGATAGCAAATGTGACTTCTCAGCCGGTTAGCAAGGGTGCAGAGTTCAAAGAACTTTTGGCAAAACAGCTTATTTCGCCAGTTCGTTGGCAACAGAGCATGGAAACTGCGGTTTCTCTTGGCATTGAAAGGGGAATTGAAGTTGGGGCTGGCAAAGTTTTGGCAGGCTTGATGGGCGTTATCAACAGCAATGTCAAGGTTTATTCTGTTGAAACAGAGGAGCAGCTAAACTCAATAGCCTAGTGAGCTTTTTTTCAATGTCTTGCCAATTTCCGTTTTCCATTTCGGAGACGGTAAATACGCTTGCACCAAAAGAGACAAAATCGCTGCCTGCTTTAAAATAATCTTTTATGTTATCTTCTTTTACTCCGCCACAGGCGAGCAAAGGAATTTCTTTAAAAGGTCCACGTAATTCCTTTATGTATTTTTCACCACCCAAAGAAGATACGGGAAAAACCTTTATGGCTGTTGCACCTAACATAAATGCATGCATAATTTCTGTTGGGGTTAGGGCACCTGGAATGCAGGGAATGTTTTTTTCTGCGCATTTTTGAACAAGGGCAGAATTTGCACCTGGGCTAACTATAAATTTGGCTTCGCAATCAAGCGCAATTTGCAAATTCCGCTCGGTTATCACCGTTCCGGCACCAACAACTAACCCCTTTTTTTTGCCTTCTTTGCACAAACTTTTGAGTGCAAGAGCGGCATTTTCCGTGTTGAGCGGAACCTCTATAAATTTAAGATTTGTTTTTACACAAGTCTCAATGCAATTGAGTACCTGCTTGGGTGGGAGTCCGCGAGCTATGCCTAAAAAAGGACTTTTGCGAAATTCTTCTAAAAAAACGGAATTCATATTACCCCCTCATTTGCGCAATTTGATAGCTCAAAATTCCGTGTGCCACCGCTACGTTCAAAGATTCCAAAGAATTTTCCATATCAATTTTTACCCATTCGTCTGCTAGCTCGCTAACCTGCCTATTTGTGCCAGAACCTTCGTTGCCAATCAGGAGGGCTATTTTTTTTGCTTGGCGATGGCTTAATTTTGTTATGCTTTTTTTTGCGTGCGGTGAGCTTGCAACTATGCAAAACCCTTTTTGCCTTAAAAATGAAAAACGTTCCTGCAAATCTATGCCCGTTTCAAAAGGCGTTCTCAAAAAACATCCCGAAGAACCTCTCACTACTTTTGGATTAAAAGGGTCAACTGTGCCTCTGCCTAAAATAATTCCATCTATGCCAAAACCAACGGCATTGCGAAAAAGCGAACCCAGATTGCCAGGGTCTTGAACAGCATCCACAAGGGTTATTGTGTGAGCGGTATCGTAGTTTGGTTTTTCGCTTGCAAGGCGGCATACTGCAAAAATTCCCTGCCCGTTAACAACAGAGCTTGCTTGTTTCATTTGAGATGGAGTTAATGCGTGAATGCGAAGCCCAGCCTCTTTTATTTTTTTTCTCAGTTCTTCATCGTCGAAAGTTTCGTCAACATAAACTCCCTGGACCAAATCTTTGTGATGCTCTGCAATTTCAACAACAACCCTCGCACCTTCTGCCAAAAACAAACCCTCTTTTTCTCTACCCTTTTCGGTAGCCAAGGAATGTATAGCCTTTAACCAAGGCAACTCTTTTTCTTCGCGCTTTGCCGGCAAAGCAGGGCGCCAGGGCAAAGCGGCTTTCTTTTCCTCTTTCTCTTTTTTCTTGCCCGCCCAAGGATTTTCATCACCAAGCTCGTCTCTAGAATGCCCAAAGCTTTTGGTGTAGGCGGTTTTAATTGTAGATTTCTGCATACTCGGTTATAATGTAGAAAAAGCCGAGACTGTAACCTCATGCTCATCCGTATCTAATATACAACCAGACCTTGTGTTTGTAATGGGTTCATAGTATGTGATGTAGTGATGTTTTGGGTCATATTTTATTTTATAATGTTTCGAAAGCAAACAACCTTTATCAGAAGTTTTTTTCCAATAACGCTCGCAGCTTTTTATATCATCGTATATTTTCTGATACATATCGGATATTGAGGTATATTCGGGTTCAGAACTCGGAGTTTTGCCAATATATTCAAAGGAATCCATAATGCCATTTTTTACAATTATTTCAACCTCATAACCAAACATTAATATTGCTCCATAATAGTCCTTAGCTTTTGCGTAATCCCAGTGAGGAAGTTTTCCTTTCAATGTGAAACTATAATTTTTTATATCCTGTTTTTTCCAAAGATTCCATTCGGATTTGAATTTTTCCTCATCAAAATAAAAACCCTCTTCAAAAAATTCAAAAATAGATGTACAAGAACACAAAATCAAGCAAAAAAATAAGCAGGCGATTACTTTCATATTCATAAATATACATTTTTATGAGATAATCCCCAAAAATATTTCTACATTACACCCATATATGAAAGTCCTAGACAAAAATGGCGAAAGCCTTAACCTTATGGCTTTGAACTTTGGACCTAGCCATAATGCCACTCACGGGTGCTTGCGCTACCTTGCTGCTTTGGATGGCGAAACCATTGTTGCATCCGTTGGGGAAATAGGCTATTTGCACAGGGGTTTTGAGAAAATGGCAGAGCAGGGAACCTGGCAAATGGTGTTGCCATACACAGACCGCTTAAACTATTGTTCCGCAATTTTAAATAATGTTGGCTATGCAAAGGCTGTGGAAAAAATGCTTGGCATTGAAATTCCCGAAAGAGCAAAGGTTATTCGCGTTATAGTGAGCGAACTTTCCAGAATTTTTGACCATTTTGTTTGCGTTGCCGCAGCCTGCGTTGATTTGGGTGCTTTAACGAATTTTTGGTACTTTTTTGACTCAAGAGAAGAAGGCTTGGTGCTTTGGGAAAAGCTAACAGGGGCAAGGCTCACAAATACTTATGCTCGCATAGGAGGCTTGTATAGAGATACATATAACGGCTTTGAAGAAGATGTAGAAAAGCTCCTTAAAATGTGCGAAGAATCTTTAAGAGATGTTCATAAAATTCTGGATTGCAACCGCATATTTTTAGACCGCACATCTGGCATAGGCGCAATTAGTCCGGAGAGAGCCTTGGCTTGGGGCTGGACAGGTCCTTGCCTGCGGGCAACAGGCGCAGCTTTTGACTTGCGCAAAGACGAACCATACTACGACTACGAAACCTACGACTGGGAAGTGGTAACAGGAACCAAAGGCGATGTTTACGACCGCTTAATGGTTAGGCTTGGAGAAAGCGAAGAATCCATAAAAATAATCAGGCAGGCAATAAGACGCTTGCAACCCGGTCCCATCAACATAGATAACCCAAAAATCAGAGTGCCAGAACGCGAAAGGGTTTATCAAGATATGGAAGCTTTGATAGGAAATTTCAAAACCGTGGCAGAGGGCATTCGCATTCCTGTCGGCGAGTTTTACGATTCATCGGAGGCGGCAAACGGAGAACTTGGATTTACTCTAATTTCGAGCGGCTCTGGAAAGCCTTGGAGAATCAAGGTTCGCCCTCCTTGCTTCACTCAGTTCGCTGCATTCCACGAGCTTGTGGAGGGTGGTCAAATTGCAGATTCCATTGCAGTGCTTTCAAGCATAAACATAATTGCGGGAGAGTTGGATAGATGACATTTGCAGAATACAACGCAAGGCTTTGCAACAAAGATTTGCAGGAATATTTTCATTTTTTGCTTTTGGAGCGAGCAGACCCTAAAAATCCCGAAAATGAAACCGCCAAAGATATTATCGCAGAATTGCAGGGCATTGTGTTCCCAAGCAATTTAAATGGTCATACGGTTATAGAATTGCGCGAGCAAAATGAGATAGCGGCAAATTTGGCAGAACAAGGGAAAATAGACGAAAGCATTGCGAAAATCCATCAGATTTTGGAAGTTTATCCAGAGCATTACAGTGCATTTTACACGCTTGGCATGATATCTTTTGGGCAAGAGAACATACCGGAGGCATTGGAGCGTTTTAAAGAGGCTTTTGAATACAATCCCTTTTTCACAGATGCGGTTTTGAGAATTTATGACTGCTGCGTTTGCTTGGGCAACACTAGCACAATTGAGGAATTATTAACCAAAGCCTTGATGCTCCAGCCCGAAGACCCAGAGCTTTTGGAAACAAAGCAGCATTTGAAAGACAGCACTTATCCAAAACGGCTTGCAGAGCACATTAAAAAGCCCCCTTTGGAAAAACCAGAGCTAAAAACCGAGCTTTTAAGATTAAAGCAGTTGCTTGAAAGCGGAAATTCCGCAGAAGCGCTCCAAAAAA
Source organism: Candidatus Fibrimonadaceae bacterium (assembly GCA_031281275.1). Taxonomy (GTDB): domain Bacteria; phylum Fibrobacterota; class Fibrobacteria; order Fibrobacterales; family Fibrobacteraceae; genus Fibrimonas. Next base: position 36,263 of record JAITFP010000083.1, read on the forward strand.
TAAAAGCACTGGTATAATGAAATTCAAAGTAATCCTAGCGGTTTTTTCCCTGCTTCTCTCTTGCCAGGGACCTTGGAGTTATTATCCAGAAAACCCTGAAAATTACAGAGGGATATGGATTACAGCATATCTTGTTTCTGGCAGACCAGTGAAAAACGTATGCCTTGAAAAGATACACAACTTGAACGAAGTTTATATGCGAGGCTTTGCCTTTTACGAGCAAGCGAGCATCGAAATAAAGGGTTCCTTCAACGGAAGAGATACTTCCATTTTTTTAAGACCAGATACTGCCTATTATGCCCACAATCCAAACTGCTTTGTAGGAGACGAAGATTTAATGGCAGACGCAGACGCAAATTATGAGATGTATGTATCTGTTGTCTGGGATAGCGTAGGTAAAAAAACAACCAGTGAGTTCAGTGCAAAAACACATATCCCAAAAAAATTCAAAATAAAAAGAGCTTACGATTTGCTCGGCGAACGATTCGGAGAATATGAGGTAATTCAGTATTTGCTTCCAGAGGAGGATAAAAAATTTAACTATTTATATTTTATTCCTGAATACAGCAATGAAGACATTGGCGGCGTTCTTGTTTCAATGGTTTACGAAGACCTTGACTGGTTTTGGTGGGGTGAGAATTTTATGGATGAAATAGCAGAGTCGCTAACTCCTGGAAACGATACGGCGCTTCATGCGCAATTCGGGGATAGACAGTTGCTATACACGGCAACTAATACGCAAATAGCAAACACCAACAAAGACATAGATAGCATTCCCGTGCTGGGTCTTATGTTGCCTGCCTATGGTAATATCAAATTGCTATTTTACGCCACCACCCGCGAATACATTGATTACCAAAATACTTTTTTGCAAAATTACGGAGACAGCCGAGTGAAGCCTATTTACAATATTATGGGTGGTGCTGGAATTTTTGCTGGTATGCTTGTTGATACCTTTGAAGTGACTTTGCGGACTTCTAGGGATGTAGGAATATATTCATATTTTGATGCACAAGACGCTTATTGCAGAACGTATGAATTTGGAACCGACAAAAGTCGATATGAAACTCGCAGGCAGTGCATAGAAATTTGGGATAAAATTATTTGGTGCGAAATTTCCAATGGAAAACCAGAATACTCCCATGTAACGTGCAATTATGATGGTTATACTTATCCTTGGTATGACATTCCAAGCAGTGGATTAAAGAGAGTACTCAGTATGGAAGATATAGTAACTTGGTGCGGATTTAGAGATTTCCCAATAAAACAGTATCCGCCCTGCGGCTCGGCAATGGTACATTTCTTTAAAAGTGGCAAAAAGTCTCCAATTTTGGAAAGAGAAGTGAAAAAATGGTGCAAAGAGCATAAGAACGATGTTGAATGCCTTAGTTTAATGATTGAATAACTATTTACTATATTACCCATATATGTCAGCGTACTTCGGAGACAGGCATTTTTATGTTAAATCTAGGTAGAAAATGCATATCGTTATGTGTAATGCTTTTACTGAGCGGTTATTCTTTTGCGGCTCCTCCTGCAAAGGCTTCCGCAAAAGCTGTTCCTCCTCCTGCAAAAGTTTCTGGCTTTGCAGCCCAAGTGGCGGCAGCAAAAGCCAAACGTGATTCTTTGGCAAGGTTAGATTCGCTTATAAGACTAGATTCCATAGCTAGACATATGGAATCAGTGAGGCTAGATTCCATAGACAGAGCCGTAGAATCCGATAGGCAGGACTCCATTGCAAAAGTGGAAACCGCAAGGCGAGATTCCGTTGCAAGAGTAGAAGCCGCAAGACGAGATTCCGTTGCAAGAGTAGAAGCCGCAAGGCAAGACTCCATTGCAAGGGCAGAAGCAATGGCAAGAGCCAATGCCCCTCCCTATCCTCATTATGAGGCTTACTTAGACAGCATGGAGGCTTATGTTAGGTATCTTTTGCCAGGTATAGATAGGCTGGATTCCGCAAAAAAGGCTGTGCGCGAAGAAACACTAAAACCCAAAAGCGATTATGAATCTAAAACCGCTTACGAAGAACGTGCAGCTAATTTTGATAAAAACAAGCAGAAAAAAATTGAAAATTTGGAAAACGAATATCTTGAAAAGGAAAAAGGCATAGGCAGATTGGTCAATGCCGCTGTCCTTAAAGAAGACTTTCAACCTGACTGGGGTAGCTTGCTGGAAAAAAACTCAAATGCAGATGGATACAAAGCCCGCATAGATACGATTTCTTTTAAAATCACCGAAATGAGGGTAAAAATCGCCCAACTGAACAAGCAGCTTGGCAGGTTGTTTCTTTACAATCGCGATTCTGTAAAAATAGCCAAGAACTTGCGGGAAAAAAATTATTCTTATATTGCTCGCTTGGAAAATGCAAAAGTGGTGTTGCAAGACTATATTCTTCAGGAACACGCAAAAGTGTTGAGAACAGACAGAAAAAAGGTGGATATGTCTTTGGGTGCTTACGATGTTGATAAACAGGAATTTGATCTCGGTATGAGAGATATATATTCCGAAAAATATCCTTTTGACTATGTTGGCAAGGTTAAAATTTCAACACAGCAAGCCGAAGTAATAGACCGAAGAACAGACGATTTCACGGTGAGCATAGACTACATAAATTATCCATTTATGATAAAAGGCGCAAAAACATTTCCTGGTGCAAAAAAAGCATATATTTTCTGGAAAGACCAAGAGTTTCCAAATGATGGAGTTTTCAGAAATGTCCCTGGTTTTGACGAGGTGCCGGGTTATTTGGAATGGGCATTGCGAGCAGATTCTCTTATAAGCGGTAAGCTTGTTCCTCAAGATTTGGATGCTTCGTTTGCAATGCAAAGGGTAAAATACAGGGAAGATTCTGGTCCAAGCTGGTGGACTGCTCCAAGGATTGTGCGTGTGTTAGCCTTTACTCTTTCTGCGGTGAGTTTGGGCGGTGCGATTTTTTACCACCGCAAGGCAAATACGAAACGAGACGAGGTGGAAGCAATTTTTAGAGATGCTGAGGCTTCAATGTTTAACGAGGATTATAAGGAGAAGTACGATACTTATAACACCCAAAAAAATGAGTTGAAGGATATTGAGACTAAGAGGAATATTCTTTATATTTCTGCCGGAACCTTTGGGGTTATTGGCGCAGTGAGTTTTGCTTTTTGATTTAGGAGGAGAATGAATATGAAAAAGTTTTTTGTCCCATTGTTTTTAGCCTTGCTTCTTGGTTGTAATGACGGCTTTAAATCGGATATAGCGGCTTCGGAGCAAAAAAATAATCGTTGCTATGTCGAAAATAGCGGAGAATTTTATAAAAGTATTAGCGAGAAACTTTGCGAAGAAATAGGCGGCGAAGTAGGACGGTTTTGTCCCCCTGAGGTTTGCGGCAACAGTAGCTCTGACGAAGAAAGCAGTAGTAGCATGGATAATATCAGCAGCACTTCCCGCCCAAGCAGTAACTCACGTAGCAGCAGCAGTTCCCGCCCAGGCAATAGCAGCTCTGGCGGTACGGTTAGTAGCAGTTCTGACGAAGAAAGCAGCAGTTCTGACGAAGAAAGCAGCAGTTCTAGCGGTGCGGTTAATAGCAGTTCCAGCGGCACTGGTAGTAGCAGTTTTAGCGGTACGGTTAGCAGCAGTTCCAGCGGCACTGGTAGCAGCAGTTCATTAGTCAACTCGAGCAGTTCTGTTGGTACTAGTTCGAGCAGTTCCTTAGCTATCAGTTCCAGCAGTAGCGCACCACCAAGTTTAGGCGCGTGTTCGGCATTTCCTTATTATGCGGTAAAAACAAAAAAAGAATCTATAAAGAATTTAGTTTCCAACAATGGATGCGGGAATGTCACATATTCAGTACAGAGTGGTGGCACTTATGCTTCTATTACGGGTGACTCTATAAGTTTTGCAAATGCTACTGCTTCTTCTACAAAGCGAACCATAAATATAAGGGCAACTGCTCCTCAGTGTGAAACCAAGGACTGCCCAATAGAAGTAGTTATAGTGGATGCAGCCTATAAAGATGCAAGATGCAATCACGAAGATATATTTCCTGTCAATCTTACTATCACTAATACACCAACGGTAATTGATTATGCGTGCTGTGAACCTAAACGCGATTATATCATTACTCAATGTGGTCAAGCAAATTTCACGCTTTCTATTGATGGTGCTGTAGCTGTAACATCAAGCAATAATAGTGTTAATTTGCCTAATCTTGAGCCTATACCTGAGCCTAATGAACAATGCAAAAAGTACGGTGATAGCCCAGGCAATATTTTATATCGTTATCCTAAACGTATGTTAATGACGGTCACAACAAATCCATTTCCTACTGGAGGTTTCTCATGCAATTCGTGGTAAAATTCGCTTGCGCCATCGCTATTGCGTTCCTTTTCGCTTCGTGCTATAGCGATGTTCCAGAGCTTATTGCTCCTGAAGACGTTGGGAAATATAAGTTTTGCAAGTATAAAGCGATAGATGATGAGAGCGACTCTTTGGAATATAAGTATATATGCAAGAGCACTTATGAAATTTCTGAAAGCGATTGCAATAGTGTGGATGGAGAGATTTTTGATGATAAGGATTCTTGCGAGAAAGCACTTTAGTTTTCTACATTTTTAGCAATGGCAAAAAAACGTAAAAAGCTGCAAGTATATGTTTATTCAAAAGGCACGGATAAGCCGGAGTCTTATAGCATTCCTGTGAGGGTAATTGGCGGATGGATATTTGGGCTTGCCATAATAGTTTTCGGCTTTGCGTTTTGGTTGCCAGACAATATGATAAACCTCAAAAATTTTCGCGTACTTGAAATAGCACAAGAACAAAAAGCAATGCAATTAACGGCAAATAAATTGGAAAAACAAATTTCCGAAGCAAATTCGCAAATAAAAAATAGCCGTAGCCTAAGAGAAAAAATAAACCAATTAGCAGGAATACCCGTGGATTCCACAGACCCTGAAAAACTCCCACAGCCAAAAACTCGCAAAGGGAAAAAAATACTCGCAGATTTGGAACGCATAAGAAAATCACAAGAAACATTAAAAAAATTGCGTGATGCTCTTTTGGCAGACGAAACCTATGCCAAAAGCTTACCTTTGCTGCACCCAATTATACAACATAAAAATGTAACCGGAAAATTCGGGAAGCTGCTAGACCCCATAACCAAAAGGGAATTATCGCACAGAGGCTTGGATTTTGCCGTTAGCGAAGGCGACACCGTTATAGCCACAGGAGATGGCGTTGTTGATGCCATTATAAATCAGAGGTTTGGCTTTGGAACCACACTGGAAATTCAACATTCACCACGCATAAAAACCGTGTATTCTCATTTGCAAAGCATTTTGGTTCAAAGCGGAAAACCTGTGAAAAAAGGACAGCCAGTGGCTTTAGCTGGCAAAAGCGGCAGCGTTTTGTGGCCCGTTTTGCACTATGAAGTTCGCTTTGACAATCAACCCATAAACCCTGAAGATTATTTTATCACGAGGTAAAAAGTTGATAGCTTTAAAGCCAATAGCTTATAAAATATTTAAAGTTTTAAAGCTGATTTACAAAGTATTAAATCATATTTTCAGAATTGTACTGCTTACTTTTATATTGTATTCCATAGCATTCAGCCTTGCTTGCACCTATGCCGCATATAGAGCTTATAATTACGGAATGGAAATTTTGAATGAGGTAGAAGAACTAAAAACCAAGCATCCAGAGCAAAGCGCATTTATGAAAAGTTTGGGCAAGGCGGAAATAAAGCATAAATTTGTTCCGCTAGACAGCATTAGCCCTTATATGCAAAAAGCGGTTATAGCTGGCGAAGATGCAGGTTTTTATTTTCACCCTGGTTTTGATGTGAGGGCAATTGCAGAGGCTTTGGAAGTGAACCAAAAGAAAAACAAAGTGATGTTTGGTGGAAGCACCATAACACAGCAGCTTGCAAAAAATCTGTTTCTTTCAAATGAGCGTTCTTGGGAGAGAAAGTTCAAGGAATTAGCCTATACCATTTTGATGGAAAAATATTTGGGCAAAGACAGAATTTTGGAGCTTTATTTGAATTATGCGCAGTGGGGTGCAAATATTTTTGGCTGTGAAGAGGCAGCGCAGCATTTTTACAAAAAAACCTGCGCAAAACTGAGCATAGACCAATCCATAAATTTGGTTGCAATGCTTGCAAGTCCAGGCAGGCACCATCCAGAAATGAAAGAAAGCCGCTTTATGCAAGAGCGCAGAAATATGATTTACCGCAATATGTTCCCAAAAAAAGACTCTTTGCTAGTGGACAGCTTAAAGAGTTTAACTGCGCCGCCTGCAAGTGCTGATTAAAATTACTTTACTATTTTACTTTTATATAGGAGGTTTTAGGTATGAACAGAACAAATTTACTTTTGAGTGCGTTTATTTTAAGCGCAATGTTTCTTTTAGGCTGCTCTTCTGAGTGCGAAAAGTGCGATGAATGTAGTGTTGTAAATCCCAGTTCAAGCAGTGTTAAACCTTCAAGCTCAAGCGGCGGGAATTCAAGCTCAAGTGGCGGCGGTACTATAGAAGACCAAAAATTAGTCAGAAAAAATATCACTCTATCTTCAGAAAAAAGCTATGTAGATATAGATGGAGAACCAATTGCTTATGCAAAGGAAAATGCCGCAAACAATTTGAGTAAAATAGATTTGGTAGCATATTGCAGTACTGATATGGGATGCAAAAACAATTCAATTTATTCTCCTTATGAAATAAATTTATTTTGGAACCCAGCTTATATAGGTAGCAATATTTATCTTTTTAAAATTCCACCCGAACAGTCAGACATATTTAAAACTGCCACAAGGCTTTATGAAATTATACCAGCATATAATAATTTAATTTCGTCAGGCGTTCTTTCTGGCACAGGTGTAGATGAAATTTCCATTGAAGAGGGTAGAGTATTTTTTATTTCAACCTCAGAAAATAATACAGGCTTTGTTATCATAAAAGCAAGCCAGCAACAAGCTGTAGATTTGGAAATAGTAGAAATGCCAAAATAGGGCAATTAAGGTTTTTCTATATTGTTCAATATGGTCAAGTTTTCATCATTTCCCGTTCTTGCAGCGATGTTTTGCATAGCATCGCTTATATCTTGTAATTCCACCGAGCCAGACGATCCCCAGCCTACTCCAAGCAGTTCTTCTGTTAGCCCAAGTTCAAGCTCAGTTGTAGTATCCTCGTCAAGCGATGTTGTTTCAAGTAGCAGTTCTGTTCAGCTTGGCAGTTCAAGTTCATCGTCATCTATTGCAACAAATGAACCTGATTTGGTTAAAAAAAACATTACGCTGTCTTATGCAGGCAATAGCTATGCTGATATAGATGGAAATATTACCACATATAAACAAGCTGATGCTGCTAGCAACCCGAAGAAGATTGATTTGATAGCATATTGTGGTTCGATGTGCGCTGATAATTCAGGTTCAATATATGCCCCTAAGCTAATAGATCTGTTTTGGGCAAACGATTTTGAAAATTATCTCGGTGGCGACGTTGATTTTTTTGAAATTACACCTGAACAAGCAGAAGTATTTAAAACTGCCAAAAAATATTCAGAAGTTCAATATATAATGAAAGATATAATAGATAGCTATAACGAAACAGAAGACTTAGTATATGAAATTCCCATTGCGGCAGGCAGGGCATTTTTTGTTTATACATCGGAGTATGAAAAGTGTATTGTTATTATTAAAACTGCTGGCGATAAATCCATAGATTTGGAAGTAATACAAATACCTTATTAATTTAGGTTTCTATGCCGAATATTTGGAAGGCACTGTTTTTAATCTCATTTACATCTGCCTTTGCCGCCTTTTACGGCAACCAAAGTGCAATAAAGTGGAAAAGTGCGGAAACAGAGCATTTTTTAGCACATTATCCTGTGGAACACAGGGAACGTGCGGCAATGGCTATTAGTTTTGCCGAGAATGTTTACGATACAATCACTACCCGTTACAAGATTAAATTGCCCAGCAAGGTGAATTTGGTTTTCAACAATGGGCTTTTCAGCAATGGCGAGGCAAATCCTGTTTACAATATGATGCAAATTTGGCTCACGAATTGGGATTTTAAAATTCGTGGCTCTCATTCGTGGATTAACGATGTTATTACGCACGAATTTAGCCATTTGGCGAGCATACAAAATGCGAGCAAAACACCCCGTCCCTGGATTCAGGGCTTGCAAATTTCCAAAAGCGATTTTCTCAATGAAAAACAACAACTCGCTATGGGGGCTTATATTCCATTCACAATAATGCCCCTTTGGTTTGCAGAAGGAACGGCTCAATTTGAAAGCTATCGAATGGGCTTTGACCGCTGGGACACCCACCGCGATATGCTTTTGAGAACCGCATTTTTGGAAAACAAGGTTTTACCTTTGGAATTTATGGAAAATTTCAGCGAGCAATCCCTAGAAGCAGAGCTGGGACCATACACACAAGGCTTTGATTTGGTACGCTACATTGCAGAAACTTATGGTGAAAATGCAATTCCAGAACTGTGGAAAGCTATGGGAAAATTCTCAAACTGGACTTTGAGCGGTGCTCTTAATGAAAGATTTAAAATTACGGAAAAGGAATTGTATAAAAATTGGAGGGAAAATAGAAAAGAGCATTATAATAAAATTCGCAATTCGGTAGGAGAAATCAAGGCAGGGGAAAAAATAAGCAAAGGCTCTTTTTACAACGAGTTTATATCTGTGGCAAATGACAATTTATATGGGCTTTCAAATTTCAAAAGTGATTTTTTTGATGGTGAAATATTTGAATACAAAGATTCAATCCCAAAAGTTTTTGAAAAATTCAAACTGAAAAAACCATATCTCTCGCAAGGAATGAATATAAAGCAAACACCAAACGGATTGCTCCTAGCTTATGTCACATACCAAAACCGAGACAAGAACGGCAAGCCATATTTTGACATAGCCATTGCAGACACAAACGGCAAATCGCATTTAGCCACAAAATTCGCAGACGCAGTTTACCCCGACATTTCCCCAGACGGAAAGCAAATCGTCTTCGCAAGAAGAGAATCAAACGGAACTAGATTTTTTCTCTCCATAGCAAATACAGATTCATTAAGAGACTACAAGGATATATTAGCACCGCAAGGCGCAGAGTTCAATATTTACAACCCCAAATTTTCCCCAGACGGAAAAAAAATAGCATTTAGCTATTTCGATGGCATAAAGCGAAAAATAGGAATTACAAATGTTGATACAGTTAATTGGGAAGGGAGAGATCCTTCTTGGAGCGCAGACGGAAAAAGCATTTACTATTCCAGCGATGAAATGGGAATTTTCAATATATACAAAAAGAACTTGGAAACAGGTGAAACTAAAAAAATAACAAATGTTTTAGGTGGTGCCTTTTCGCCAATTGAAACAAAAGATTCCATATTCTACATAAACTACGACAGAGACGGATTTTCTATTTATGAAATTGAAAATAATGATGTAGGGGTGCGATTAATCGCACCCCTACAACATCAAATCGTGCATCAACCAAAACAAAATTCAGACGAAATCTCTTTTGCAAACTCCGAACGCTCCTATTCCCCCATTCCGCGAATGCCAATTCTTGTGCCTTTATTTGCCTTTGAAGACCGCTCACCCGATTTTGGCGCGGTGAATACTGGAATTATGGTTCCGAAAGCAGGGCTTGCTTTTGGATTGAACGACCCTTTGAATAAAAACTTTTTCCAAGCAGCTGCTTTGCAGCAAATTGGAAAATTTGGCGAAGACAGCCAGAGCGATTTGTTTGCGAGTTTGGAAAACCGCAGTTTTCCAATTACTCTTAACCTTGCATTTACGCGAAGCAACACCGTTTCAAAAGATACAGTACGCTACGAGGCTTTTCCAGATTCTCTGGGAACAAGCGAATATGCATCCGAGCTTTACAATGCTTTGTTTGCCGCATCCTATTCGCTTTTCAAAAAAGGGGATTCCCTAACTCTATTCGCTTCTTATGACCTAGAAGCCTTTAACCTTTATCAAGATTTTTTTAGGTGGGATTATCACAAAAGGTGGCAGGCGGGTTTAATAGTGGGTTTAACAATAGATAGCCTTTTAAATTTGCAAGGTTTATATTCTTTTTCTAAATCGAATTTATTTAGACCCGGAACTTTTGCCGAAAGCTTTTCGGTTAGCGATGCTGGAGCAATAATTCCGCATTATAGGCATTTCAATTTGCACGAATGGGCTGGTTTCGCAAGAATTAAAATCAGCAAATTTTCCCTTTCTTTTTCTAGTGGTGGGATTTTGAATTGGCAAAGCAAGGATTCAGATACTCTGGATAATTTTTATTTGCATCCACTTGTTATGGATGGTTATCCTATTTTGAAAAACAGCGAAAGTTATTTTAGGCAAGGAACTCTAACCATCTTAACCGAAGCTAGCTATGCTTTTTCTATTTATAGCGATTTTAGAAAAAGGTTTGGGATTTTCACCACAAGGAATTTTAGTGTATCTCCCTATGCGCAAATGGGTTCGGTTTTGGCAAAAAATTGGTTGCACAGTGTTGGCATAAATTGGCGCATGGAAAACCTTTTATTTTATACCGCACCATTCAATTTCAATTTTGGAGTTGCCAGAGGCTTGGAGGAACCAAGGGATGTTAGGATAAAAGTTGGAATTGGGGTTATGTAGTTGGAAAAAATTATATATTATTACTAGGAGGTATTTTATGAAAAAAATACTCGTTTTATCGCTTTTGTGCTTAATCTTTTTTGCTTGCGATCCAGAAGTCAACAATAGCAATAATGAAACTAGTGACCTGAGCAGTAGCTCAAAACGCACCATTAGTAGTAGCTCAGAAGGAGGCTCTTCAAGTAGTGAAATCAGATATCATCCTTGCAAGCCATACGCCTCAAAATACTCAATGCTCTCAAAAGATACGCTATACTTTAATAAGCAAGGAGGGATTGATACCGTAGTTACTGGTATTAAGATTCTTTTTGAAGACTTTTCTAAAAAGTTAAATTATGAATCTAATGAGTATGCTTATAAATATCTTGACCAATGCGAATTTTCTCTGACCGACCATTACTCATACGGGAATGACTATTCTAAAAAAACAAAGATTGAGAGTGATTATTGTAAAAATAATTATTGCGATAATGATGATGAAAAATCATATGGCAATAGCCCATTCCATGTTCCCGTGATGAAAATGGAATGCCCTTGGTTTAGCGTGACGCAAATCAGTAAAGATTCAGTACAAGTTTCAGTGAATAAAAACGAAACTGGAAAAAAAAGAAGCCAGTATATACCTTTTACTACTGGTGGCTGTGCTATAAGTACATTTGATCTTATAATTATTCAGACTTCAGCTCCCTAGTCATCAATTCTTCAATAGCGGTGCGAGGGTCTTTTTGTTCAAAAAGCACTTCGTAAACCGCATTGACAATGGGCATCTCTACCCCTACTTTTTGAGCGAGGGCATAAGTGCTGCGTGCTGTTGGAACACCTTCTGCCACCATTTTTATATGTGCCAAAATATCGTTTAAGGTTTTGCCCTTGCCTATTTGCTCACCAACAAAACGGTTTCTGCTGTGTCGAGACATACAGGTCACAATCAAGTCTCCTATGCCAGCTAGACCAGCAAAGGTTCGTGGATTTGCGCCTAGAACTTCGCCCAACCTGCAAATTTCTGCCTGTCCTCTTGTTATTAACGCGGCTTTCGTGTTATCGCCCACTCCAATTCCGAGACCGTCTATAATACCACCTGCTATGGCTATGATGTTTTTAATGCTGCCGCAAAGCTCAACCCCAACTATGTCTTGCGAGGTATAAACCCTGAGCGTTTTGTTGCTAAAAGCCCCTTGAACGATTTTTGCGCAAACTTCATTTTTGCTCGCTGCCACTATGGCAGAATAAACCTCTCTTGCAACTTCCTCTGCGTGAGTAGGTCCACTCAGAACTGCAATTTCCTCTTCGGATAGCCACTGAACGTGGGATAAAATTATCTCGCTCATTCTTTTTAGGGTATGTTCGGAAATACCCTTTGTTGCATTGACCACTATGGGAATTTTTTCGGGTGTCGGGCATTCTCCGAGTTGTTTGGCAACATTTTCCATAAATTGGCTTGGAACAGCTAAAACCAGCATATCTGAGTCTTTTATTACGCTGGGCATATCAGTTGAATACTTGAATGCCGTGGGAAGCTCAATGCCAGGAAGTTTGTCTTTATATTCTCTTTCTTTTGCTAAAAGCTCGGCTTCGGTGAGCGATGGTGTCCAAAATTCAAGGGTATGCCCGTTCCCGTGCAAAACCTTGCCCAAGGCAAGCCCCCAACCACCGGTTCCTAAAATGGAAACTTTCATGGAAATAATATAGTAATTTTTCTATATTTACCCGAACTATGACCCTCAGCCATAAAGTTTGCTCCGTAGAGCCTCCACAGGAGGCTCTGAGCAATAATTTTATAGCTGACGCAATTTTTTATTTATATGTACGTACATATATGTTATATGCACATATACGTACGCATGTAATGCATTGCTCCCCCCCCCCCCCCCTACATAATGGGTAATTTTTGGAGTATTAAATGACGAATATTCTAAAGAGAATAGGAACTTGGATTTTTTTAGGACCGGTTTTGAACGAGCCATTTAATATAGATAATATCCTGAAAGTTGTATTTGTAAATATAATTGCAATACTTGGAACTTTTTTCCTAGTGCTTTTTTTCACGCCCCTCTTTTTACAGGGAGTTTATCCCATTCTTTATCCTGTAGCGGCTTATATTTTAGCATTTATTTTTGTTGCAATCTTTATAGCTATTCATACAAACAAAGGGATAGAACATTTTAATGTTGTAAAAACTATTGTCGTTATAAGTATTACACTCTTTTACGGGTTTATTTATGCAAAAGTCATTTATGGCGATATATGGTCGTTTTTGTTTCCAATTGCAGTTATTTTCCTTATGAATATTTTTTGGGGATCTATCTTCTGCGTATGTTATTTCTTGATAATGCTGAGTGTAGAATTTGTTTTTAAGATTCATAGCTGGGATTTATTTTATCGCTACGTTTGTATCTTTTGGTCACAGGTAATTCTGGTAAGCTCTTACGAGGCACTGAGAATGTGGTATAACAAAAGAATGCAAATAGACAGAGAAAAAATAGAGATGCTCAGCATAACAGATCATTTGACCAAACTTTACAATCGCAGGCATTTTTCAAATATCATAGACAAAGAATTTGCAAGGGCAATTAGGCAAAAGGAATGTTTATCTTTTTTGATGATAGATGCAGATGAATTTAAAAACTATAATGATACTTATGGGCATTTGAATGGCGATGAACTGCTCGTTTCGCTTGCGGAAATTTTTAAGGGAATAGTTAGGCGTTCTGAAGATTTAGTTTTTCGCATGGGTGGCGAAGAATTTGGCGTTTTGCTTCCGAATACCGATTTCAAGGGAGCTTTTTCAATAGCCGAAAAAATAAGGGAAGAGGTTCAAAACGGAACAAAAGTAACCGTTAGTGTGGGTTTAGCCTGTGTTTACCCTAAGTTTGGCGAAAATTCGGACGAGTTGCTAAAACGAGCAGATAGCAATCTTTATAAAGCTAAAGATATGGGTAGAAACAAAGTTGTTGGCTAAAAATTTACTATATTATCCAGTCTATGAAATTCACCGCTAAAAAGTCAATTCTTGCGCCAGCGCTTTCAGCTGCCAAGCTGGTTGTACCGGCAAAGCCGGCAATCACAATAGCTGGCTGTTTTTTGCTCCGCCTAAAAGGAAACAATCTTGAAATCACGGCAAATGATGTAACAGGTCTTGGGCTTTGCCTCAATATAGAGGTAAATGGAGAAGAAAATGGAGAGATAGCCGTTTCTGCCACTGATTTTTCCGATACCGTAGCAAATGCACCAGATGTAGAGTTAGTTGTTTCCAAAGAAGGCTTGAACCTCACTGTTTCTTGGGGTGATGAACGCGATTCAGACCTTGGGGGCAAAAATCCAGAAGATTTTATAAAAACACCGGAAGTAGAACCCGATAGCCAAGTTTCGCTCAAAGTTCCAGCTCTTAATTTTTTGCTTTCAAAGGTTGCTTTTGCCACAAGCAAAAACAACGACAATCGCCCTTCCTTAACAGGCATTCTGTTAGAGGCAGAAGAATCCAAACTGGTTTCTGTTGGCACAGATAGCCACCGCCTTTCAAGGGTATATGTTCAGCCAGAAGCAGAAGAAGATTTTTCTCTTTCGCGTTCTTCAATAGTTCCGCCTCGCGCAATTCAGGCTTTGCTCTCTGCGGCTGCTGCCGTAGGAGATTCAGAGGCAACGGTTTATATGGGATTTACAGAAACTCATTTGAACTTCAAAACGCCAAAAGCATCGGTCACCGCAAAACTCTTGGAAGGTCCGTATCCATCTTGGAGACCAGTTATCCCAACAAATTTGCCAATTTCAATTAAATTCAATACAGCAGAAATGCTGGATGTTTTGCAAAGGGTAAATGTTTCAGCAGACAAAACAACCCACAATGCAAGGCTCTCAATTCAAGATTCAGTAATAAAAATTTCTGCCGTGGGTTCTCGCCGCACAAGAGAAAAAATTGCTTGCGTTTGCGAAGGAGTTGCAGGCAGCGAACCATTGCATATAGGTGTTAATGTTAGCTATCTTTTAGAAATCCTCAAAATTTGCGGTTCAGAAGAAACACAGGTTTTGGTAAATGGCGAACATTCCCTTTGCGAAATTTTACCCTCTGGTGATAGCAATGATTTGCTATTCCTGTTAATGCTAGTTAGACTTGCTGAATGAAAAAACTCAAAGCCCCTGAAAAAATAGGACAGTACTCAGTGCAGGAGTGCATTGGGCAAGGTTCTATGGGAGAGATTTGGCTTTGCCACGACCCCTCGCTAGACAGAATGTTGGTTGTGAAGCGAATGCAGCTCGCTCTTCGCGGTTATGAAGATTTGGTGCAGCGGTTCAATAGAGAAGTTCAAGTTTTGGCGGCTATGAACCATCCGAACATAGTTCAAGTTTATGGCTATTGGATGGAAAAGGGGCAGCTCAATTTATCTATGGAATTTATAAATGGCTGGAGCTTAAAGCAAGTTTTAGATAAATCCAAGTCTTTGCCAGTTTGGGCAGCTTGCGATGTTTTATGGGGTTGCTTGAATGCTCTTGTGCACGTTCATTCAAGGCGTTTTGTGCACAGAGATTTGAAGCCCGGTAATATAATGGTTGATTTTGCTGGACAAACCAAACTTTTGGATTTTGGAATTGCTCGCATTGAAAACCAAGAAATGACAATTCCCGGAACAGTTATAGGCACAGCCGCCTATATGAGTCCAGAACAGATTAGGGGAGAGAGCGCAACCGAGCTATCGGATATATTCAGCCTTGGGATAATCGCTTTTGAAATACTTGTCGGCAAGCATCCTTTTAAAGACGAAAATGTTGAAAAAACCTCAAAAAACATTTTGAGCAAAAGCATATATCCCGCAGATTTTCCACCAAGTATTCCAAACGAACTTCGCCGCCTTGTGTGCAGAATGCTTGCCAAAGAAAGTTCCAAAAGAATAAGTTCGGCTTATAGCTGCCTAATGAAGCTGGATTCCATTATGGAAGGTTTACCTCGCGAACTTTCGCATCCATTGAGTTCCTGGCTAAGGTCTGTGCGCAAAGAAATGCCCTTCCCCGCCCCTCCCGTTTGGAAAAGAAACGTGCCGCAGTTCGCTTGGCTTGCAGGCGCAACAGGCTCTGGGTTTGTGGCGGGTTTGATTTTCTATTTTATTTTTGTGCTAAGGTAGGATTCACTTT
>JAITFP010000041.1 GCA_031281275.1 Candidatus Fibrimonadaceae bacterium
CCCCCCCCCCAGCGAGAGCCGATTGTGCGAGGGGAAGCAAGACGCCCATACGGGTGCGTGGCGTGGTACAGAGCCTGTGGGTGAGGCTCGGCAAAACGTATTTTAGGGCTGGTGGTCATAATTAACTCAATATCTTTGACAATGTTTTAGGGTGATTTGCAACATAATCCAATATACCAGACATTACCTTTACGTAATTCTTATTAAAAGACTTAAAAATGGAAATACTTTCTTTGCTTACAGGTAAGGTAACATTTGTTTTGATATTTCTTTTTTTCTTTGCAAGTTCAGTAAATTCCGCAATAGCAGCTTCGGAAGATTTTGGAGAATCTTCATTATACACAATTGGAAAAGAAGAGGCAAGCTCTACTTCTGCCAATTGCTTTCTAGTTGGCTTTTGCCCAATTAGAACTTTTGTTGTTACCATTGCCATAATAACTGCTCCTTTCTTTTTTATTTGCCAAACGAGCCGAAATTAACCTAATACTTTCATCTCGTTCAGTATAAACCACAAACAGCACATTACCTACCAAGCCAAGCGTCTGCCAACGAATTTCCCCAGAACTATTGCTCAACGAATTATCAAGCCGTTCTATGCGGTTAGGGTCAGCAAAAACCAGTCTAGCAGTTTCAAAACTTATATGATGAATCCTACGATTAATAGCGTTTTTATTTTCATCCCATTCAACTATAAGTTCTGCCATTTGGGGTAATATAGGAAAAAATTTGTGGCGAAATCCCCCCAATGGTGCGACCGTAGGGGTGCGATTTATCGCACCCTATATGTGGTTGTCGTTGCGTGTATATTTGAAATCGGGTAAATCGGTGAATCGGGGTTCAGACAAAATGTATGCGGTTGTTATTTCCATCTCGGTTGCCATTCATCGTTTGTATCAGCATTCCCATTAGCTATTTTCCGCAGTAATATGGGGTCTTGGACTGTTATTTTGCTCCACGTTTCTTTGCCGTTCAATATGCTCTGTTTCTTTTTTGTTAGGAAGTTGGTGCTCGTTTTGGAACTTGAACCACCTACACGCACATGATTTTCATCCCAGTCACCGCATTCGTCCTCTATGGTGTCGTAACCGATTAGTTCGAACTCTGAGTTTCTGTACTTAAACGTGTGGGTGTAGGCATAGCGGCTGCAAGTTCCGCTGCTTTCAACGCTAAAATACAGATTGCCCTTTTTTATAGAGAGCGTGGGTCCGCTGAATTCCATATAGAAACAGGGTTTGTTTTCCAATACGAGTTTGTAGTCGCTGCCGTCTTTGAAGAATATCATAAAGCCTGCGGAATCTTTGTTTTTGGTTTGTTCTATGGTGAGTACGCAGTCGTCCTCACCGTCTCCGTTGAGGTCGCCGCACACTTTTTCTGTGAGCTTATAGCCAGCAGGTATGCGTTTGTCCCAAGCTGTCTCGGCTGTCTCTGCCGTTTTCTGCTCTGCCTCTACTGCTTCGCTGGCGGCTTCGGGCGGTTTTGTGTCTGCGCCGTCTTGCTTTTTCTTTTCTTCGCAAGCGGTGAGGGTGAATGTTATGGCAAGGGCTATGGTTGCCGTGAGTGCGATGATGCTTTTCATTGTTTTATCTCCTATGTTTAATCTTGTAAGCAACGGACACTTCGCAAGTTGCTCTTATCGCTTCTGCTGCCACTCCTCGCAACATCGGTGCTGTACATACCAAAGCAATAGGCATTTTTGCTACCGTACGAATCGGAACTCCACCAGAGGCCGCTTTCGCCGACATAGAAAAAACCGCCATCAGATTCGCCGTAGCCACCAGGCAGAGCCGAAAAACCAATAGCGTCTATGCCAATTCCATCTTTTTCCCAACCGCTCTTAGACTTCAATATTCTTCCTGCGGTTAACAAGCCACCAACAATATCTATAAGCGTTTCCCATTCCTTATCGCCCGACAAATGCCAACCGCTAGGGCAAGATGATTTAGCTGTTTCCCAATTATAAAGCCTGCCGTATTTTAGGCAGTTATTTTCATCATTTGCATAACATTTGCTGCCGTCAGCGTTGTAGTTCAAATTTTCAGCCATCCAAGTTTGGTTGCCTATTTCGACGGTTTTGTAGGTTTTTTCGTCCCTACTGTCTGTGAAAGTGCCTTCACGAATGTCGTGTAAAGTATTGCCGTCTGGTAGGAAGAGGAAGTTGTCATTTGCGTATGCGTACTGTGTTTCCAAAGCATATACAGTAAACGAATTTGCCATATCGCGGTCGTTTATTGCCCAGTAAACTCTCCCGTTTTGCCGATTGTAACGCAAAAAGTCTCCCATATTTAGGCGAAGCAGCCCTTGGAGGTCTTTAACTGGCGAGAGGGGGTTGCCAGTTTCGTCTATGATTTGCATTTGGGTGGAAAGGTATTTTCCTTGGACTGTTCCATATAATTCCCATAATAATAGGTATTGCCCAGAGCCTATACCAACTATTTTTGGTTGGCCTATGCTGCGGTTGTCGCTTGCGGCGTATGTTGTTATGTAGCGTGGATTGGAAATCGCTGTCATTGCATCATCAAAAGTGAGTATGAAGAGATTGCGTTTGTCTGGGCTTTCTCCGTAAGTGCCAGCAAAGATGTAGCCCCCAGATGTTTTTGCCAAACCGCCCATTTGCGCATTTGTGGTGTTATCCCCTGTACTTCCCGTAAACGTAAAAGAATTTAAAGACTTGATATTGTTATTATCAACTCTACTGAACTTAAAAGCCCTCGGATATGCGTCCCCGTGGTCTGCAAACACAAAGCCGTTGTTTATGGGAAGAATAAATTGATTGAAAGAATGGCTGGCATAGGGCTTTGCAACAGGAACTTCTTCAAAAGTATCTTTGTTCAATACAAAACCATAAGATGACTGATGTGCGACACCGTCTTCACCTTTAAACATTCTACGAGAAAAATAAACCGCCAACATAGAACCTGATATTTCAAGCCTGCAATTTCCAGAGCGAAAAGGCAACTGTATTCCACTGTCAGTCCCAACCTTAGGTTTACGTGTATAGGTCTTTATTTTTCTGCCGCTTCCATCGTACTTAACCATCACCATATTTTCAGGTTCATTGCCTGCATCTTTTTGGTAAAGCTCAGCCGCTTCTTTTGCGTAAAAGAAATAGTAGTTTCCCTCGCTATCCTTGGTGAAAGCACCGAATATATCAAATTCATAAGGGAAGCTGAGTTGTCTTTGCAGTTCCAGTGTCATTGAAAACTCGTAAATATGGGCGATTTTAGCGTTATCGTCCAATACGCAGACCGTTACGGTGCCGTCTTGGTTTACAAATGTGGAAATCGAAGAACGCTGAGACGCATATTTAAGATACTCTCTGCTAGTGATGTCAGCCGCGTTGCTGGTGTTATAACCCACGTTTATCGTTTTATGCAAAAACGGGTTAGAACCATCATAGCTTCCGTTGTAGCTAAAACTGCTAGACGAATAATCCCCTCCATCGCCGGAATTGTCCAACAAATGATTCTCCCCCCAGCTATGCTCGCCGCAAGAGATGGTGAATGCCAAGGCAAGCCCTAAGGTTGCCGTGAGTGCGAGTTTTGTTAGTTTGCTGTTCATATTGAACCTCCATTTTGAGTATTAGTGTTATTATCCTTTGAATTCTGTAAATCTGGTGAATCGGGATTCAGACGTTTATGGTGGTGATGATTATTGTTCATTTTGGTAGTAACATAGAAATTTTAGAATTTTCTACATTACCCCATAAATTAGGAGATATTTTATGTATTCGGTTAAAACCCTCAATAAAATTTCTGCCAAGGGAACGGGATTGTTCAGCAAAAATTATTCTGTTGGAGACTCGGAAAATAACCCTCAGGCTATTTTGGTACGGAGTGCTCAGGTTGATACCGACTCCTTTTCAGGCGATTTGCTTGCCGTTGCCCGCGCAGGGGCTGGCGTAAACAACATAACAATAGACAAAGCCAGCGCAAAAGGCATATGCGTGTTCAACACTCCAGGCGCAAATGCAAATGCTGTTGCAGAACTTGTTTTCACAACTCTTGGCATTGCACTCAGAAACATCCACAAGTCCATAGCTTGGATAGGCAGCTTGAAAGACAAAGAAGACAAGGATATAAGCGAGGCTGTTGAAAAAAACAAAGCTGCCTTTGTTGGTACCGAGCTTGCAGGCAAGACCATTGGAGTTGTTGGGCTTGGCAAAATAGGCGTTTTGGTTGCTAACGGAGCCATTGGGCGAGGCATGAAAGTTATTGCTTACGAACCATACCCAAGCATAGCCAATATGCTGATGTTAAACAACACCGTTAAAGTGGTCTCAACCATAGACGAAGTTGTAGCTGCCGCAGATGTTATAACCGTACACGTTCCCTTTATGCCAGCAACAAAGGGTTTGTTAAACGAAACAAATTTGGCAAACTTTAACGGCTCCTATTTGCTCAACTTTGCAAGAAACGGCATAGTTAGCGATGCAGGCATAAATGCTTTTTTGGCAAAAAATAAAAACAACGCTTACATAACAGATTTTCCAAGCAAAGCAGACCTCGCAAACGAACAGGTGATCTCTTTCCCTCACCTCGGCGCAAGCACAGAAGAAGCCGAAGAAAACTGCGCAACTATGGCAGTGGAACAGTTGAAAGACTATTTGGAATTTGGCATTGTTCGCAATTCCGTGAACTTTCCTGCTTCTGGTAGCACTCCATCTGCAAGCGTGAAACACCGCATTGTGGTGATAAATAATGATGTGCCAAATATGATAGCTTTAATATCCAAAGTTTTTGGCGATGCCGGCTTAAACATTCAAAGTTTCAAAAATGAAAGCAACGGGAAAATCGGTTACAACTTGATAGATTTAGAAGCAAAAGTTCCGCAAGGTTTAATAGATTCGCTCAAAAAAATTGAACAAGTAATTCGCGTTAGGGTTATAGAACTTTGAATTTACGGCTTGAACTTAGAATAGCCTGGAGATATCTGGGAGCGCAGCGAAAAAGTTTATTTGTTTCGCTGATAAGCCTATTTAGCATGGGAGGCGTGTGCATTGGCACATTTGCCTTGATAGTTGCGCTTTCTGCGGTTAATGGTTTTGAGGCAGAAGTCACAAAACAGATGATAGGCAAAGATGCGCATTTTGAAGTTATGAACTTGCGAGGCGAGCAAATTCTAGAAGCAGATTCCGTAGCAACGGCGCTTATGGAAAACGACAAGGATATAACAGCCTACTCACCGTTCATAATTTACAAAGTTGGCGTTAGCTCAAAAAAAGTAAATGACGGTGTTGTGGTTTATGGCATAGATGCAAAATCATCAAAAGATGTTATAGATTTACATTCAAAAATCATAGCCGGAAGATTTAACCTTGAGCCTTTGGAAGACCACGGTGCAACCATGCGCCCTTCAATTATACTCGGCTCCATTTTAGCCCAGCGCTTGCACGTGGATGTTGGAGAACGTTTGGTTTTGCAAACCTTTCAGGGACCAGATGATGTTATAGGGGGCGGACCAAGAATGAGGCAGTTTGTTGTGTCTGGGATTTTTGAAACTGGAATGTATGAATACGATGGCAATTTGCTGTATGTTGCAATAGAAGAGCTTCAAAAATTGATGGGCATTCATGGAGTTTCTGGCATTCAGTTTAAAGTAAAAAATCCTTGGAAAAGCGACATTCACGCAGAAATAGCGAGCAGACTTTTGGGCTATCCTTATTATGCAAGCGACTGGAAAGCAAAAAATCAAACTCTCTTAAAATGGATGAACTACGAAAAATTCATAGTTGCCGCCATTGTCTGCCTTATTGTTTTAATTGCAGCATTCAACATAATAAGCTCACTGATTATGGTGGTTGTGGATAAAACAAAAGAAATTGGAATCTTACGCAGCATGGGATTTTCAGAAGGCTCAATTATGCGTGTGTTTGTGAGCATGGGTTCTTTCATCGGCGTGTTCGGTTCGTTGCTAGGTGGGGCTGCCGGCATTGCGCTGTGCATTATTCAAGAAAAAACCCATATCATAAAATTGCCAGCCGATGTTTATATGATGCCCTTTTTCCCAGTGCAAGTTCAAGCTTTGGATGTTTTGGTAATTTTTGTTATTGGCAATGCACTCTGCGTTTTGGCAACCATTTTGCCAGCTTGGAAAGCTAGCAGCATGAAACCAGTGAGGGCAATTAGGCGGGAGTGATTTTTTCCAAAACCCTATGGTGCAACTCATGTCCGCCGTTGAATATTTCAAACCTTCCCTTTGGCAAAACTCCTTTGCGCAAAGTTATATCGCCCAGAAAATCCAGTATTTTATGAAAGGCAGGTTCATTCTCAAAAAGTAAATTATTTTTTTTCTTGTTTAAAATAACTCCGCAACCTCGCAAATTTTCCGAAAGCCCAGCACTGGGTAATTCCTCTTCAAAAATATAGGTTCTGGCTAAAAGGATTTTTTCCAAATCCTTGGCAGAATTTATTTTGACATTTGCCCCAAATTTTTGCCCAAACCTGTCTATTGAATATTTTATTTCCAAATAGTTTTCATCTGTATTTTGAAATTTGACAAAACGCTTATCCATTTTAATTTCAAATTCTTTTTCGGGAAGCTCACAAAAAGGTAAATTGTTGCTTTTTATTCCTCCTGCCTTTTCCAATTCCTTTTCCCACAATGCAGCACTGCCATCTAGCAGGGGTAACTCTCTTTGAGGCGCATTCAGCTTAAAACGGTAGCCAGAAAATAAAAGCATCGCCGCGCTCAAATGCTCTGCACCTGTGATTTTTTTTCCAGAACTGTGCATTAAAACGCTTGTTCGTCCCTCATAAATTACCTTGAAATCATCTGGGTTTTCTTCGCCGTGAAACCATTCCACTTTGCCAAAATCAGCCCCTGTGCCAAGCAACTCCAATTCTGCTTCGCATTCCTTGCCGCTTATCCCATAAGATTTCAGCATTAAAAACCAAGTAACATTCTTGCGGCTTTTACAGCCAACTCTTTAATCATTTTTTCTTTCAAATCTGGCGGAATATCGCGGGTCTCGTCAAAGTCCATTTCTGTCGTTTCTTCTTCTGGTTTTAGAGCAACATAAGCCTTTCCCTGCATTCTGAATTTTTTTATGCCTGTCAAAGAAGGAAGTTTGAACAGGTCCAATTTAACCGCTCCCAAAAAGCTTATTTGACCCCTTCCTGACGAAATCCATTTTGGATTTTGCAAATTAATTGGAACTTCAAAAATGGAATCCAAATAGATAGTTCCATTTAATCTTTGAATATACAGAGAATCTTCGCCTTTATTGTTTACATTTAAAAACACAGTGAATTTCAGCGAGTCTCCGGTAAAGGAATCTAAATCTACGCTGGCTCTTTGGAATGTGAACTCGCATTTTTTAAGAATTTTTGCGGTTTTTATTTTTTTTGTGGTGGAACAGGAGAGCCATAGCAGAGCTAGACTCAAACAAATTACTATTTTTACCGCTATGTTAAACTTTTTCACAGATGAAACTCCAAATTTGCACATTTCATTTAAATTTACAAACTTTGCGACAGCAATGTTGGTTTTTGTAAGTGCTTGTTTTGCCGAAATAATTGTTAATACAGCAAACAATGTGGAAATAGCCAGTTTTATAGAAAGCGAAAGCAAAAAAATTTTAGTGGTTCCAGATTCTTCAACTTTAACACTAACTTTCCAAACCGCCCAAGATGAACACAAAAGGGCTTGGTTCTTATTTTTTTTGGGTGAACGCAAAATTACAATTAAGGCAGATTATATTCTTGCTATCCCCGGCAAGGAAACCTTAAAAAATTCGCTTAAAGCAGATACATCTTGGTTCACAGGCTATTGCGGAATGGTTGAATGCCAAAACAAGCCCATGCCTGCACAGCAGAGAATAGAAACTTTCAAGTATTTGGTTTCAAAAATATTAACGGAATTAAACTTCAAACTTTATTTACTCTTTTTAGAAAAAAAAGTTTTAAATCCCGTAAATCCCGTTGATTCTGCAACACAAGACTCAACCAACAAACAGGAGCCATAATGAAACACGCTTATATTCTTTTGCCAACATCCAATGGAGTTCCACTGGAAAACGTATCAGCCGGCATTTTAGAAACCTTGAGCAAAAGAAATCTCAAGGTTGCAAGATTCATTCCTTTTGGAAATGGAGGAGTGCCTTTTGCAGAAATAAGAAACGCGCTTATATCCGATTGTGAGCAAGTGATTATGGAACTTTTGGTGGACAAGTTTCTGAGGATATTTGCAAAACACGATGTTGTTATAGTTGAGGGTATTTCTTCGTCTGATATTTTTTACAAAAGAGAGCTCCACAAAATGCTCACTTCTGCTATGGATGCAAGCGTAATTCTGGTGGCAAATGTTAGCAATAAACCTATTGATGATTTAATAGGCGAAATTTCCGTTGAAGAGCATTTTCATAAAAATGCCAATGCCTTTATGGCAGGCTGCGTATTCTTAAATGTATCTGAAGAGGGCGAAGCAGAATTAAGAGCCGCTTGCAAAAACAGTGATTTGCCAGCCCTTGGCTTTGTGCACGGTGGAGAAAACCCAAGCAAAGAAGCCGTTGTTGCAGGCATTGAAGAAGAGCCTTGGGAACACATACTCAAAGAAGAACATGAACATAGAATGAGCCCACCGGAATTCAGAAATTTCCTCATTAAAAAAGCTCAAAAATTTAAAGCGAGAATTGTTTTGCCAGAAGGCTCCGAACCCAGAACCGTGCGCGCAGCCATACTCGCACTCCAAAGGCAAATAGCCGTTCCCATATTGCTAGCAAAAAGAGCAGATGTGGAA
The DNA here is from genome assembly GCA_031281275.1 of Candidatus Fibrimonadaceae bacterium. Lineage (GTDB taxonomy): Bacteria > Fibrobacterota > Fibrobacteria > Fibrobacterales > Fibrobacteraceae > Fibrimonas. The sequence continues at coordinate 8,737 of JAITFP010000041.1, forward strand.
AAAACAGCCGCCACCCTTTGCATGAATTTACCCTTGGAACTGGAAATTATAGACCCAGATAACATAGCCACAAAATACGTTTCCAAATTGGTTGAGTTGCGCAAAAAGAAAGGCATGACTGAGGAAGAGGCAAAAAAACTGCTGAAAGACAGCGTTTGGGTTGGAACTATGATGGTAAAAACAGGCGATGCTGAAGGGCTTGTGAGCGGTGCCATTCATTCCACGGCAGATACTGTTCGCCCAGCCTTATCCATAATAAAGCCTCGCGAGGGAACCTCCATAATAAGCTCGGTATTTTTTATGTGCCTGCCCACTCAGGTGCTTGTTTATGGAGATTGCGCCATAAACCCCAACCCCACCTCAGACGAACTTGCTCAAATTGCAATTCAGTGCGCAGACACAGCAAGCGATTTTGGCATTGTGCCACGAGTTGCTATGCTAAGCTACAGCACAGGAGAAAGCGGAAAAGGCGAAGATGTGAACAAGGTAAAAGAAGCCACTGCAAAGGTAAAGGAACTTCGCCCAGATATTGAAATAGATGGTCCTCTGCAATACGATGCGGCAATAATGGAATCTGTTGCCCACACAAAAGCACCACATAGCCACATAGCCGGACGAGCCACCGTATTTGTGTTCCCAGACCTAAACACAGGCAACACAACCTACAAAGCCGTTCAGCGCAGCGCAAAAACCGTAAGCATAGGTCCCATGCTTCAAGGTCTAGCAAAACCAGTTAACGATTTGTCTCGTGGCGCACTAGTAGATGATATTGTTTATACAATAGCTATAACTGCTGTGCAAGCTGGAATGGCTCGGCAAATAATCGAAGATAAATAATTTTCTATCTTATACTTAATTTTTTGGAGAAAGCTATGTTTACAAAACGTATTTTATTTTTGGCAGCAATATCCGTAGTTTGCGCCTTTGCCCAACAGAACCCTGCACCTGCAGCTCCCGCGCCTGCACACAAAGCTGCGCCAGCACCAGTTGTAGCACCAGCACCAGCAGCTACACAGGCTCCTGCTCCCGCACACCCAGCACCCGCAGCTACACCTGCTCCTGCACACCCAGCACCTACTGCACCAGCACCTACTGCACCAGCACAAGTTGCCGTGCCCGCACCCGTAGCAGATAGCACCGCTCTCGCACCAGCACCTGCCGCCGATAGCACCGCTGTTCCTGCGGAACCAGTTGCAATACCAGTACCAGCCGATACTGTTGTCGCTGCTGCACCCACGCCTGCCGCACCAGCACCAGAGGCACCTGCCGCACCGCCTGCAAAAGAAGCTATAATAGAAAACCCAATAGAATTCGCAATTGTCTCTGTTATTTTTATAGCAACAGTTCTCTTGATAGCTTTAACAGGAAATTAATATGAGCTTGCAATACAGAATCTCGGATATCTCTT
>JAITFP010000113.1 GCA_031281275.1 Candidatus Fibrimonadaceae bacterium
CCCCCCCACCCCTATCATAACTCCTTGTATTGCAGGGACTTACAAAGATTTCTTAACAAAATATCAACGTTTTGCAAACAATTTGGGAACAACGTTCCTCAATATCACCATAAACAAAAGGAGAACAGCGTATGAAAAACGCAATTCAAGAGATTATTAAAAACGTTCCCAAAGGGAAAATTTTTGATAGTCATTACGTAATTAATCTGCTTATAAGCGATTACTCTGATGAGTATTTGACTTTTGCAAGTTCAGGTGAAAATCCTCAAAAAAATACAGCCTTAGTTCATGGGCGTATCGGGCAGGAAATAAAAAGCCTTTCCGGTTTAGTTGAACAGGTTGGCGAAGCCGGGGAATTTTGGTCTGATAATATTCGCGGAAATTCCAGTGAGTGCACTGGATGGAGGAAAAAATGAAAAAACTTATAAAAATCATTGGCATCTTCATTGGTATAATAATTGTTCTAGCAATTGTTAGTGGGGGTAGCAAAATTATGGGGGGTGATAAAAAAAAGACTTCCGAAGAGTTAAATGCACCAGAACCTAAGAAAGGATGGAGTTACAGAGAATCTACAGATAAAATGGACGGTTCAAAAGAATACTTTGCCTTTATTACTTCAACTAATAAAGTTCAATTCAAATTTCCGTATGATGTTAAGGGAGGTTCTAGCTTTGACTTAACGGTAAGAAATATGAAAAATAAGAACGCAGTTCTTTTAAGTGCCCAAAAAGGACAATTCAATGGAGAAAAATGTCGTGTGAAATTTGATGACACTATTGTCAACTATGGTTTCAGCGGCACTAGCGATCATAGTAGCGGTATTATTTTTTTCGATAATCCTAAAAAATTCATTGGAAGTTTAAAAACCGCCAAAAAGCTAATTATAGAATGCGAATTTTTCCAAGAAGGAAGCAGAATAATAGAATTTGACGATGTGCAAGGCTTAGAATGGAATAGGTAAGGTACGATCTGGTGCAGAGATATCGCCCTCTATTCTGCAATTTTGCATAACAAGAAAAGGTAAATCACCGCTCATTTAAAAACAAACTAGCAATATAAAAAGCACTTTGCCCATATAACCCAGTGCTATCATCTGCATAGCACTCTCCTATATGAGACTCGTAAAATTTTTTCAATGCTTCATTTTCACTGCAATTAAAATGCTCCATTATAATTTGCATAGTTTTTTTCAGTGTTATGGCTCTTATCGTTCCGTGCGACATTTTCTTACTCCACTGCTTGAAATTTAGAAAAATTTATATAAGATAACGATTTCTCCGAACAAAAAGCATATTGATCATTTGCTTGCATAAAAGTTAGTTTTTGCAAAGCAAAATCAAGAGGCATAAGCCCATCTACAACTACTTGAACTGTCTCTCCAACATCGTCATTGGCTATTTTCCCAAAAACAATATCAAAACTATGCCTAAATTGCAAATTTGCTCTATTATTCACAATAAATTCAAGCCATTCAAGGGAATAATCGGTAAATTTCTTAAAATTTAAATTTTCTGCCGCCTTGTCCTCATCAAATTCATATACATTTAAAATAGCTTGCTTTTGGCGAATTCGTGCTTGTCGCTTTGCCCATTTCAATGCTTGTTCATAAATACCAGTTGCGTAAAAACCAAAGCCAAAATCTCTGCCTTGCTCATTCAAAATGATTTTTGGCTCTTTTACAATGTCTGTTCCGCCATGATAAAGTATCATAATGTGTTCTCCAAAATTTTTTCAATATCGCATAATATATAGTCAAACCCGTGCCCGTGCAGAATATCGTAGTCTTCGTCTAGCATTTGCAAAATTCCCTTGCTTTCAAATAATTTATACACCTCATTACTGGGGATATGTTTTTTATCAGCATACTTCTCTATGCAAAACAGTTTAAAGGAAAGCCGGCTCATTTAGCATAATATATAATTTTTCATATTTAAATTTTCTATTTTCCAAAATATGCGCATCTCAACCTTTGAAAAAGACTGCATAGTAAATGCAATAACTGCTTGCGACCCGGAAGCTAAAATTTGGCTTTTTGGTTCCCGTGCAGACGATTCAAAAAAAGGCGGAGATATTGATATTGGCATATTATCAGAAAAAATAGATTTCAAAAAGAAATTAAATATAAACTCTAACATTTGCGAAAAAATAGGCGAACAAAAAATAGATTTGGTTGTTTCCAAAACAGGCGAGGATGTATTTTTTAAATGTGCAGTTAAAGAAGAAGGGATTTTACTAAATGACTGAAATGAAAAGAACAGAATTATTGAAAGTAAATTTGAATCAAATATAAATCAACCTATTGAGCTTTGCCCTATACTCCCAAGTAAGCTCGTGCTTGGGACCAAGAACAGAGAACAAAGTTATCATAGCTTTTTTCGCCTTGCCCTCATTATCTTGCTTGTTTTCAATAAGGTCTAAAAAGGAATCCAGAGCTTCTTTGTATTTGTTTTGGGCTGCTAATTTATAAGCCTTGTCGTAAGGGGGGGCTGCATCTTCGTAAAATTCTGTTAATTCCAAAAGGGATTTTGATTCGTTGTAAAAATCATCGCCTTCTTTCATACCTTGCAATAAGGTTTTTGCATCTTCTTTTTTGCCAGTCATCACTTTGGCTTTCGCCAATAGATAGCAAACCTTTTTGTTGCTTGCGTTTTTTTCAAATAATTTTTGCAAGATTTTTATAGCCGCGCTCGCTTGCCCAAAATTCAAATTCTCTTCGGCATTTAGCAGCAGGCTTTCTTCTTCTGATAGAAAAAACGGCAGAAGTTGTTTTTTTAGCTCCGCTTCGGGAAGGGTGCCATTTATGTTGGCTACCATTTGCCTGTTTTTGAAAATGCAAATATCGGTTATTGCGCTTATGCGCAGGTAAGCCGCTAGCTGCTGGTTGTTGGGGTCTTCGGAGTCTAGCTTTGCTATGGTGAATTTAAGTTCGCTAGCTAGTTTTTCCAGTGCGGGCGATGCCTCAAAAGCAACCGCAATGGCTTTTTCCGCAGAGCCATTTATTACAATTTGCTCAAATGTTTCTATATCGGTGTGAATTACAGGCATGTGGAAAATATAGTAAGTCTCAAACGCAAAATTCGGACAAAATTTTACTATATTATCAAAGAATTTTTTGAGAGGTTTAAAATATGTCTTCAAAATCCAGCAGCGAGCTTACGCATTTAAGCACTTCTACCGTGATAGAAGGTACCATAGATTTGGAGAACGATATCCGCATAGCCGGTTCTGTCGTTGGCAAAATTAGCACAAGAGGCACACTTATAGTTGAGCAAACTGGTAAAATAAAAGGCGAAATAAAGGCAAATGCCGCAACCATAGCCGGTAGAATTCAGGGCAACATAGAGTGTGACGGCTTAATGACGCTGGAAAGCCGCTCTTGTTTCGTTGGCGACATAAAAACACGCCAAATTGTGATAAACGAAAACGCAGAATTTCAAGGAAACTGCGCAATGCCTATAAGCGCAGCCTCGGAATGAGCTTATAAAGCTTATCTCCTCGCCTAACAAGGTCTTTAACTGGAATTGAAAATAAAGAACCTTTTTTAACTTGCGGAACGCTTTTTCCGTTTTCTCTTAATTCGTCTGCCTTTTGCTCCACAACCCCTGTGGTGGAGCCTATTACCAATATATCTTCGCCAAGGCAGAGTTCTTCGCCGGATTCAAATAGAATTTCCGCTACTTTTATGTTTGAAAAGTAATTCATAACTTTTCCCAAATAGACCTTTGAGGTGGAGGCTTTTGTGCCGTGAACATCAGACCACTCTCCGAGCCTCTGCCCCAGGTAATAGCCGTTCCAAAAACCTCTGTTGAAAACAGTTGCAAGCCTGTCTCGCAGGCTCTTTGCTTTTTCCTCCGTCAATGTTCCAGCAAAATAACTGTCTGTGGCTTGCTTGTAGCATTCCACTGTTGTTTTAACATATTCGGGTGCACGTGCCCTGCCTTCAATTTTAAGGATACTAACACCTGCTTCTATAATTTGAGATAAAAATTCAATGGTGCATAAATCCTTTGGCGACATTATGTATTGGTTGTCTATCTCAAGCTCTTCGTCTGTTTCCAAATCTTTCACCGAATAGCCTCGCCTACAAACCTGGAAACAATCGCCTCGGTTTGCGGAATGGTTGTAGTGGTTGAGGCTCAAATAGCATTTTCCAGAAATTGCCATGCAAAGCGCACCGTGGCAAAAAATTTCAATTTTCACCAAGTTTCCCGAAGGTCCTTTTATTTGTCGTTTTTCGATTTCCTTTATTATATCTGCAACTTGGAAAATAGTCAATTCGCGAGCTAGCACCATAACATCGCAAAAAGCGGAAAAAAATTCCACAGCTTCTATGTTTGAAATATTGAGCTGAGTTGAGGCGTGTAGCTCAATTCCTTTTTTATGCACATAATTTAAAACCGCCATATCAGAGGCTATTATTGCATTTATTCCGTTCTGAGCCGCTGCATCAACTATTCGCCACATTTGCTCCATTTCATTATCGTAAATCACGGTGTTTAGGGTTAAATAAGATTTCACATTTTTTTCTTTGCAAATAGTGCTTATCTTTGCCAAGTCTTCCAAACTGAAATTATTCGAATTCCTAGCCCTCATATTCAAATTTTCGGCACCAAAATAAACCGAATTAGCCCCTGCATTTATAGCCGCCATAAGAGACTCATAAGAACCTGCTGGCGCCATTATCTCTATTTTATTTTGCATTTTGAATAAAGTAGCAAAAGTTTTATTCTATATTCTATATCTTGGAGAAAACATATATGCTAGAAACAGATATAAAAAAATTTAAGGAAAGTCTTGTTCTTCAATTAGAAAATGCAAAAGACCAAGAGCTTCATTGGGAGGCAAAAGCCTACGCAGAATGCATAAAAATGCTAGATTCCGTTCTCAAGAAAAACGGCATTGAAGTGAATTAGCCTGTTTCGCAAACAAAGAGCTATTTCGTGTTTTTCCTTATATGGACCTTGCAAGTTCCATATTTTTGCGTTTGGATATGAGCAGCTTTTTAAAACAGAAAAAAATTCGCCACCCATGCATTTATAGTAGGCTTCCTTTTTTGTCCATAAGGGATAAAAAGTTTCTGCCTTGTTCGCAAGCTCGCCCTCTGCAAAAAATCTTTTTGAAATTGCCACAAATTTTTTTTCTTTGTAAAATTCCAAATCTATTCCAACATCGCATTCCATAGAATAAGCGAGAACGCACTCTCCCTTGCTATTGCTCCAGTTTGCAAAACCCATGCCCGGAAGCAAACAAGGTTTGCCAAAGGAATTCATTGTTATTTGAATTTTTTCCTGTTTCAAAATTTGCCCCAAAACTTTCAATGGCCATTTTTTCAAATGCTCGCCAGAGGGCATAACATATATAAACACGGAACCTTCAGGAACGCGCAATATCAACCAAGGTCCAGTCATAATGGAGATAAGGGGATTCGAACCCCTGGCCTACGCATTGCGAACGCGTCGCTCTACCAACTGAGCTATATCCCCAAGGTTATGGAGGAATATAGAAACTTTAAAATTCCCGTTTGGCAGGCTTTCCAAAGAACTACATCTATATAGCCTTTGTTTAATCCTGTAGCTTTTTCTATTTGCGCAAACATTTTATCGCAGAGAATTTTCACGTCTTCGTTTAAAGGAAAACCTGCTTGCAAATTTGATTTGCCAAGCGCAATGGCAAGGCGTTGGATCCACACATCGTATTTCACTTTGCTAATGCCTAAATTTCGTGCGAGATGATTTTTTGTTATTTCTCCAATGTGAGGCAGTTTGCCCAAGTAATTCAATTTTTCATCATCTGTTTTTAATTTGTAAAATCCATCTCTAAAATTTTCCCGGTTGTTCCAAATTTTGATTATTGCTCTTATTTTATTTACATTACCAAAAATTTTGAGCAAATTCTTTTCCAAAATTTCGCCGCCGCCATTTATAAAATTCATTATTTCGCCAAATTTTTTCTTTGCAATTTTTTGCCTAAAACCCCCAGCCAAAATAACATAAATGCACTCTTCGGCAAATTCTCCCGCATTTAAAACGGGAGGTTTTATCAATCGTTTTTTTATGGTTTCAAAGCTGTCTTTGTCTTCGCCTATTCCAGATTCTATAAGATGCTTTTCAATTTGAAAAAAAAGAGAAGCATCTATTTTGGTCACATTTTTCACTTTAATACAATTTTCACTATCTGCTTTTGCGAATCGGACTTTGCTACTGCGTAATAAACACCAACTTTTTGCTTTCCCAAGCTAATAGTGGTTGTTCCGCTCAATACCTTCTGACTCAACACCTGTTTGCCACTTATATCAAACAGAGATATTGTTGCATTTCTGTCAGAAGCTATACGCAAGCTGCGAGCAAAATTAACAACATTCAAACCAACAACTGGTGCTCTGTTGTAAGATATGATTGGATCGGTGCCTTCGGAAGAAGAACTTGTGGTGCCTGCACCTGAGGAGCTTGAGGTATCGCCAGTACCTGAAGAGCTTGAGGTGTTGGTACCAGAGGAGCTTGAGGTATCACCAGTACCTGAAGAGCTTGATGTACCAGGATCAGCATCACTGGAAGAACTTGTGGTGGTGGGAGCACTGCTGGAAGATGGGGGTAAGACCCAAGTACTTGCAGCAGAAGGAGCCACATCACTAGCTAGTGCAGCACCGCTTCCAATGCAAGCTACATTGCCTATCACTAGATTATAGCCAGTAATTGCAGTTCCTCCTTCATCAACTTGTGTACCCCAAGCAATTTGCGAAGCAATAGCTAAATCCACGGTAGCTTTGTCGCAAGCTCCATCTGGTATTTGAGTAAGGTTAGCAAGTGTTACGGTTTTCTTGGTCCAAACATCAGTAGCAGCAGTTGAAGTAGTTCTCCATTTGTTGTTCCATTGGTCGGCAGCAAGACCGCCGCAATTGGATTTAGGATATTCTATGTTGAATACGTGAGGACCGCCTTTGTACCAGTAAGTAAAACCACCTGTGCAATCTTCAATTGATTTACCATTTGCATCACCACCTGATTTATTAATACCGATATATACTCCAGCTGAAGCCGGTATAGAAGCACTTACTATCTTTCCTACACCTTCGTTGACAAAATCTTTGTCTTTAGGAGTGGCTGTAGAGTAAGGATTTTCTGGATTAGCGAGCGTAACTGAGCCCCAAGTAAAGCCCATTGCGTAATTCTCAGCTCCCCAGGCTACTTTATTACTGCCAGAAAAGATGTAATAGCTGTCTGCTGCGAATAAGCTACCAACCAAAAACCCAAGCATGGCTATTCCGCACGCTAATTTGTTCATAAAACCTCCTGTTAATCAGTATAATATACAAAAAAATGACAAAGACGTGAAAAAGATCGCACACTTACTATATTTTATCCTAAATGCTAACTAAAAAAATATTTAAAATTGACGGATTGCAGGTGCTGGCTGAACGCAAAAGAGTGCGCAGTGTTAGGCTTTATATTTCGCAAAAGGATTTACAGGCGCATTTAACCATTCCTTATTATGCAAGCGAAAAATTTGCTCTTGATTTTTTGAACAAAAATATAAAATGGCTAAAAAGAACAATGGAAAAAATAAAAACAAACCCGCCGCCTGCCTTGAGGCGGGAGGCGGAGATTACAGAAAAAGAAATGGAAGAACTTAAAAAACTCATCTCAAATTTGCTACCTCAGTGGGAGTTCAGGCTTGGAGTCAAGGTAAAAAATTGGAAACTGCGCAAAATGAAAACCCAGTGGGGAAATTGCAAAATGAAAACCGGAGAAATAACATTCAGCACAGGCTTAATAAAAAAACCACTCCACTGCATAGAATACGTAGTCGCCCACGAACTCGCACATTTAATAGAAGCAAACCACTCCGAAAAATTCTACGCCGTAATAGCAAAACATTTCCCGTATTGGAAGGAAGCTAGAACGGAATTGAATGGGTGAAAACTAATCCCCCGCAGACTGGATTATTGTAAAATCTACGTAACCACAATCAAGCGAAGATAAATTCATAGTCTGTCTTCTTTCTTCACTTGTTTCGTTTTTATTTACCCAAACCCGCAATTTATTTTCATTAACAAATGCCACGCTATACCAAGAACACTCTATTTTCATTAGTGGAGCGGCATCTGAACTTTCATATATTACACCAGGTGACCCACGGCAATAATTTTTTTTGCAATAATCGCTCTTTACCCTTACTGTCTTACCCCCATTATCTAAATTATGGTCTGCTCTAAAAAGTTTACAATCTTCAGCACTATTCCAATGCTCAAGGCAAGCATTTCCATCAATAACAATGGTATCAGATCCTCCCTCTTCGCTGAAATATAACGTATCTTTTGAGATAGTTGGCGGTCTAATGCAGCAAGCAAAAAAGATTAAGCCCAAGAACAATAGCAAGTATTTCATATGTCTATAATGTACAATATTTAAATTTCTATATTCTCCCCTATGAATAAAATAATAGCAATCTCACTAACGCTGCCTGTGTTTGCAATGGCGCAAGAGGCACCACAGCAACCTTCCGCGATCTCTACTTTTATGCCTATTTTGCTTATGTTTGTTGTGATGTATATATTTTTTATACTTCCCAAACAAAAAGAGGGCAAAAAAACAGAGCAAATGCGAAATTCTCTTAAAAAAGGTGATAAAGTTCTCACTATGGCAGGTATTGTAGGCATAGTTGCTCACATAGACGAGCGTTTTGTTAGCATTAAAACAGGCGAAACAAAAATTGATTTTGAAAAAACAGCCATTGTCAAACTTTTGGAACCTACAAGTGATTCTGCCCATTAGCACTTATGGTTCTCCAATTTTGAGAAAAAAAGCCGAACCTGTTAAGGAGATAACCCCTGAACTTGTGGAACTCGCACATAATATGCTTGAAACTATGTACAAAGCCAATGGCGTGGGCTTGGCTGCGCCGCAAGTTGGCAAAAGCATTCGCCTTGTTGTGATAGACCTCTCAAAAGAAGAAGAGGAACGCAGACCCATAATACTTTTCAACCCAGAAGTTGTGCCAGAAGAAGGCGAAAATCCGATGGAAACAGACGAAGAAGGCTGCCTTTCCGTGCCCGATATTTGGGCAAATGTTTCAAGACCTGGCAAGGTGCATTTAACTTACACAAACGAAAAAGGCGATAAAGTTGTTCTGCAAAACATAACAGGCAAATTTGCCCGCTGCACCCAGCACGAACAAGACCATTTGAACGGCGTTTTATTCACAGACAAAATATCCATCGCCGACAAAGCGATGAACGCATCTAAATTGAAAAAAATGGCGAAGGAGAATAAATAAGATAGTCCTATTCTTCCGGCAACTCTGCATTGTGATAAACATCTTGCACATCTTCGTTGTCTTCTAGTTTATCTATCATTTTGAGGAGCTTCTGAGCATCTTCGCCTTCTAGCTTAACTGTGTTCTCTGCGGCGTAGGTTATTTCTGCCGATAGCATTTCTATTTTTGCATTTTCCAAAGCCTTGGTAACCGCTTCAAAAGTTTCCGGTGTTGTTTCAATTTCATAAACTCCGTCTTCTGTTGCCAAATCGTTTGCACCTGCTTCCAATACCAAATCCATAATTTTGTCTTCGGGGCAAGCAGAGGAATCCACCACCACAATTCCTTTCTTTTTGAAATTCCAGCTAACAGAGCCTTCGGTGCCCATATTTCCGCCGTTCTTGCTGAATATGTTTCTTATGTCTGCAACGGAGCGAGTGCGGTTATCAGTCAAGCATTGCACAAGAATTGCGCAGCCTGCAGGACCATAGCCCTCGTACATAGGCTCTTCCATATTTGCACCGGAATTTCCGCCCACGCCTTTTGCTATTGCGCTTTCTATGTTTTTTGCGGGCAGGCTTTGACCCTTGGCTTTTAGTATTGCTGTTCTAAGGCGAGGGTTGGCATCGGGGTTTCCGCCGCCCATTTTTGCGGCAACGGAAATTTCTTTTATCAGTTTATTCCAAGCTGTTGCCCTGCCAACATCGGTTTTTGCCTTTTTGCGTTTAATGGTAGCCCACTTTGAATGTCCAGACATACTTGCTCCTTAAATTTAACCTTGCATTTGTGAATATTCGTCTGAGTCTATTGTTTCTTGATTTCGGAAAATCAGCACCACTATGGCAAGCCCAATGCAAGCCTCGGCAGCGGCAACAGCTATAACAAATATAGGCACTAATTGCCCAGCCACGCTTTGAAGCGCAGGCAAGGTTTTAGAAAATCCAATAAAACTGAGGTTTGCGGCATTTACCGCAAGCTCCAGCCCCATAAAGGCAAAAAATATGTTCCTTTTGGAAATAACCGTGGCAATGCCTATGCAAAACAGCACTGCCGCTAGAATTTGAATGTATAAAGGAGAAAACATACCCTCAAATCTAGAAATTTACAATGGCAAGTGAGTAAGGCGGCAGAAGCGGGTTTTGGTTGCCTATGGTTTGGGTTGTTTTTGCAACTGTGTCATAGACTTTAAGACCTGCCTTGTCTCCAATAAAAAGTTTTTTCCCAGCTTTGTCAAAAACAATCCCACCAGAGGCATTGACTATATCTGGCAAGGTACTTCCTATGGTTTTTGAAGCGAGATTTATTGACTTAACGGAAGTCACCCAATCCACAGAAACACTTGTTACATACAGAATTTGGTTTGCTTCGTCCAGCGCAATGCTGCCAGCCCCGCCTCCAAGCTCCGTACCCGTTTTCAGAATTTCTGAAGTTCCAGTTGCCAAATCAACAACCTCTATTCCAGTTTTTGTCATATCAATAGAATAGTCTATTGGGTCATAAGCTCCCTGCAAAGAAACGTAAAGTTTTCCTTTGCTCAAAACACTTGAACTTGGATTATAGAGTTTTAACTGTATTGTATCTATAAGGGTTTTTGTGCTTGCATTTATGCGAACCAAAAGCCCAGATTTTGTTGCTGACCAGTTTTCCAACCTTTGCAAAGTAACTAGCAAAGTATCTCCGCTAGCTTTAATTGTAGAGGCATTTGCATCAGAAATTGGCAGGTCTATTTTTTCACTTGGAGTGCAAGTGTTTACGTTAAAGACTTGAATGTAATCTACATCGTTTAAGGCTATGTAGCCTTTGTTGCCTATGGCAGTGGCTCCGTAAGGGAATTCAGCACTAAGCCTTTCTTGCTTTATTTTATCGCCAATGCTTTGCGGTAAAATGCAAGACAAAGTACCTGGGTTATTTTCCAAAATGAATATATTTCCTTCGGCAGTGGATACTTTTGAATCTTGCCAAAACGGTAACGTACCCTCTGAAAGTCTTGCAGAATCGGGATGCATCCAGCGAAGCTCGCCAGTTGTGTAATCACTTGTGAAGTTGAGCAAAAGCGAATTGCCTTTTATGTTTTCATCATTGTTGTTATTTGGGCTTTCATCTGAGCAAGCAAAAAAAGCAACTGATAGTGCAAGCACGGGAATGGAGCGTCTAAACGCAGCCAAAGTGGTTCTTTGGGTCATGGTTCTACCTCGGAACATTGTTGCAAAATACCTTATGGCATTCTGCACCCTAGCAGGTTTTCCGGCTTTACGGTAGCGGGACTGCTCTTGACTTTCACAAGATTGCCCTGAGAAGGCAGAGTCAATATAGAAATTGTCAGAACCCCGATTCCCCCGATTCTAGGATTTTCCCGATTTTATATTTATCCTCTAAGATTATGACCCATAACCAAAATCAAGTGTTATTGGGTTTGGTTTTTTTCCTATATGTTTTGTAATGATTCGTACCAACGCGGTGCAAATTCTTTTGGTTTCGCCTTAATTTTGCAACGGCATTCAAATTCTCTGCCATCCAAGTTTGACTACCGATTGGCTTGGTCTAACGCCTTCTACTCTGCAACCGTCGCAACTTGATACTTGCTCACCAGTGTTATCAGTACAATATCTTAACGTTATGATGACACCGTCAATAGGTTCGCAAGCACCGCGACCAGCGTTATATTCATTTCCTTCCCAACAGCAAAAACCGTTGTTGCCATCGCCGCCGCTTGGCGCACTCCCAGCAGAAGAACTGCTCGGCTTTGAACTTGACGAAGAAGATGGAGGTGGTGGTGGGACAACAGAGCTAGAACTGGGCACCACTGGTGCAGAAGAAGAACTATTCGGCATAGAGCTTGACGAAGAAGATGGAGGTGGTGGGATAACAGAGCTAGAACTGGGCACTATTGGTGCAGAAGAAGAACTACTCGGTACAGAGCTTGACGAAGAAGGTGGTGGGGCAACAGAGCTAGAACTAGGCTCAACAGACGAGGAACTATTGCGAAAGTTGATACCGTGAGGATCGTCCGGGTTGTCTCGCTCGCCAAGCTCAGCACAAGACACAAAAAGAAAAGCAACCGCGAAAAGAAAAAATCTTAAAACCATATATGTAACCCTACCCCTGAAACTAAAAACACACCGCCAATGCCATAAAGCATATTCCTGCTGCCTTGGCTGTCTTTCGCATCTTTCCAAGCATTATCGTAGTAATAATCCGACTGCTTGCCTACCTTGTATTTATCCAATGCCTCAGCCATATCCTTGTCTTTCGTATATCCAGCGTAAATAATCGCCGCACCAAGCACTTCCAACCCTATGGCAACCCAAAAACTGGTTTTTATTGGCTTCTCAAACTTAGGAACAACATCCTCCTGCACTGGCACTGGCGTTGGCTCTGCTTCCGGCACGTAAACAACCCCAGGCATATTGCCAAACATTTGAGGAGCCTCTTTATTCAAAACAGCAAGCAAGCCTGACACGTTTTTGGACTCTCCCGTAAATGAACCTATTAAAACACCGCTGCCAGAGTTGTACAACTCCATACTGATAGTCAAATTGCCGCCAAAACGCCCTAGCCTAGCCTGACCAACATAAGCAGCGCTTATTTTCCTTCCTATCTCCGCCATGCATTGAGCCTCTTTGCACATTTTCCGAGCATTCTCCTTTGAACCCATCTTGTCTATTATGCTCTGCACGCTCATAACAGAATATTTATCATTGGGCAGCATTTTAACAGCTATCTCACGCAGCCTATCGGTAAGATAGGTCAAATCCGTAAATTCAAGCGAAGGCTCGCCGTTATCCTCGGTGTTCAATATAGCAAGCCGCTTCTTCTCTTCCTGTCCGTGAGCAGCAAGGGCAAGGAGCAAAATTAAAAGCGGCAGAGAGGGAAAGATAGTACGCATATTTAGCATAAAGATAGAAAGATTAAAGCAAAACGAGGGCAACCTCAAGGGTTGCCCATACGTTTTTGTGGCTTGAAAATTTGTAAAAAAATGCAAAAACTTTGAAAAAAATGATTTTTTTTGTAAAAATTTGCAAAAACTTTTGTATATTTATTATATATGGATAACTCTTTCAAAATCAGGCAAACTTATCTTGAAACATTGCTTGGCTATAAAGATAAAAAAATAGTCAAAGTGATAACTGGCATAAGGCGTTGTGGAAAGTCCACGATGCTGTCTGTATTTGCACAGGAGCTTAAAAAAAGGCATATTTTGGAGAAACAGATTATAGAAGTGAATTTTGAATCTATGAATTTCAAAGATATAACAAATCATGAAGAATTGTATTCATATTGCAAGGACGCGATAAATCGCGCCCCCACGAAGAGGAAAGTGTATCTTTTTTTTGATGAAATCCAAATGGTGAAAAAATGGGAAAAGGCGGTGAATTCTTTTTTGGTGGATTTTGATGTGGATGTTTACATAACAGGTTCCAATGCCTATTTGCTTTCTTCCGAGCTTTCAACCCTGCTTTCTGGGCGCTATGTTGAAATAAAAATGCTGCCGCTTTCTTTCAAGGAATTCTTGGACTTCAACGATTTTGATTCCAAACTTACAATGGAAGATAAATTTTTGCTGTATGTGAAATTCGGAGGAATGCCCGCAGTTGCGGAATATGGTTTTGATGGAAAAATGATTTACGAAATGCTAGAAGGGGTTTACAATACCGTTATAGTCAAAGATATAATGCAGAGAAACAAAATAACAGACTATACCTTATTGAAGAAACTCACTGATTTTTTGGCTCACAGCATAGGCTCAATAAATTCCATAAACAGCATAAG
>JAITFP010000014.1 GCA_031281275.1 Candidatus Fibrimonadaceae bacterium
GGAGAATTTTTGGTGAATGCCCAAGGCGAAGATGTGGTGGCTGGAATTCGCACACCGCTTAAAATTTCTGCAATGGCAACCACTCCGCATTTGGAGCATTGTTACAAAGAACTCTGCGAGGTTCGCAAACATCTTGAAAAAGAATTTGGCGATATGCAAGATTTTGAATTTACAATAGAAAACGCTAAACTGTATATGCTTCAAACACGCAACGGTAAACGCACTGCAAGGGCTTATGTGAAAATTGCTCGCGATATGGTGAATCAAAAACTTATGACACCCGAACACGCAATAGAGAGCGCAGACCCGGAAGCCTTAGAACAGTTGCTTGCTCCTGTGTTTCATAAAGAGTCGTATCAAAAAACAATTAACGCAAACCTTCTGCTCACAAAAGGCTTGCCAGCCGGTCCCGGTGCTGCTACCGGAACTCTTGCATTTACCGCAGAAAAAGCGGAACGCTGGTCAACTCACGGACCTGTGGTTTTGGCACGTGTGGAAACCAGCCCCGAAGATTTGCGCGGTATGCTAGCCGCAAAAGGCATAGTAACCGCAAAAGGCGGTGTGTCTAGCCATGCGGCTGTGGTTGCAAGGCAAATGGGCAAAGTTTGCGTTGTTGGTGCTTCTGAAATAGACATCAATTACAATACTGGAGTTTTAACCTGCGGCGATAAATCAATTAAAGAAGGAGAATTCATTTCAATCAATGGTTCCACGGGTGAGGTTTTGATAGGTAGAATAGATACCGCACCATCTGAATTGATTCAAGTGTTGATAGACAAAACTATGGCTCCAAAAGATTCTGAATTGTTCACAGAATACGATTTTATTATGAAACTCGCAGACAAATATCGCAAACTTGGCATTCGCACAAATGCAGACCAACCGGAACAGGCTATAAACGCGGTAGCATTCGGAGCGGAAGGCATTGGTCTTTGCCGCACAGAGCATATGTTCTTCAAAGGCGATCGCATAGACTATGTACGCGAAATGATAATTTTTGCAGCGGAATACGCAGAATATAAATCCAAATTGGCACAGAGACCAGGCGATGCAGTTTTGCTGGAAAATGAATATCACATTCCAATAATGCATTTTAGAAAAGCACTTGAAAAACTCTTGCCCATTCAGCAAGCAGATTTTGAGGGTTTGTTCAATGCAATGGGAGAGAGACCTGTTACCGTGCGCTATTTAGATCCACCTTTGCACGAATTTTTGCCGCAGAACAAAGACCAGATAGATGAACTTTCTCGCAAACTGGATGTGCCTTTTGAAAGGGTTTCGCAAACTGTTCATTCGCTTCACGAATCCAACCCAATGCTTGGGCACAGAGGTTGCCGTTTGGGTATCGTGTATCCCGAAATTTCCGAAATGCAAAGCCGCGCTTTGTTCCGTGCCGCTTTGGCAGTTGCCGCAAAAAACAAAAAATCTCCGAAGCCGGAAATTATGATTCCTTTAGTAGGTTTTGAACGCGAACTTGAATTACAGCTTGAACTTGTTGATAGAGTAGCTAAAGAGGAATTTGCCGCTGCCAAACGCACACTGGAATACAAAGTTGGAACGATGATTGAAATTCCAAGAGCTGCAATAACTGCAGAGCAAATAGCCAAGCACGCGCAGTTCTTCTCTTTTGGAACAAACGATTTAACCCAAACCACGCTGGGCATGAGTCGAGACGATGCTGGGCATTTCTTGCCATTTTATGAAAAAGAAGCTGGCATAGTGAAAAGCAATCCTTTTGCCACCCTAGACCAAATTGGAGTTGGCAAACTGATGGAGATAGCCGTTCAAGGCGGTCGCAAAACTCGCCCAGACATAAAGCTAGGAATTTGCGGAGAGCACGGCGGAGACCCTGCTTCCATAGAATTCTGCAATGGCTTAGGACTCAGCTATGTTAGCTGTTCGCCATTCAGGGTGCCTGTGGCTCGCATTGCAGCGGCTAAATCTGCGGTGAAAGCGATGCAAGTAGCAGTTTCAGCAAAACCAACCCCTGTTAAGGCAAAGAAAGTTGTGAAGAAGGTTAGGAAGAAGTAATTTTTAATTTTCTATCTTAACAAGAATCTTTTGGGAGTTCTATGGAAAACAGTGTTCGTTGCTTGCAAGATTAAGGCGTAGTAAAATCATTTCACATTTAGGGCGTAATCATACGCCCCTACAAAATGGATCATTGTGTTGTTTTGCGGATCGGGTTATAATCGGGTAAATCCTAAAAAATAAGTCTTACAGACACTTGGTAGAGCTTTTGTATATGGACGTTTATTACTATTCTGGTAATCCTGTGAATCGTGGTTCTGGCAATAGCAGCCACGAACACGAACTCAAACGTTAGTTTCAAATCCAAGTTCTTTTGCGACTTTTAGCATATTTTTGTCAAAGGAACAAATACAGATGTTTTTGTTCTTTGGATTTCTTTGAGCATTCAAAGCCGTTGCCAAATGAATAGCATCCGAGCTTTTGCAAGCAGCAAGAGTGTCATTTTGAATCATAGAATCAGCAAAGATTTCGGTTATATCATTAAAATATATATCATTCAAAAGTTCTCTAAGTTTTGTTTTTTTATTATCAAGCCATATTTTATCAAATCTGTTTCCTTGCCTATTGTAAAACCTAAGCAAAGAAATGTTAGTTTCAATTTTCAAAAGTACAGAACTGAATTTTATCTGATGGTTATTCCAAATGTTTTTAGCTTCAAGTTCACGACCTTCTTCAAGCAAAATGGACATAAGCAACGAAGAATCAAAATAAGCAATTATCATTTAAAACCTATCAGAACGCACATACTCATAATCGGGCCACCAGTCTTCCCTTTTTATGCCGTCTGTATTTTCTGGCAATTTCGTTATTCCAGGAATCCTCTTAGGCAAGCTCGCTCTGCCAGCTTTAGCTTCCTCAACCATCCATTCAACAAAATTAGCTTCTTCCTCGTTTTCTACGGGGAACATAACCCCATTGCCGAGGTCTATAAGCCTGCTGCAAGGCTTAGTAGTTGATTTTGCTTTTTCAATAGTTACAGGCATAAGAGCAATATACAAAATAAAAATCTCACTCAACTTCCATAAAAAAATTCCCATTTGCATCGCTTTCGAAAACAACGTTTTCGCCAGTTTTGCATTTGAATTTTGATACTGTGTAAAATTTTGGTGGAACCCCACGGGAAAAAATTTCATCTAGTTCTTTTTCGGAAATCAAAAAAGAATTTTGCATAGTTTTGAATTTTTCAATGTCCCAGTCAAAAAGCTCTGGAGCCGTATATACAAAGGCTTGGAGCATAAGGATAAATTCGCTCCTGAAAAAATCCCTATAGGTTTTAACTATCTCGGCTTTTTCTTGGAAAGTCTTTGTCCTAAAATTTTTTGGGAATGGCATTTTCTCAGTATCATCGCTTTTATATGCCATTCTTATATTTTTTCCATTAACTATCAAGCGTAAATTATCGCTATCTTTGTGAAAATATAAGTTGTCTTGCTGCAAATCAAAAGCAGCAAAGCCACTACCCTTTTTGAATATGAATTTAGGGCTTTCTGCGCCATTTGCATAAACGCACAACAATAACAGCAAGCATAAAAGGTATTTGAACATAATCACCTGTAAAGTTTGTTCACACCCCCAAAAACTGCTTTCATGTTTGCACGTAGCGTATCGCTTGAAATGCCTCTGCCAATAACGGTTTTTCCATTTGCAGAAAGAGAAATTTCAGAAAGTGCCCTACCAGCCCACAGTTTATCTGCTTCGCTAACCACGCTCTGCTTGTAACTGTTCAATTCCACAGGCAAGCCAATCTTGCGAAAAAGTATCAGAGCCGCTTCTATGGGACCTTCTGCCGATATTGATTCTTCCATTGTAGCCCCGTCTTTTTGGAATCTGAACATAAAACTATTTTCTTCAACATCTATGCTGCGGAAAGTTAATCTGCCGTTTAGATTGCAACATTTTTGCTTGAACACTTCTAAAATTCTGGACTGCGGAAGCTCTCCTTCTTTTTCGCTGATTTCTTTTAGCACAGGTTGCAACTCTGCGGCTTCGTCTAATTCAACGGGATAACCGTTATGGCTCAAAATTTCGTAAACGGCGGTTTTCCCGCTTTGGCTTGTGAATGCAAGAATGTCATTTTCGTTTCTGCCTATGAGCGAATAGTCTATAGGGCGGTAAGCTCCTTTTTTCATATTCTTGGTTTTTGCCGCACCGTCTTGATGAATTCCGCTTCTATGAGCTATTACGTCTATGCCCACAAGAGGTGCTTTTGCGTAAATTGGCACTTGCGCCCACTTGCTCGTTAGCAAAGCTGTTTCGTAAATTTCTTCCAAATGCAAATCCATTTCAACGCCGCTGTTGTGCAGAGCAACGGCAACCTCATACATATTTGTGTTTCCAGAGCGTTCCCCAAGCCCGTTCAAGGCACATTCCATTTGAGTTGCGCCTGCAAAGTAGCTTTCAACGGTGGCTGCTGTTGCCATTCCCAAATCGTTGTGGCAATGCACGGAAATGGTTATGTCTTTTGGCAAGGCTTCTGCAACCTTGCGAACCATATCCACATAAATCATGGGGCGGTAACGTTCTACAGTATTTGGCAGGTTAATGGTGGTTGCACCCGCTTTCACTATTTGTTTAAGCGATTCAAGCACAAAATCAAAATTTTCAACGCAGTCCCCAAAATGTTCGGGGCTAAATTCAACATCGCCCTTTTCGCCAACCAAAGATTTTGCAAAAGCAACGGCTTCTATGGCTTGTTCCCTAACCACAGTTGGTTCCAACTGTAAAACATTTTCCATACTTAGCGGGCTCATTGCCAAAAACACGTGTATGCGCGGTTTGGGTGCATCTTTAATCGCGTCCCAAGCCTTTTGAATATCAACATTTTTTGCTCTTGCCAAAGCAGATATAACCACATTTTCCGGTGCTATCCTTGCCAAATTCTCACAAGACTCAAAATCCATTTCGCTCGCGATAGGAAAGCCAACCTCAACTGCTTGAACGCCTAGTTTAAGCAACTGTTTGAACACCACCTCTTTTTCTTCTTTGTTCCAAGGTTTAGCAAGTGCCTGATTGGCATCCCGCAAAGTGATGTCATAAAAAAACGGCTTTCT
>JAITFP010000049.1 GCA_031281275.1 Candidatus Fibrimonadaceae bacterium
ATAAAGCAATAAGCGCATTCAATTCATAATTTGGTTTATTATTCATCCACGCAAAAGGCTGAAGTTTCAATATCCAAAAACAATAAAGAGATGATTCTTTTAATTCATTCAAGCCATTAACATTATGAAACACTTGAAAATAAACTTTTCTTTTCCAAACCTGTTCTATAATTTCAAACATCGTATAATCACAAACATATAAATCTTCTTTATTTTCACCTAAAATTTCACGGAAATCACCCAAATAATGAATAAAATCTCCTGCCATTTTCAATTTCTGACTTTCGTTTATCTTTTCGTATTTTGGATAATCTTTAATTTCCATTTTAATTACTCAACAATTTTTTAAATATAGTTTCGATACCTACGCCTTCTACCTTGGTTTTTTTGTAATTTTTGTAGTTTTTGTGCAAGGCTGCAAACAGAGACTCTTTGGTGTTTTTACGCACAGCGGAATTATGTACCCTATTATCTTTTTTCTGAAAACGCTCCAACGCTTCCACAAAGAAACGTTTATTCTCTTTTTCCGAAACAAATAACCGCCGCATAAAAACTCCTGTTTTTGTTAATTCTAATAATAAATATAGTAAATATTTGCCTGCTTCAGCCTGAGGCTCATTGCAATGTTTACTATATTTAACCTTCAATGTTTTTCAGAATATCATTATTTTTACTGTTTTTGTGCGTTTCTGCTTTTGCGCAATTCGTTGATATGCCTATGAACTCTTCGGAAAACAATAGGGTTGGCAGCATAAGCATAGAGGGGATTTTATATACAGACACCCATTCGCTCAGATCTCGCATATCTGTTAAGGAAAATACAAGATACCAGCCCTCTGTTTTGGCGGAGCAAGTTAAAAAATCCATAGAATCTCTTTATGAAACAGGAATGTTCAGCGATGTTAAAGCCTATGCGCGATACGGCGAAAATGGGGACGTGGATTTGATTTTTGAGGTTGCCGAGCAGCCTGCACTAGATACCCTGCTCATAGAAGGAAACGATGATATCACGGAAGAAGACCTTAGGCTGAAAATCCGAGTGATTAAAGGCAATGTTTACAGCAAAAGCGATTTGGAACGCGATAGGCAGGCAATTTTGAACCATTATCGTTCCCAGGGGTATTTGCTTGTTGAGGTTTGGCTCAAAGAAATTCCCGTTGAGGGGCATAAAAACAGGGTTATATTATATGTTAGCGAGGGAAACAAGGTAAAAGTGGACTCCATTTTGATTTCTGGCAATGAAGATATACCCAAAGAGGAATTTCTTGACCGTATGCTCACAAAAACAGATTCTTGGTGGGGAGGTGGTGATTTCAAACAGGATATTTTCAATTCGGATAGAGATACCGTTATAAATGTGGCTAGGCATTATGGCTTTTTAGATGCGGAGCTTTTGGAATACAACGCCAATTATATGCCAGATTCCACTTGCCGCTTTTATTTGGGGCGTATGTCGCGCAAGGGTTCAAGTTTGCCGCTCCTCTATTCCCTGCTCAACAAAAATATGCAAGACAAGGAAAATCCTTTGCACTCTTTAGTTGGCAAGGCAATGGCTATGTCTTCTCATTATTACAGGGAACACAGGTCAAAAATGGGAGATGCTCAGGCTTTTCCTTTGCCAGATGTGCAAAACGAAAAATTGGCAGCAGATATTTTGAATAACATAATAACTTATGGCACAATTAGAAAGGAATGGGTAAAGAGCTTAAAGGGCAAGGTTTGGAAAAATCCTCGCATAGATAGCCTGCTTGCTATAAAAAAACGCACAACCTACGAAGAAAAACTTTTAACCCGTTATTCTCTGGAAGAAACCATTCCAGCCCTTATGCAGTACGATAGCGTTAACACGGCGAGCTATGTACGCATATCTATAAAAATTAAGCAAGGCAGAAAGTATTACGCAGGCGGTGTGCATTTTGTTGGCAACGAAGTTTTGCCAGTTGAATTTTTGCAAGCACAGGTTCGCCTAGATAGTGGCAATGTTTTTGACTATTATCAATACGAAGCCACCAGAAGAGCCATTACAGATGCTTACAGGGAAGACGGATATTTATTTGTGCAAGTAGAAGAAACAAAAAGTTTTATAAATGATTCCATTGTCAATTTGAGTTTTGCCCTGCGAGAAGGCTTGCCCGCTCAAATTCACAAGGTTTATATTCGCGGAAACACAAAAACAAAAGATAAGGTTATACGCAGAGAAATTAAACTATACCCAGGCGATACTTACAGGCAGTCTCTTTTGGAACGCAGTTTCAGGGATATAATGCAGTTGAATTATTTTGACAATGTGATGCCAGATATTCAGCCTGCTGGCGAGCAAGATGTGGATTTGGTTTTTGCAGTTTCTGAGCGTGAAGCTGGCACTGGGCAATTTGGTGCTGGCGCTGCATACAGCCAAGCAGACGGCTTGGTATTCACACTTAATCTTTCCATTCCAAATTGCTGCATGGGAGATGGTCAGTCTGCAAATATGAACGCTGAATATGGAATTGACAAAAAGAGCATTTCTTTAGGTTTTGCGGAGCCTTGGCTTTTTGATACCCCAACTAAAATTGGAACATCTGCGAATTATTCGTGGTGGAGAGGAGATTCCTATGGCTATTCGCACGATATTCTACGCTATGGTGGCAGCGTTTATTTGGGTCGCAGGCTCACTTGGCCCGATGATTATTTTTATGTGCAAGGCGGCGTGAGTTGGCAAAGAAATGAGCAGGGAGAAAATATCCCAGGCAGCCTTGTTCTCTTTACCGGAAACGAAGCATCGCTTGATTTTGTTATAATTAGAGATGATAAGAATTTGCCTATTTTCCCAACTGAGGGTTCAAGATATGTTTTATCGGTTTCCAAAGCCTTCCAGTTTGATCCAGTTGGCGATTTTAGCTTTGTGCAAAGCGATTTAAGCATAAAGTGGTGGTTCCCGCTATATTCAGATAAACTTGCCCTTGGCATAGTGAATGAATTTGGTGTTATAACTGGAAGTTCTCTGCAATACCGCACTCTTTACCAAATGGGCGGCGCCCTTGGCTACAAGGGCTTGATGCGTGGCTATACTTCCGGTTCTATCGGAGCATACAGGCTTGGGCGCAGCTATCAGTATTTTGGCGCAGAGCTAACGCTGCCCGTTGCACCTAATCGTTTTTATTTGCTTCCTCTGTTCTTTGATGCAGGAAATGTGTTTGGCGAGCGTTATTCCACAAGCGAAAAGGTCAGCAAGGATATTGGCTCACCGCTCCGCGAGTGGGATATTTCTTCGCTTAAAAGAGATTTGGGATTTGGTTTCCGTGTTATAGTTCCAATGCTTGGTATTATAGGTTTTGATTTTGCGTGGCCCCTTGACCCGGGAGAATTTGGCGGCTACGATGCCCCAAGCGTTGGCTCAATGGAGTTTCAATTTATAATAGGGCAGGGATTTTAAGCCTATGAAAATAGCTGTTATAGGTGGCGCTGGTTATATAGGTTCACACGTAACAAGAGAGCTTTTGGATTTTGGCAATGAGGTTTTTGTTTACGATAATTTGAGTAGCGGTCTAAAGCAAAATTTATTTGAAGAGGCAAATTTCACGCTCGGCGATATTTTGGATGTTCAAAAGCTAGATGAATTTTTAGGTAGCGTAAAGCCCGTTGGCATCGTACATTTGGCAGCGCTCAAAGCAGCAGGCGAATCTATGACTCAGCCGGAAAAATACAGCATTCACAATATAACAGGTTCATTGAATATTTTAAACGCTGCATCAAAACACGGTGTTAAATACATAGTGTTTTCCAGTTCTGCCTCTGTTTATGGCAATCCAAAATATTTGCCTATGGATGAAAAGCATCCAACAGAGCCAGAAAATTATTACGGCTACACAAAACTTGCCATTGAGCAATTTTTGAAATGGTATGGAAAATTAAGGGGCATAAAATATGCCTCTCTGCGTTACTTCAACGCCGCAGGCTACGATATTAAAGGCAGAATAAGCGGCTTGGAACAGAATCCGGCAAATTTGGTTCCAATTGTTATGGAAGCAGCGGCAGGAAAAAGAGCCTCTGTTGATGTTTTTGGAAATGATTATGAAACCAAAGATGGCACAGGTGTTAGGGATTATATTCACGTGAACGATTTGGCAATAGCACACAGAATGGCTTTTGACAAGTTGCAAGAAAACGATAGTTTCACACTCAATTTAGGTGTTAATAGTGGAACCAGCGTTTTGGAGATTATAAAAGCAACTGAGCGTATTTCTGGAAAAAAAATAAATTATAAAATAACAGGCAGGCGACCAGGCGACCCAGCTGTTGTCCTTGCAAATCCCGTTTATGCAAAAGAATTTTTAGATTGGCAGGCAAAATATTCCGATTTAGATACACTTCTTTCTACAACTTGGAGGGTATATGAGAAACTATGAAACCGAAACAAAGCAGCGTGTTGAATTTATACGCAACCTTCTGAAATCTGCGGGTTCAAACGGCGTTGTTTATGGAAACAGCGGCGGCAAAGATAGTGCGCTTGTTGGGATTCTTTGCAAAATGGCGTGCAGTGATACCGTTGGCATAATTATGCCCTGTGGCTCAAAGCGAAATTACGAGATAGACAAAACAGATGCCATTGCCATTGCCAAGCAATTTGACATAGCCACACGGCTCGTTGATTTGTCGGCTGTGAAAAACGAACTTATTCGCTCCGTAAGCGAAAATACAAAACTCACTGATTCCGCAACTGCAAATATAGCACCAAGGCTTAGAATGACTGCACTCTACTCCATTGCAGCAAGCGAAAACAGGCTTGTGGCAGGAACAGGCAACCGAAGCGAAGGATATATGGGCTATTTCACAAAATGGGGAGATGGCGCTTTTGACTTCAACCCAATTGCGGACCTCACAGTTACCGAAATTTACGATTTTCTGCGTTTTCTAAAAGCACCTGAATTTATCATAAGCAAGGCACCTTCGGCTGGTCTTTTTGATGGTCAAACAGATGAAAGCGAAATGGGAGTTAGTTATCGCAGTATAGATGACTTTTTGTTGAATGGGGTTGTGAGTGAAAAGGATAAAGTTGTGATAGAAAAATTTCACAAGGTTAGCGAGCATAAGCGAGTTGGGGCGGTGGTGTATTGTTAAATGCGACTACTCCGTAAAGTTAAACGGAATAGTTGGAGTAGTGTTGCCACTCTTTATGGCTTTCCATTTCCAAGTTGCCACCATATTCTTAACAGCGTTATCAAACTCGTCATAGCCTGTTGTGGAAGACACTATGCTAATGCTAGCAATATCGCCACTGGGTGCAATGGTGAATCTGACAGTAACCTTGCCGCTAAAGCCCGGTTTCAGCTTCAAATACTTGTTGTAAATGTTCCTTAAACCTGGCATACGGGCATTAACAACAGCCATAATTTCCGCTTTGGAGCGAGAACCATCGCCAGAACCCATATCTATATCTCTTGCGCTCGGAGCCTTTAAAGAGCCTTT
>JAITFP010000104.1 GCA_031281275.1 Candidatus Fibrimonadaceae bacterium
GGAGGCCATAAAATGGCAAAGATCAAAAATGTAGTTGGCCGTCAAATTTTAGATTCGCGCGGCAACCCGACCGTTGAAGTTGAAATCACTTTGGATACAGGCTTTGTTGCCCGTGCCGCAGTTCCTAGCGGAGCTAGCACTGGTGAATACGAGGCTTGCGAACTTCGTGATAACAACAAAAAAGTCTATGGCGGCTTAGGTGTGTTAAAGGCAGTAGCTGCCGTTAATGGACCCATTGCTCGCTTGCTCAAAGGCAAAGACCCTCTGAAACAGGCTGCCCTTGACGATGCCATGATTAGGCTAGACGGCACAAAAAACAAAAGCAAACTCGGCGCAAATGCAATTCTCGGTGCTTCTATGGCAATCACCGTTGCTGGCGCAAACGTGAGCAAATTGCCACTTTGGAGATATATTGGCAAACTGCACAGTACCAAAAGATTCATACTTCCAACCCCAATGGCAAACATTGTGAATGGTGGCAAACACGCAGACAATAAAATTGACTTCCAGGAATTTATGATTATGCCCGTAGGCGCAAAATCCTTCTCCGAAGGGCTTCGCTGGATAACGGAGATTTTCCACACTCTTAAAAAATTGCTCAAAAAAGACAGGCAGGCAACATCTGTTGGTGACGAAGGCGGTTTTGCCCCTAACTTAACAAACGACCAGGCTTTGGAATACATTATGAAAGCCATTAAAGAAGCTGGCTACAAACCCGGCACTCAAATTGGCATTGCCCTTGACTGCGCTTCTTCCGAACTCTTTGACGAGGGTGGTCGCAAAGGCTACAAATTCTGGAAATCCGAACCCGGCAAACTTCACACCGCAAAAGAGATGGTTGCAAAATATGCAGCTTGGGTTAAAAAATATCCAATAGTCTCAATAGAAGACGGTTTAGACCAGAACGACTGGGAAGGCTATGTTGGCTTTACCAAGGAACTCGGCAAAAAAGTTCAGCTTGTTGGCGATGATTTCTTTGTGACAAACCCAGAGCGTTTGGCAAAGGGCATAAAAATGAAAGCTGCAAATGCCATTCTAATAAAGGTTAATCAAATTGGTACCGTTTCCGAAACTTTGGAAGCTATCAAAATGGCTCAAAAAGCAGGCTACGGCGTTATTGCCAGCCATCGCAGCGGCGAAACCGAAGATTCCTTTATAGCAGACCTTGCCGTTGGCACGGGCGCAGGCCAAATAAAAACCGGCTCTCTCTCCCGCACCGACCGTATTTGCAAATACAACCAATTGCTCCGCATA
This sequence comes from Candidatus Fibrimonadaceae bacterium, assembly GCA_031281275.1. Taxonomy (GTDB): domain Bacteria; phylum Fibrobacterota; class Fibrobacteria; order Fibrobacterales; family Fibrobacteraceae; genus Fibrimonas. Next base: position 1,255 of record JAITFP010000104.1, read on the forward strand.
GAGGAACAACTTGGCAAATCTGCAAAATACCAAGGCAAGATAAAGTAAGCGTTTTTTAAGAACGTTTCAACACCCTCAAAGCAACCAAAATCTGCACCGCCTGTTTGGGGAAAGCTAACATTAGAATTCCGCAAACGGAGGCGGTTATGCCTAGGGCAAGTGGTATGGGTAGGTAGTTTGTGCCTGTTAGCAGTAGTTCTAGTAACGAGTGGTCTGAGGAGAAAAAAGCTTTTGCCATTTTGCCTGTGAAGCTGGAATAACGTTGAATTCCAAGCGCAAGAGCCCAGCTTGCGATTTTCCAGAACGAAAGAAAAACCACGCCTTGCAAAAGAACGAGGATTCCGATTACGCGAGCAGTTCGTTTGGGTTCTAGCATTGTAGGCAATTTAGAAATTATTTGTATTTTATGCTCAATGTTTCGGGCATTTTTACTGATAATAGCCGTATTATTGACTTACGCAAAAGACTGGACCCATTATACTAGGCAAAATGAGGTTCGCGATGTTGTACTTGCGGATAATGGAATTCTTTGGGCTGCTTTTGCTTGGGGATTGCAAGAGAGGCTTGTTAACAAAACGGAAAATAGCTATATGCCCGGGAGCAATAATTTGGAAGTGGCGGATTTTGTTCAGATTTTTTCCTTGCCTAGCGGAGATATAATAGCGGCTTCTCGGAATGGGAGTTTGGTTCGCAAAAATAAAAATTCAAAGAATTTTGAGACCATAAGCAATTCTTATGCAGAAAAAAAACGAGAACTATTGCAAGGGTTGGGGAAAAGAGCAAATAATATTCTCATTTTGCCTTTTAAAGGAGCTTTGGCTTTTTTTGATTATGAGCAAAAGTATTCTATAATAACGCTTTCTCAAATAGGCACAAATTCACTTGAAAGTTTTTTGGTAAAAAGAATTGCCATTGAAGGCGATAGTTTATGGATAGAATTAGACAGAGCAATTTGGAAAAGAAAAATTGACTGGAATAAAATTAAAGAAGACCGGCTTTTGGCAGATCCTTCTTCGTGGAAAAAAGCGGATGAAATACCCGAAGAAAAAGCAAAGCCTAGCTATGTTCCAACTCAATCACATTTTCCGTTGGAAAGTGTAAGGATTATTTCTGTTTTGCCCGGAATAGGTGCGATTGCTTGGGGAAATGATGATTTCAATTATTTTTCCCGAATGCAAAATGAACAATGGGGAGAAATTTTTTTAGCTAATGCAGGTAAGTTCGGACAAGACAATAAAAATTGGCCCGCAAAATCTTTGGTTACGCATCCTAACGGAAATTTCGCAGTTGGATTATGGGGAGCGGGGCTTGTAACATTTAATTCGAATTTTCCGGTAGCAAGTTCAACTGGATGGTTTCATTCAAATACTAGCAACAACACTTGCCCAACTGCATATAAAAATGATGGTGCGGATGGCTGGACAATAGTTTATGGGGTTTCTGCCACGCCAGATTTTTCCGGTTTTCTTTTTTCTTTTTTTAGTAGCGACAACTATGGCATTGGATTTGTGGATAACAATTTAAAATCAAAGTGCTTTAAACCTAGCAAAGCCTCTTCTCCTGCGGCATCTTCCATTATCGCTAGGAAAAATGAAACCGGAGAATGGGAAATTTACGTAGCTTGGAAAAATTCAATAGATTCAAAAGAGGGCGGAGTTGATATTTATAAAACAATTCCATCTAAAAATTCAGCGGATTTTTCTCCGATATGGCAAAATGCTTGGACATTGTCTTTTGGCTCGCCAATAGAATTTGCCTTTGACAGTGATGGAATTTTATGGGCAATTTCAAACTCTAAAATTTTTTATTTGCATCAAAACGAGTGGAGGGAACCCAGCTATATTAGAGGGTTTGATGGTGGAGTTATTTCTGCCTTGAAAACAGATGCACAAAACGGGTTATGGATTGGCACTCTCGGCAATGGTGCATATTTACTTTCAAAAATAAACAATTCGCCAGATAGCTTAACCGCAAGGCATTTCAAAATTAGAAACGGTCTTTTGAGCGAAATGATTTATGATATAGCTATAGACACAACAAAAGGCAAGGTTTATTTTGCGCACGATTTGGGACTGAGCGTTTATTCCACCGCCATTGTTCGAAACGCTTCAAACTATATGCAAAGCGATGCCCCTAAACCTATAGCCTATCCAAATCCCTTTCGCCCAAAATTGCACAATGCCGTGACAATAGACTACATAAGCGAAAAATCCGTACTATATATCTTTGATTCCTCTGGCAAGCGAGTTAAGTTTTTCAACTCAACCGAATTGCGCGGTGGCGCGGTGGCTTGGGACGGGAAAAACGAAGAAGGCAAGCTGGTTGCGCCGGGGTTATATCACTATATGGTTAAAGATAAAAATAAAACTGCCAAAGGCAAAATTATGGTTGAAAGATAGTTCCTCACACCGCTACGCTTGCTTTGATTGCAGACCAAGGGTCGTAGTTTTCCAGCGTGAAATCTTCCAGTTTAAACTCAAACAAATTTTTCACATCTGGATTTAATTTCATTTGCGGCAAAGGGCGTGGCTCTCTTGAAAGCTGCAATTCGGCTTGCTCAATATGGTTTTTGTAAAGGTGCAAATCTCCGAATGTGTGCACAAATTCGCCAGGTTCATATTCAAGCACTTTGCATAGCATAAGGATTAGCAGAGCGTAACTCGCTATGTTGAATGGAACGCCCAAAAAAATATCTGCGGAACGCTGGTAAAGCTGGCAGCTGAGTTTGCCATTTGCAACATAGAACTGAAACAGGCAATGGCAAGGCGGGAGTGCCATTTGGGATATTTCCCCAACATTCCAAGCACAAACGATATGCCTGCGGCTATCGGGATTGTCTTTAAGCGATTTTAAAATCTCGGAAATCTGGTCTATTTTCTCGCCGCTTGGCGCACCCCAGCGTCTCCATTGGGCACCATACACAGGTCCCAAATCGCCATTCTCGCGTTGCCACTCGTCCCAAATACTCACATTATGCTCGTGCAAAAATTTTGTGTTTGTATCTCCTCTCAAAAACCAGAGCAACTCCACAATTATTGATTTTAAATGAACTTTCTTTGTTGTCAAAAGCGGAAACCCTTTGCTCAAATCAAAGCGAATTTGCCGCCCAAAAACACTAAATGTCCCCGTACCCGTGCGGTCGCTTTTTTCAACGCCGTTTTCTTTGACTTCGCGCAATAAATTTAGGTAGGTTTGCATATTTTTTAATAAATCCCATATTTTTTTAAAATATTTTTCTTCAATATAGGTATTTTTTCCGTTATTTTTTGCACTTTAACTATCTGCGATTCTATTTTCTCTATTTTTGAAACGATTTTTTGCTGTTGGGAAAAAGAAGGAACTTTAATACTTATGCCTTTTATTCTGTCAATTGATGCGCGAAGAGTTCTTGAAAAGTTTTTGGCAATTCCTTTTTTATTCAATATCCAAGCCAAATATTTTGGTAAAATATCATTCGTTTTTATTCTTAAAACTCCACAATGGTCAGTTGGATAAAAAGGTTTATCGGCAGGTATATAATTAACCATCCAATCGCCATCAATTCCCCAAAGAACAGAAGGAATACTAAAATCATTTATCAAATATTTGTCTATGTATCCAAAAGGTTCAAATACATTAGCACTATAAACAGGAATTGTGCCATTTATATTTAAATCAGCTTCTATTACACGTTTACCAATAGATATGTCAAAAATATTATCTGATAATCTAAAAGTAATATTTGCCTTATTATGTGCTTCTGTAAAAAATTGTTCTATTTTCTTTTCCCAATTTTCTATTTCTCTTTTCACTGCCACTTCTTTCTTTTCCAACACCTCTATTTCTGACACAATTTTTTCCTGTATTTCTTTGGGTGGGAGGGGTATATATAATTTTTGCAAATACTTATAATGCCTTTCGTATTTCTCTCTATTCTCTATTAATTCTAAAATACTATATTGTAAAACATTATAAAAATATTTTACAATAAATTTATCCTGTGGTTTTAACAAAACTGTTCCATCAGCACCTCTGAAAAATTTAAAATCTAAATATTTTAAAGTACAAGAATGATCGCCAAAAAGTAAAATAGGCAAATCACTAACTGGATTTTTGTCATCAGAATAACCGCTAATTAAATTTTCTTTTTCCTGAGTAACCACTGGATATTTTCCAGTTTTCTTTATGTTGAATTTCTCAATTTTTTCGACTGAGCCGTTTACATTCTTAATAGCATTAGTAAATAAAACTTGTTCGTACTTACTTTCAATCTTTACTTTTTTTTTTACCGCCGTAGAAATATTTTTAGCAAATCCTGCTCTATCAAAAGTCAACATATCTACCAAACGAACACGGGAAATATTATTTTTCAAATTTTCGTGAATAGGTGTTTTATAATCGCCTATAAATGCCTTATAAATATAAGTACTTGCCTTTTCTTCATTGTCAAAATGTTCATCATCAAAAAGCTTTGTACACTCATCAATAGTTTTGCCTCGCTGTATCGGGTGTATGCCTTCGCTACCCCTGCGGTTAGAAAATTCGTAGCCGAGAAAACGCTTTTCAGCATCTTTATTGCCCGTTTTTATCAATACTACTTTTTGCGGATATGCTAAAATAAAATAAAGCAATTTTTCTTTTTCTATCTCAACAAGCTTATCCAAAAAGTCTTTTTCGGTCTTAAATTTTATCTTTTTTCCATACTCCTTATAAATTTCGTGGCTTTTAATATTTTCGTTGGGATCTTTCTTCAAAAGCGTTATATAATCTTTAAATGAAATATTTTCCCAAACGTGATTTACGTATTTGGCAATTGGCTTTTCTATGCCGTTTATAGTATTATCTTGATAGATTTTTAATGAATTTTCAAGGCTTGCCGCAAAATTTTTGCAATCATAATTATTTCTACGGCGTATAAATAAGACAACCGTATTTGTGCTCGTTGCCATAAAAGTATTGCTGCCTAACTCTGTAATTGCCACTATTTCAAAGTATTTCAAAATAATTTCGCGAGCTTTTGTGTAAATCCCCTCGTTATTCAAGATAGAACTCGGCAAAATAATTCCTGCCACGCCTCCGTCTTTTAGCAATTGTTTTGTACGTTCTATAAACAAACATTCTATTTCGGAACTGCTGTCGGTAAGTTCATTATAAAGCTCAAAATCTTCTTCAGTATAGTAATCTCTTGCAGTATTTCTAAAAGCAGAAACCGAATAAGGGGGATTGGAAATAACTATATCAAACTGCTTGTTTTCTTTTGGGAAATCTTTGTCTTGTATGCGTAATTTCTCTTTATATTCAGGATTTTTAAAATTAGCCAAACCATCACTTAAAATCACGTTAGCCAAACCGTCTCCGTGCAAATAACAACCAACTTTACCTACTTTAACTAAACGGTAATCCTTTTCAATGCCGTAAACATACTGGGTAGCCCAGTCAAAATGGGCGTTTTGCCAACTTTTAATTTTATTTGCTGTATCAGGAATATAATTGTCTGATGTTTTTTGGTCAATAAGGCGTTGAATTTCATGCATACTTTCCGTAAGAAAATGTCCACTGCCAGCCGCATAATCAATTATAAACGGTAATAAATTATTATTCTCGCCTTTTTCTAATTTTTCATTAACAAATTTATCCATCGGTAAACTTTTGATAATGAATTGTGCAATTGGTACAGGCGTAAAAAACTGCCCTGATTCTTGTTTTAAACCTGTGGTAAGAAGCAATTCAAAGAAGTCAGAAAGATATTGCTGGCGTTTGTTGTAACGAAGACGATAACCCTGCAATAATTCAACAACTTCCTTTACTATTTTAGAATTCTCCAAAAATGATTGGTTGTCGAATACTTCTTTAATCGCAAATTCATTGTTTTTTTCCAAACGAATTTTCTTAAAATCTCTCAGCAAGTTCTTTTTTATGTTCTCGTCAATAATCTTTCCGTATTTTTGCTTAAATTCATCTTCTGAAAAATCAGTAACCTTTTTTTCCAGAAATTCACTCATACCATTTTTATACAAGTCTGACAAACGAATAAGAAAATCAACATAAGCATCATCGCCTGTTGTTTTATCAATTCCGTCAAACCATTGAAATTGTAGCTCTTTGTTATCTTTTGTTGATTTTTCATCATAAACTTTACATAAAAACAAGGTAAAAATTTTATTGAAAGCATTTGGTTTGTCAGAGACAACATTGTGCCTGAGAATTTCAAGAAATTGATTAAAAATTAAACTGCTATCTTCCTGCCTAATCGGAATTAATTGTTTTGGTGTTAGCACCTTGCTTTTGAAATTATAAGGTTTAACCCAAGTGTCAAAAACTCCATTGTCTTTAGTTAATTTATTCCATTTTTCGTAAAAATCATTAACATCACCCACTCGGTAATCGTCTTCTATTTTTATTATTTCATTCCTATACGCAATATCATGCCCCTTAATTTCTGAAGCATAAAGCATTAGTAATTCTGTTTTGGTATTTTGCTGAAAATAACTAAAAAGTTGTCCTCCGTTATTTTGAGTATTCTTTAATTCTTTGTCAAACTCTTTGCCATAAGTTTTGCACTCAATCATTAGATAAGCGGTACCATCTTCGCGTGTAACAAGTATATCCAATCGCCCCGAGCCATGCCCCAAAGGATACGTTTTTTCAAGAATAATATTTTCTGGTTTATATCCCTTTTCTAACAACCTATTCACGCATTCAAGCACAACGAAATTTTCGGGTTGTGAAAAATTCTGCGTAGTTCTGCTTTCAGCTTTTATTTCGTTGCCATAGTTTATGGATTCTTTTTCAACATCCACTTCAAGGCAATAATCATTTGCTTTCGGGTATTTTTTTGCAAATACTCCTATTGCATTCTCTTTTGAAGCAAAGCCCAATGCTTTTAAAAAACATTTATAATCCATATTGTTATTTTAATATAGAAAAATTACTACTTTATACTGTACTTCTTTATGGTAAAGTCATCCTTCATAGGTCTAGATGCAATGGAGCGTTTCAGTTGGCAAAAGCGCCCTGGGCAAATTTGCCAGTTTTGCAGCAATAACTGCAACAGAACCATAGTGGTTTTTAGCGATGGCAGAACGCACGTGACGGGCAACCGCTGCGAAAGAGGCGAAGTTTTTGCAAACCCAAACGATCCTGAAACAAAGAAAATTCTCGCAGACATAAGCCGCAAAATAAATTCCGTGCCAGATATGATTAAAAGGGCAAACCAGCTTTTGGTGAAGGACTGGAGCCCCAAACCCAGCACTTCGGGAAAAAAAATAGGCATTCCCAGAGCTTTGGAGTTTTTTGTTTCTTTGCCGTTTTGGAAGGCGTTTTTCGCTTCGCTCGGCTTTGAGGTGGTGATTTCAAGGCAAAGCGACTATAATCTGTTTGAAGAAGGTTTGCGTTCCGTTCCGGGTGACACAATTTGCTTTCCTGCAAAACTCTTGCACGGGCACGTTGCAGATTTGGTTAAGAAAAAGGTGGATAGGATATTTTTGCCTATTATGATAGCCATTCCAAGCGACCACAAAAAATTCAAGGCAACGGCGGTTTGCCCAGTGGTTCAAGGCTATCCGGCGGTGGTTAGGAATGTTGACGATCCCGAAAAAAAACACGGGATTGCCGTTGACCAGCCGACATTCCATTGGTACAACGAAGATTTACGCAGAAGCCAGTGCATAGATTGGTTCAACGAACATTGGAAAATTCCAAAAAAAACAATAGATGCCGCAGTTAGCGAGGGCGAAAACGCTCTGCAAAAATACATAGATACCTTGCAAAACGAAGGGCAAAAGGTTTTAGACGATGTTCGTGCGCGCGGTGAATTCGCAGTTGTGGTTGCAGGCAGACCATATCATTTGGATCCTTTGGTGAATCATCTCGTGGCTAACCATTTCACCCAAATGGGGATACCCGTTTTGCCGCTAGAAGCCTTGCCCGATGTATTTGACCAAGAAATTCCCTCAAATACTAGAATGGAGGCTCTGAATTCTTTTCACATGAGAATGCTAGGCGCAACGCTTTTGGCAACAAAAGACCCAAGCATAGAGCTGGTGCAAATAGTGAGCTTTGGTTGTGGGCACGATGCCATTCTCTCCGATGAAATAATGCGAATTTTGCACGAGCGTTCAGATAAAGAATTGCTGATGCTGAAATTGGATGAAGGCGATGTTCGGGGTCCTGTTAGCATTCGCATAAAAAGTTTTATAGAAACGGTAAAAGTACGCAAGGCAAAACAGGCACCTGCAAATTTGCCATTGCAAATACAGCCGTTGTTCTCCGTGCCTTATGCTAAAGGCGATGGCAAAAAACGCATAGTGTTAATTCCAAATTTAAGCCCCGCATTCAGTTTTTTGTGCGCAAAGGTTATGGAAAGAGAGGGTTTTAGAACGGAGCATTTGCCATTAGCGGATAAAAGGGCTTTTGAGCTTGGCAAAAAATTTGTGCATAATGATATCTGCTTTCCGGCTCAGGTAAATATAGGCGAAGGTTTGCTTTGGCTTGAGCAGCATCCAGAGATTAGCCAAGACGAAGTGTGCATGGGTCTTGCAAAAAACTGCGAAAATTGCAGGGCTGGACAATATGCCGTTATGTGCCGCAAGGCATTAGACGAGGCTGGTTATCCAAACGTACCAATTTTAACAACAGGTACAGACAACAAAAATATGCACCCCGGCTTCAATGCGGGTTTGGATTTTCGCTTGCACATGCTTTGGGGCATGGCAATAATGGATGGCATAGAAATAATGCTGCGCTCCATTCGCCCTTACGAAAAAAATCACGGTGAATCTCAAAGGGTGTATAACTACTGGATTAAGGAAACAATGCAAGAAACCGCCGGAAATATTCGCGGTGCATTGAAAAAATTTGAACAAGCGGTGGAAGCCTTTAATAAAATAGAAGCCAATATATCTGTTCGCAAGCCCAGAGTTGCCGTGCTTGGCGAAATTTTGATGAAATATCACCCAAGCGCAAATGGTTTTGTTGAGGAATATCTTTTTGAACACGGAATGGAAGTGGTGCAACCCGGAATGTTGGACTTTTTCAGAGTTAGCGAACTTGTTAGAATGGAAAAAGTGAGGCGTGGACTCATAGCCCACCCCTTCATGAACTGGCTAATAGGCAGCATATCTTCCAAATTTTATTCAAAAGCCGCAAGCGATGTTGAAAAACGCATTAAGAAATTCAAATATTACGAACACCACGCAGATTGCTACGAAATGTCAGACATAATAGAAAATACCGGAATGTTGGACAAAACCTACATAACGGGCGAAGGCTGGCTAATCCCAGGCGAAGTTCTTTCTTTGGCAGAACACGGCGTTAATAGCTTCGTTATTGTTCAACCTTTTGCTTGCCTAGCTAATCACATTTCTGGCAGGGGTTTAACAAAAGCGATGAAATCGAAATTTCCCCACATTCAAATTCTAAGCTTAGACTATGACCCAGATACCAGTTTTGCAAATATTGAGAACCGTTTGCAGATGCTTATTATAAATGCAAAGGAGTTGGAGGGGAGTGGTTAGAGTAAATCACAGTTCTAATGGCAAATTTGCAACAATAATATTTTCTTTTAATTTATATTGTGCTTTAACCGGAGCAACTACGTAAATTTTATCTGCTCTAATGTCTTCTATGGCAGAATAGTTTCCGTGTGAAAGTTGCGGAGCAGTAGATGCCTTGCATTCAACTGCAATTCGTTTTTTGCCCGTTTCAATAACAAGGTCTATTTCGTTGCCACTAGAAGTTCTATAAAAAAAGAATTGAAAATCTTGATTTTCGCTGATTATATTTTCAATAACATATCCTTCCCAAGAAAAACCAAAAACGGGATGCGAAAATAAATCGTTTAAACTGCCTATTTGCAAAAGTTTATGTAAAATACCGGTATCTCTTATATAAACCTTCGGCGATTTTATCAGACGTTTTTTGATGTTGTTTTCAAAAGGCTGCAAAGTTCGCATAACGAAAGAGTTTTCTAGCAAATCTATATATCTGCGGATTGTTGGGTGTGTTAAGCCAAGGGATTCTGCAAGTTTTGATGAATTTAGCACCTGAGCCTGATTGTGTGCGAACATTGTTAAAAAACGCCTTATTTGAATTGCTGGAATATTTATGCCAAAATTTTGCAAATCCCTTTCAATATAAGTTCTCAAAAATTGTTCAAGCCATATAGAGGCGGCTTTATTGTCTCTTGCTAGATAGCTATTTGGAAAGCCCCCTCTGAGCCATAATTTATTTTGTTTGTCTTCGCTGAGTATTTCGCTTTTTGTAAGTGGTGAAAGTTCAATAAAGCCTACTCTTCCGGCAAGAGATTCGGATGTTTTTTGAATAAGGTCTCTAGATGCGGAACCCAGCAAAATGAATCTTTTGGGTTTTCGATGGCTATCTATTGCAGAGCGGAGTGCGGAAAACAAATGTGGTGCTAGTTGAATTTCGTCTATGCAAACAGTTTTGTCTGCATTGTTTTCAAAAAAGAATTCCGGTTCTTGCAATTTTCTCAAATCGCCAGAGCTTTGCAAATCCAGATAAATAAAATTTTTAGATTTTTGAACAAGCTGCTTTATCATGGTGGATTTTCCACATTGCCTTGGACCTAGAACCGCAACAGCAGGGAAAATCTTCAAATATTCATGCAGTTTTGCCTCTGCTAATCTTTTTATATACTTTTGCATATTGAAAACCTCATTTTCAATTTACAAATATAGTAAATTAAAACTTCTTTATCGCCGAGACCCAGTCTCCAAAATTCACGCTCCGCAATTCGCTTGCCAGCTCTTCTTTTGCGGCGTTTTCGTTCACTTGGGAGGAGGCTTTGAATGTTTCGGTGGTTCCCAGAGTTGCAATTTGTTTGTCGGTGCAGTCGGTTATGGTTAGTTTTGGGGAATAGGTGCATACAATTTTTGCCAAGTTATCGGTTTTGCAGATTGGCTTGCTAAGTTTGATTATCATGCCATTACCGGAGCATTTTGTTTTTTTAATTCCAGTAGAAGCCAATTTTCCGTACATCACCTGCCCTATTGCATCATTGGTTGCGTTCCAGTGAATTGACCTGCCAGAAGATTTTTGAGGTGGTTTTTGTGAGACTGCTTTTTGAGCAACAGGTTGCTGTTGAGATGGAAGCGGAGTGTTTTTTATTGAATCTGCGGCTCGTTGTGCGATTATTCTTATTGAATCTGCATATTGCGCGGCTATTCTTTCTGTTTGCAGTTGCAAATCTTTTTGAGCAGCTTGCAGTTGCAAGTCTTTTTGCTTGTTTTGCTCGGATATATTGAGCAATAGGGAACATGCAAAAGCCGCTATTCCCAAAAGAACTATGGAGAAAAGAGAAATGAGCAATTTTCTGTTTCTTGTTGTCCAGCGAGGCTTTGAAATCAAAAATTTTTGCTTCATTTGAGCATAGGCACCCTCAAAATGTTTGGGGTTAAGGTCTATGCTATTCTTTTTGGCTATGCTCCTAACATCTTCTGGCAAACTTTTAGGGTAAACAAAGCCGTCTAGGGCAAGCGGAACAATATTCTTGCTCGATTCCAAGGCGCATTTTATTTCTTGGCGAACCCAGTCGTCTTTGGGGTCGTATTCAGGGTCAAAAAATCTATCAAAAATTCTGGGACTCAGCACTAGCAAAAAATCTTCGCAATCATAAACTCTTTGCTCAAGTTCGTTGTCAAAATCCCCTTTCTCTAATGTATCTATATCAAAAAAGACTGAATAACCATCTATTCTTAAACGGTCATAAAGCAATTTGGCGGTGTCGTAGCCCCCTTTACGCCTGTATGAAATAAAAATTTCAAACTTTTTGGGCTTGGACATCGCTTAACGCTTGGAGAACTGGAAGTG
>JAITFP010000085.1 GCA_031281275.1 Candidatus Fibrimonadaceae bacterium
GGGTTATACGCAGCAAAGTGCGTGGCCCCCCCTGCCATTTCGCGGGGGGGGGGGGGGGGCGAAATGTTAAGGGTCATTTTAATACAGCCCCCCAAAATTCCTTTGTGCCTTCTTTGTAATACGCTATTCTTTCGCTAGTGCTCATATCTTTTATTTCAGCATACACCTTTGCTTGAATGTCGCTTTTCATTTTAAGGCAGTCAAAATTTTGGTCAATGGTATCAGTTTTCATAATCTATTAACTCCCTTGGGTTTCTAACTCGCATTCTCCATACTGCAATAACAAATCTTTAACTTGCTGGGGTGCTTTCAATAATTCCTTTTCTAATACATTGGATATTACAAATACAACTTCCTTTTTCTTTAATTTTTCAAACAAGGCTTTTGTAGGCTCTGCAAATTCCTTGTCAAAGAAGCCACCTACAATAGATGTATCTATGTATATCCTCTGTTTCACAATGTATAATATAGAAAATTGCAACGATGCTTGGGGTGGCGGGTCATCGTGGTTCAGACAATTAATGCGTTCTCGCTATAATCAAAGCTGCAATGTTCTTTAACGTTTCTGTATTCTTGTTTTTCAACTTTTCCAAATGTTTCAGCGATTTATTGTAAAGCTCCAGTGCTTTTTGTTTTGAAACCTCTAAACCCAAAACTGCGGGGTAGGTGGCTTTTCCGTTTTTGACATCTGAGCCTGCATCTTTGCCGAGTTCCTCTGTTGAACTTTCAATGTCTAAAATATCGTCTATTATCTGAAAAACAAGACCTATTCCTTTTCCGAATTCACGTATGCAAAGCAATTCTTTTTTAGTGGCTTTGGCAAGGAGTGCGCCTATTACCAATGAAGCCTCTATTAACGCAGCTGTTTTGTGATAATGAATATAATCTACAGTTGCCAAATCAACGCGTTTCCCTTCCGATTCTGTATCTATAACCTGCCCGCCAATCATACCTTTTGTGCCAAGCGAATGTGCAAGTTCTTCTACAACAGCAACGTTTTTTGTGTTGGCTATTAATTCAAACGCAAAAATGCAAAGAGCATCTCCTGCCAACACCGCAGTTGCTTCTCCATAAACTTTGTGAGTTGTGGGTTTTCCGCGCCTAAAATCATCATCGTCCATACAAGGTAAATCGTCGTGTATCAGAGAAAATGTGTGCAGCATTTCTAGTGACGACATTGCCAAATTAATAGACTCAGAGGGTTTTCCGCCAAAAAGTTCATAAGAAGCCTGCGTAAGAGCGGGTCTAAGCCTTTTGCCGCCAGCTAACAAGGCATAACGCATTGCGGAATGCAAAGTGGCAGGAACCTCGTTTTTGTTTGGGATATATTTTTTTAAGCATTTTTCCGTTAATTTTCCGGCTTTTTTTAAATATGCCTCTGCTTTTTTCGCTCTGATTAACATATTGTCCATAATCTATTGTTCCTTCACTTTAACAAAAGCACTGCCCAAATCTTCATCGTCTCCCCTTGTTTGTTCTGCTTCTAAGTAGGCTTGGTCTATGGTGGGTTTAGGATTTAAATGCTTTGTGATTTCCTTTCGCAAATAAATGTTAAAAACCAAGATGCTTATTATTATCACAACAAAAGGCAGAAAAATGAGGAAAATTATAAGAGCCATACTAATCCCATATATCGTCTAGGCCGCCATTGCATTTTTCCCATGTGCGTTCATTTTTGCTCATAATGCTCAAGAGATGGTTATAAACATCTGTGTTGGTAAAACCCTTCCAAACTCGCCTTTCCACGGTTTCTCCAGTTTCGTTATCTATAACTCGGAGCACATCAAAGTATTTTGGATTATCTTTGTATTCGGTCACTATCACTTTTGAAAGAGCACCATCCAAAATCTTTTTAACAAATCTTATTATTGAGCTGTTGAATTCGTTTTCGTTGTCTTGCAGAGTTTGAAAATCTCTGAAAGGTCTTCCGTAGTGCAGCCAATATCTGAGAGTTAAAGCAATCGTAACCTCGCGAATTGCAGAGCGGAATGCAAATTTATCTTCTAATTTGCCGCCATACCAAGACACAGAAGTTAAGGGATTATCTTTGTTTGGTTCTATGCGGGTTCCTTGTCCAGGCGTTACCGCTTTTATCTTCAAAGGAAGCCTGCCCAAAAGCTGCCAAGCTTTTGTGTAAATAATGCAAAGGCGAACAAAGGGGCTTTCGTGTTCGGTGGTTTGCCTGTAAAATGATCCAAAGCAACGCTGATAAAAACTCTCTTGGTCAAAAACTTGGTCGCTTGCGCGGCTTTCGGTTATTTTGGAATCTAAAAGAAGCATGGTTTTGGAAAGCTCTGGGCGCATACGAACTTCCAATTTGCGTGTACGGGTTTTGGGTCTAACGCCTTCTTTATATATGTAGTAAAAACCCTCTGCTTGCATTTTTTGCCAAATAAAGAATTGCAAATCGTCTGCTGCGCGCAAATGATAGCTGAACACTGGATTTTGGCGGTTGTTCGCCATAGTCACGAGCCTCACAAAATTGCCAGACTCATGTTCTTCAGTTTCTGAAGGATATGGAATAACTACTTTTACCAAAACAAGCGGATTAACCGGTTCATCTTCTCTGCTTGCGTATTGCTCATAGGTGAAAAGGCTTTGCGCTCCGTTTATTATTTTTGGGTGGTCTATGTATAAATGCCATTTCTCACCATCGTGCTTTGGGCGCTGAGATTGCAAATCGTCACCGGTTAAGGTCATTCCGTTGTGCAAAAATGGAAATTCTTCTATGGTTCCATTTTTTTTCATACCGAGGAATGCGTCTAAAAGGCTTGCGTTGGTATAGGTTTGGCTGCCTAAATATGTGCGTATGTTGGAGCTAACTATCATCATATTGTGTTTTGCCTTGTGCCTGCGACCTAGTTCCAAATGATAGTCGTAAATTTCTTGTATTGGAACAAAGCCCACAAAAAGTTCACCTCTTTTGCTTTTTATTTTAAGTGGCTCGCTTTCAAGAGAGAGTTTCAAAACTGCATCTTCAGTTTCGTGTTCGTCTAAATCGTCAAATTCTGCACTGATATCTGCTATTATGCTGAGTTCAACTTGCCAGGCTTTTAATCTTGCGCGCAAGTTGCGTAGCGTACGTCTCATTTCGTGGTCGCTTATGTCTTTGCCGGCATCTGTGCGCATTATGGTGATTTCTAGCTTTTGCTCATTATCTTCGTCATCGGATTCTAAGTCTGGTTCTAGATCTGATGTGTCCACGTTTGCTGCGTGCCAAGTGGGAACTTCTTCTCTTATTGCCAAGAAAAATGGATTTGTTGGATTTGCAGAACGCAAAAGCACATCGCCTAGGTTTTTTAAATCTGAAGATAGGTAAGAAAGAGAAGTTTCTATGCTGTTTTCTTCGTCTAAAAATATAAAAAGCTCTAAGATTTTATTTGTATATTGAAAAGCGTGAAAGCAGCCTCTTTGCTGGTTTAGGTAATGGAGAGCCTTCTTTTTTTCCAAAGGCACTCTTTTGTCCAAACTGCGATATTTGGCTATAAAATCCAATCGTCTGTCAAATGCTCTATTCCATTCCATAGAAATCTCCAAAATCTGTGAGATAAATATAGAAAAATAAAAAAAGAGTCTTTTTGTATTTTGTTATTTTTTAGTGATAATTATCACTTTTTTGTGAAATTTCAGTAAAAATATCTGCTAAACCCACCCAATCTTCATTTTCTTGCAATTTAAGCACATTTTGGGCATTTTTAACAAAAGGCTCATAGTTGGATAACTCGTCTAACAGATTGAAATACTTAGAGTTAGCTATGCCAATATTGCCTTGGTAAAGGTTTTCTGCAATGTCTTTAATAGCTAAGTCCAAAGCCATAATCACGTGTATTATCCCATTTGCGGGGGAGTTTGCCGGTAAAAGGATGATCGCCAAATAGCACATCGGCAATGCCTGCACCTTCGCTGCCCGGAAGCCAGGCAGCTACAAAGGCATCGCTGTTGTTAATCAACGAGCTTGTTTCCATTGCGCGACCGCTTATAAATACGGTGATTATTTTTTTGCCGGAGTTTTGGCTTTTCAATGTGGAGAGTTCATTATCCTGAAATGTTAAACTTTGAAGGTCGCCGTGCCATTCAGCATAAGGTTTTTCTCCAGTAACGTAAACTATGACACCGGCTTCATTCGCACTGTTAGTTGTGGAATTAGGCACAACTTTGTTGAATCCATCTTTTATGCTTGTTGCTCCCTGTACGTTATCTCTGGTTTTGGTCCACCCATAGCAAGTTTGATTAAATCCGCCGCCATCACAACCATTGCCTGTCCAGCCACCGCACAGATAACCGGTGTTGGTTGCGTGGCTGCCCGTTACAAAAACTTTGGCAGTTTTGGAAATTGGCAATGCGCTGTTTTCATTTTTTAGCAATACCAAACTTTTGCGCACCGCTTCTCTTGCAATATCTCTGTGAGCAGCAGAGCCAATATCACCATAAGTGCTTTTAACTGTATTGCTAATGCCTGCTGGATTATCCATTCTGCCAGCACGGAACTTCGCTCTTAAAATGCGACGTACGGCATCGTCTATGCGCGCTTGTGAAACTTGTCCACTATTTACCAGAGAGGTTAAAAAGTTAATAAAAGATGTCTGGGAGCCGGGTTCCATTGCAAGGTCAACACCTGCGTTGATGGCTTTTCGTACAGCATCACTGGTTAATGTTGGAGCACAATTAGGATTGGTGTAGTCACACTCGGTAAATCCTGGCTGGGTGGAGTTGGCAATTCCTTGCCAATCACTTATTACATAGCCGTCAAAGCCGAGTTCTGTTTTTAGCCAGCCAGTTATGCGTGTGGAATCTATGTGTTGGTGAACGCCGTTAATTTGATTAAAAGAAACCATAACGCTCAAAACGCCTTGTTCCACAGCGGCTTCGTAACCTGGGAAATGAATTTTGCGAATAACATCGTCACTTGAGGTTACATTTCCACGGTCTTTGCTTACTCCGCCATCGGCTAAATAATGTTTAGCGGTTGCAATAACTCTCCAAGGGGCATCGTATTTTGCGCCCTGATAACCTCTAATGCAAGCCGCACCCATTTCAACCGCAAGTTCTGCTGTTGAGCCAAAGCCCTCGTAGGTTCTGCCCCAGCGGTCATCTTGCGGAACGGAAATTGCAGGACCAAAAATCAAATCCACATTACCTGCCCAAGATTCTTGCGCAGTTACTTCGCAAGCCTTGCGAACAATGGCAGAATCCCTTGTTGCGCCCATTCCTATGTTGTGTGGGAATATGGTTGCGCCGTTAATAGCCGCTGCGCCGTGCATCATATCTTTGCCATAAGTGACGGGGATTTTTGGACTTGCGGAATTTATAGCGGAATTCATTGAAGTTAGCACAGAATTGGAATAACTATCGCCGCCTTGCAAAACCGAACCGTAAAAATTTCCGTTTGAACCAAAAGAAGTACCTACCTGTGCTTGTGTCATCTGGTAAATTTTTTTGTTCAAATCCATAAGCGCCATCACGCTATCAATCCTTTTTTCCAGCGGGTCATGCTCCAAAACAACGGTGCCTACATCTTCGTCAAAACTGGAAAATTCAACTTCTTTTTCCAAATAACCTGTTTTGCGAACAATCAGCTGAACTTCGCCTGCGGTGGTGGTGATTTTTGATGGAATTTTAGTTTGGGGTATGGGGTATAGGGTTTGTGGTTTGGGGTTTAGGGTGCCACCTTTGTGGTAAATGGTACCGAGGTTGAAATTTTTGCCCGATTCGGTTTTGCCAATTAGAACGTAAATTCCTTGGGGTAGGTTGGTTAGGGAATTGCAGGTTTTTCCTTTCAAATCCATTACGCTATAACTTGCAAATTGAGTGGGCAAAATATTTTTGGGTTTTGCTACTGGGTTTGGCATTTCGCCAGGGGCTTCTTTGCCTTGCAAAAGCTTGAATTTGCCGTCTTGAGCGCTCAAGGTACGGGCATAAGCAATTAAGCTGTCATTCACTTTTAGCAGAACAACGGCATCTTTAATGGGATCTCCGTTTTCGTTGAGTGCCTTAACCGTGCCGGTTAAATTTAAGGGAACGGCAAAAACTGCCGTTGCGAGAAAAAACGCAAAAGGTAAGATTCTAGATATCATTACTGTAAAATAGAAAATAATTTGCTCTCTGCAACCGAGCCGCTAAATGCACTGACTACGAGGGTTCCTTTGAAATTTTCGGCATTCCATTTAGTTTCTCTTGAATTTGAGCTAAATAGAAGTTTTCCCTGCAAATTGTGAATTCTCCAAACCACGTCTTTTTGAGAAGACATATAAAGAACGCTGCCTTTTTGATTTATTTGAATGCCGAGTTGCACATTAGCTTTTACGATAATTGGGTCTGGGTCTTCTTCTGGAATAATGGGATTATCTATTCTGTGCGAAAGAGAGGATATTGCAATTAAATACCAAGCATTGTGGGGGAGCCATTGCTCTATCCAGCGCCAATTTTTCCAAGCGTTTTCTCCATAATCTTCGTAGGGTTTCCATTCCATATCATTTTCGTTTCCTCTTTTGGCGGTTATTCCATTGCAAATTCCGCCTTTGATATTGGGTTTTGGTTTTGATGAATTGTACTGTGGATAATTTGTTTTTCCAAAACCGTACATCATAGTAACTGCAAATGGATTTTTGCCAAGTATCCAGTCTAGCTGTGCGGAAGCCATGCCAAACAAGGTATCTGCCCAATAGTTTCCGCTTGGGTCTGCTGGTTGCGCTCCCATTATAAATGCAGCGGCAAGAGAGGCTATGCGTGCGTTCTCTCCTTGCCACCAGTAGCCTGTTTCATTTGTTTGAGGCATAAAGAATCTTGCGTTGTGCGGAGTGGATGGTTGTTGCTGTTGTTCCGATGGTTCGCCATAAATCTCAAATTCATAAAGAGAAAAACCACCATATTCATTCCCGCGTTCCACACCAAACATTCTCACAAATCGTGCATCTCTGGGCGCAATGGAGTGTTCTTTAATGCCTGCGCTTGTGTTATTGGTGATGTTTGCTACTGTAGTCCAAGAAGATCCCTCAGTGGAAACTTCAATTCTGTAAGATTTTCCATACGCTGCTTCCCAATTGAGAATAACTTTGTTCACTTTGTAAGTACTGCCTAAATCTACGATTATCCATTGATTATCGTTTTCAGCACCACTTTGATAACTTGACCAGCGAGAATCAGACGCTGTACTGCCATCAATCGCTTTACCAGGTGTAAAAGATCCTTCTGAGCGAGAAGCTGTTGCCGTGCCGCTAAGCGCGAGATTTATGGAACCTGGGTTTGAGCCAGATGAAGCATTTCCGTACATTTTAGCGTATTCAAACGGATTTGGTCTCTCGTAAGTAGTTTTTGCATACCACTGTAAATTTTTCTTTATGGCGTTTCGTATAGCTTGCTTGTTGTCTGGTTGGCATATTTCCACATAACGCGAAAGGGCAACTATGGGCAAGCCTTCGTCTGCGGCGTGGTAAAATGGGCGGTTATTTGCCCCATTTTTTTTATCAGAATAAAACCATCCTTCATCGGACTGGCGGCTTATAAGCGATTGCGCTCTGCTGTTTGCATCTGTTTTATAAGAAGCATCTTGCGTGGCATTATAGAGTTCGGTTGCGGCAAGGAGAGCGGCATAATCGTCTATGATGTTTTCCACTCCATTAGATAGATAAGAGATGTTATTTGTTTTGAGGTTGGCATAAGCTCGTCTTGCTCCCTCTAAATATTGCGCAGAAGAACTATCTCCGCTAACATTCATTTTGCTAGCACGTGCAAGAGCCGCTATGGAAACTCCTCCACCTCCGCGAAACGAAGACTGAAATTTGCCATCGCGGTCTCCATCTTCTCCAAACCAATTGCAAATTTCACGGGAGTATCCGTTTTGCCCCCAGTTGTCAAATACGGATATGTAAAAATAATTATCCTTTGAGAGTGCGCGCAAAAGATAGTCCGTGCCCCAAGCGGCTTCTGCTTTTGCCGAAGCTCCATAAGTATTTGGTTGCATTTCATTTGCATGTAGCAAGGCATAAGAAACAAGCGGAATTTGCTGGGGATTGAAATAATGAGCAAACGACAAATGTGAAATATGCTTGCCTTCATCTCCGGCAGCATCGTTCCAGCCACCATACATATTGTGGTATAGACTTGTTCCGTAAACCTTTAAATTTCTGTCTCCATCCGAAGTATTCCTCATTCCATTGAAAAAGCTCACTTGAAAAGCTCCGGTTTCTGCTTGCAATATTTTTTCCCCTATTTTAAATGATTGCGATTCCCTAGAACCTACTTTTAGCTTATAAGTTCCGCTTTGCTCAAAATTGCTGAAGTCCACTACCTTAAAATTACGCCCACCCCATCCACTCACGGAAGTTTGGGGACCAAGGTTTATTTCTAGCACCGTACTGCCTTGCGAATTCACCAAGGAGGCTTTGCTATCCGTAATAGAGCCTGAAGACTGTATAATGGCACGTTTAGGTCCGCTTTGCTCATATCCCACTTCATTGACGAGAATATCTTGGGCATAGGCAGCGCAAACTGCAAGAAAAATAGCGAGAAAAAAAGAGTAAGTGCGCATAGTTTATAATATAGAAAAAATTTCTATATTTGCATTTAAATAAATAAGGAGAGCTAGCTATGAAAACATCAGCAAAAAAAATCACATTTCTGTCAATGGCTTTTTTATTATTGTTATCTTGCAATTCGCTGAGTTCTGGTGGAAACGAAGAAAATGAAGTGTCTTCTAGTAGCAGTGAGCAAAAACAAACATACAAATACTGTGTTTTTATTACCATTGGAATATGCCTTACGGGACCTTTTAGCGAATGCGAAGCCGGAGGGCTTCCGAGCAACGAATGTCCATACAATTCTAGCAGCTCAAGGTCAAGCAGTTCAAGCTTTGCGATAGCACCTTCGTCAAGCTCAAAGCCAAGCAGTTCCAGCCTTGATGATACGGATGATATAGAATTGAAAAAGAATTCATTTGAGCTTTCCTTGGCGGGTAAAAGCTATGGCGATATAGATGCAGCCAAAACCTATGGGCAAAGTGAGCTTTCTGGTAGAAATAAAATAGATATTGATATAGTTGCTTACTACAAATCCGGTGCGGGCAATAAAATTTTTAATCCGTGCTATGTTTCCACCATTGGAGACGACTGTGGAAATCCAGAACTTTATCCTATTCCACAAAAATATCAGTCAGCTATAAAATCTGCCACAAAGACCTCCGAAATAGCAGAGTTTTTGGAAGACTTTGCGGATGGAAAGATAACAGGATACTCAGGCACAGGAATAAACGGCGGTGACGAAAATGAAGTGCTGGAGATAGATATTTCTAAAGATAAAGCATTTTTGGTTTTTTCCACAGACTCTAAATACTTTATTGTGATTATGACAGCGACAGGCACAGAATCAGTCAGCTTAGACTTTTCCAGCTTTTGAGAAATGATAACTTAGCTTATTTACTATATTCTACTCTGAATTATCACCCAAAAGAGGTTTTTTATGGCTAAAAAGAAAATTGCGCTTGTGGGCGCAGGGCAAATAGGCGGTACAATGGCACTTGTATTGGCGCAGAAGCAGCTTGGCGATGTTGTGCTTGTTGATGTTGTGGAAGGCGTGCCTCAAGGCAAAGCCCTAGACATCATGGA
>JAITFP010000065.1 GCA_031281275.1 Candidatus Fibrimonadaceae bacterium
TGGCAATACTTTTACCGCAATTTCACGCAGCCTCACGCTCAGGTATATCAAGTCGCCGTCTCCTTCCGTGTTCAATATGGCTACGCGCTTTTGCTCTTGCTGCCCGTAGGCGGCAAGGGCGAGAAATAGAACGCTACAAAAAAATATTTTGAGGGGTATAGATTGCATTGAGGGTAAATATAGAAAAACTACCCGCCGTGACACTGCTTATACTTTTTTCCGCTACCGCACGGGCAGGGGTCATTTCTGCCTACTTTTGCCACTTGATTTACAACAGGGACTGGTTTTGCCACGGGCTTTTGCTGAGGCTTTGCGCCTTGCGGCGCTCCAGCGCTTGGTGGGGCTGCGCCTCTGTTTTCAAAAGTCATTGTTGGTTTTTGTGGGATTGGTATGGCGGCAAGGGGAATGTGCTGACCGTTTATTTCAACACGCACATTCAAAATTCTCATAACTGTGTTTGTGGCGATGGTTTCCAAACATTCCTGGAACATTTTAAAGCCTTCGGCTTTATACACAATAAGAGGATCTTTTTGAGCATAACCGTGAAAACGGGTCGCTTCACGCAAATGATCCATTCCGTATAAATGCTCTTTCCATTGAGTATCTATTGCGCCCAAAAGCATAACTCGCTCAAAATGAGCGAACTCCGCTTCTGGAACCATAAGTTTTAATTTTTCATAACGTTCTTGGTAAAGTTTGATAATCTCGTCTAAAACCTGCTCGGCTGTCATGCCTGTTAGTTTTTCGGGTTCGGGTTTGTATTCAATACCCATGCTCATTTTCAAATCGTTTTCCAAACCATCCATATCCCAAGTTTCTGGGTAAGAATTTGGAATTACGTATTTGCTAACTTTGATATCTGCTGCATCTTCTATGCGGTTTGAAATTTCGGTTTTAATATCTTCGCCCATTAAAATGCTGCGGCGCAGAGAATAGATAACCCTTCTCTGTTCGTTCATAACGTTATCGTAATCCAACAGATGTTTGCGGGCATCAAAGTTTTGCCCTTCAATTCTACGTTGTGCATTGCGAACGCTCTTTGTGACCCACGGATGCTCAATAACATCGTCATCTTTGAAACCGAACCTGTCCATTATTTTTTTGACATTTTCGCCACCAAAAATTCTCATCAAATCATCGTCTAAGGATAAATAATATTGCGAAGAACCAGGGTCTCCTTGCCTGCCAGAGCGACCTCTCAACTGGTTGTCTATGCGGCGGCTCTCGTGCCTTTCGGTGCCAAGAACGTGCAAACCTCCAAGCTCAACAACTCCGGGACCAAGCGCAATATCTGTTCCGCGACCTGCCATATTAGTTGCAACTGTTACTTTTCCTTTGTGTCCAGCATACTGAATAATTTCCGCTTCTCGCCCGTGATTTTTTGCATTCAAAACATCGTGGGGAATGTTAGCTATACGAAGCATTTTTGAGAGTTTTTCCGATTTTTCCACCGATATGGTTCCAACAAGGATTGGTTGACCTTTTGCGTGCCTCTCAGTTATGTCTGCAATTATTGACTTCCATTTTGCATCTGCTGTTTTATAAATTTGGTCTTGCATATCGTTTCTAATGCAAGGTTTGTGCGTGGGTATAACCCAAGTTGGCATATTGTATATTTTCAAAAATTCCGTTGCCTCGGTTTCTGCCGTGCCTGTCATGCCAGAGAGTTTTTTGTACATGCGGAAAAGATTTTGGAAGGTTATGGTTGCAAGGGTTTGGTTTTCCCTGCGAATTTGCACGTTCTCTTTGGCTTCAATGGATTGATGAATGCCCTCTGAATAACGCCGACCTTCCATTAAGCGACCTGTGTTTTCATCAACTATTACAATTTCTCCATCTCTAACGATATAATCCACATCTTTTACAAACACATTGTGAGCCTTTACTGACTGCAAAATATAGTGCACCCAGTCGGAATGTTCTCCGTAAAGTCCTTTTATGCCCATTATGGATTCAATGTGAGTTACGCCTTTTTCTGTGAGTTGCACATTTTTGTGCTTTTCATCTATGGTGTAGTCATCGTCTCTTTTGAGGCGGAGAACCAAATCATTTGCTTTGCGATATTTATCGGTTGCATCTTCGGCTGCACCGGAGATTATGAGCGGTGTGCGAGCTTCGTCTATCAATATGGAGTCAACTTCATCAACTATGCAAAAATTCAAAACCCTTTGCACAAGGTCTTCTTTTTGCACCGCCATATTATCGCGCAAATAGTCAAAACCGAATTCATTGTTTGTTCCATAAATAACATCGGAACTATAACTCTCTCTGCGTTGGTCATTGTCCAAGCCGTGAACTATTAGCCCAACTTTCAATCCCAAAAATTTGTAAACCCTTCCCATATTTTTGGCATCACGACCTGCCAAATAATCGTTTACGGTTACTATGTGAACGCCGTCACCTGAGAGTGCATTCAAATAAACAGGGCAGGCAGCGGCAAGGGTTTTTCCTTCGCCTGTTGCCATTTCCGCTATTGCGCCCTCGTGCAGAATCAAGCCGCCTATTATCTGCACTGGAAAAGGCATCATTCTAAAAGGCTTAACAGATTCGGGGTACATTTCTCTGATTTCTGCGTAAAATTCCGCCGAGAGGTGAACTTCCCATTCAAAGGTTCCGTTTGCTAGTAGTTCTTTTGCCGCCTCTGCTTCTCTTTGCCTTGGCTCCGAGAGTTTTGAAAAGTCAAATTCATATTGAGGGTCAAACACATTGAAAATGCCGAGCCTCCTATCGCAAGCCTCTTGGCAAGCTGCAAAAGAGTCCACCTTAATATCTTCAAGCGTTTGCCCGTTTTTTAGCTTTTCCCTGAATTCTGCGCTTTGTGCGGCTAAATCAGAATCATTTAGTTTTTGGAATTCCAAAAGTTTTGCGCTGATTGCATCTAAGGTTGGCTGCAAGCGTTTTACCTTGCGTGCGTGTGGCGTGCCAAACATTTTGTAAAGCATTTTGTCTAGTATGCTCATAAAATCCGTTTTGAAAAATTGTTAGGTGAAATATAGAAAAATACTAAATGTATTTACTATATTCCTACTTTAATGACCGAACAACCTATTCTGATAAAAAATGTACGCCCCTTTGCGAGCGGAAAATGGCAAAATGAGCAAGATATGCTTTTGGAAAATGGAGTTTGGGGGAGTGGCAGCGCAAAAAACGCCATTGAAATAGATGGAAAGGGTTTGCTTGCCTTGCCAGCTTTATATGCCATAGGCGCAGATTTTCAAGAACCTGCAAGAGACGATGTTTATTCCTTTGCAAACGGCATAGAGGCAATGCACAGAGGCGGATTTTACAGTTGCCTTTACGAAAGCAAGGCAAACCCCATAGACGATTTGCAGCAGCTGGCTTCTTTCAAGCAAATTTGCGAAAATTCAAAAATGGATATTTCCCTTTTGGCTTCTTTTAGCAAGGGAAATGAGCACAAAAACATAAGCGAAATGCTAGAGCTTGCAAATGGAGGTGCTTATGGTTTTGGAGATGGTGGCATTCCCGTTGGCAACCTGCGTTTTTTGAGAATGGTTTTTGAATATGGGGGGGCAACAGGAAGAACTTTTTATATGCATCCTTTGGAACCAGATTTGTGCAATACTGGTTTTGTGAACGAAGGGCTTTATTCAGATATGCTGGGTTTTAAAGGAATTCCCGAACAAGCAGAAACAGTGGTGGTTTACAGAATGTTGGAATTTTCCAGATGGTTTAAAGTGCCTGTGCATTTTAGAGAAATTTCCTGTGAAAAAAGTTTGGAGCTAATTGGAATATCAAGAAATAGAAAATCCAATATAAGCTGCGATGTTGGAATTTATCATCTTTTATTTGATGATTCCAGTTTAGTGGAACTTTCTTCTGAATATAGTTTTTCTTCTCCGCTAAGAACCAAAAAAGACAAAGAAGCCTTGTGGAAAGGGCTTTTAGACGGTACGGTGCAACATATAAGCTGCAACCATTTTCCAGTGCGCAAGCAAGACAAGCAAACAAATTTTGAAGACGCAATTCCTGGTGCGGTTTCTTTGGAAATTGCCCTTTCTGCTCTGTGGCATATCACGGCAGAAAAAACTGGAGAGCATCCTGAACGTTTGTTGGATTGGTTGAGTGCTGGCGTTTTGGAGCAGGGCAAGCCAGCGAATTTAATCCTCTTTAATCCTGATTTGGAATGGGAAGTGAGTGAAAATACTTTTGCAGGTCCGGTGTGCAATTCTCCTCTTTTGGGGCAAACATTGAAGGGGAAAATTGTTGGAACTTATTTGGGTTCAGAGTGGCGGGCTACTGTTGGGGAGTATCACTAACTTTCCAATTGCCGTTTTCTTTAGATAACTCAAGTGGTGTTGGTATTTCCATTTCCATATTGCTGTTTTTAGCAAGCACAGAAACAATAACTCTAGCAGACTTGCCATCATCACTTGCTTTTGTTGCTGATTTTATGTCTGGCTCTCCTCTTTTTGCTGCTTCTGCTTCTAGTTCTTCCATAAATTCTTCATAAGATTGTCCCTTTGAACTAGCTTTAAGTTTGAGTGATGCTTCCGTTGCTATAATTTTTTCTAGTACCTTTCCTGTGGTTATTTTTTTCAATGTCTCCATGTCCATTTTAGCACCAGCCTTAATATATAAGGAAGCAATTGCTTCTGGAGAATTAGCTGAAGGCTTTTTTGCCTGTTCGGCAGCAGATTGTTCTGCCTCTGCTTCTGCCTCAGCTACAGCCTCTGCCTTAGACTTTGCTTGTTTTTTCTCTTCGTCTTCGCAGGCGAAAAGGGTGAATGCGAGCATTGCCATGCCCACTGATGCGATGATTGTGTGTGTTATCTTCATATTTTATCTCCTATAGTTGAGGTTAAAGAATTAAATATACAATTTTTTCTAGAAAAGGTAAAAAAATATGAAATGGATACCCATTTTTTGTACATTTTGGCAATGGAACTAAAACAATTCGAAGTCCCGCTCTCGCAAAAGGACATTATTCCTCAAGTTATGGAAAAAATCTTGGGGAAAAAGGTTTTCAATGTGCATATAGAGCGGCTTGCCCTTGACTACCGGAGAAAAGGAAATCCGCATTATGTTTGCAATGCTACTTATAGCTTAGAAAAGGATTCAGGTGAGATTCTACAGAGTTTTAGCACCAAAATGTTGCTTGAAAAATACAATAAAAACAAATCTATGCCAAGCGAGGTTTCCGTTGTTGGTGCAGGACCTGCGGGGTTGTGGGCTGCTTATGCTTTGTTGTTGAATGGGCACAAGGTTAATTTATACGAACAGGGAAAACCCGTAGAGGAGAGGTTCAGGGATATTCGCAGATTTTTAAAATCTGGAATTTTTTTAGAAAATTCAAATATATTTTTTGGTGAGGGTGGAGCAGGGGCTTTTTCGGATGGGAAACTCAACACTAGGAGCCGCACGGAATTTTCACAAGCTGTTCTTGGTGATTTGATAAATTTGGGTGCAAGCGAGGAAATAGCGTATTTGTCTAAGCCTCATATTGGCACAGACCAGTTGCAGTTTTTGATAAAAAGAATGAGAAAGCAAATTTTGGAGCTAGGTGGGAAAATTTATTTTGAAAGCTGCTTGCAAGATATTTCTGTACGTGATAATTGCCTGAATTCAATTTGCATAAATAGAAAATGGCAACCCTGCGAAGCACTTGTGCTTGCAAGTGGGCATTCCGCGAGAAACATTTACGATATACTTTTTACGCACGGCATTGCTTTGGAGGGCAAATCTTTTGCAGTTGGTATGCGCATTGAGCATCCTCAGAGTTTTATAAATGAAACTCGTTTTGGCAGGGGAGTGGATTATAAATCAACAGGAGCCGCAGATTACACGCTCACAGGAAAAACCGCATATAGTTTTTGCATGTGCCCAGGCGGTGTGGTTGTACCTTGCGCATCGGAAAAGGGTGGAGTTGCAACTAACGGAATGAGTTACAGCCGCCGTAATAGCCCTTATGCAAATTCGGCTTTAGTTGTTCCATATAAAATAGATAAGAACGATGTGAAAAGCGGAATTGCTTTTCAAAGGGAATTGGAGCAAAAAGCTTTTGAAATGGCTGGGAAAA
This sequence comes from Candidatus Fibrimonadaceae bacterium, assembly GCA_031281275.1. GTDB lineage: Bacteria > Fibrobacterota > Fibrobacteria > Fibrobacterales > Fibrobacteraceae > Fibrimonas. The sequence goes on from JAITFP010000065.1 coordinate 6,038, forward strand.
ATTATTCCGTTCCCAAGCAAAAGGCAGAAGATTTTTTGGCAAAAAAAAACGGGGTTTTATGGGATTTAATGCCAAAAGACATAAGCACAAATTTAGAGGCTGCTCTTTATGAATTTGAAAATAAAATGCCAGGTTTTATAAAAAATGGTTTGTTGTTCGCACCGGAAACTAGGACTTCTTCGCCACTTAGAATTGTTCGTAAAGAGAGTGGCGAATCAATTTCTGTTTCTGGCATTTATCCGATTGGGGAAGGGGCTGGTTATGCGGGCGGAATTCTAACAAGTGCGGCAGATGGGGTGAGGCTTTCATTTTCTATGTTATGAAAATGAAAATTTTCTGGAATATACTGGAATTAGCCATAGACACTCAAATAAAATTGCAGGAAGTGCAAAAAGAGAACAGAGAATTAAAGCAGAAAATTGAAAATATAAGAATAATAGACCGTGCAAAATGCATACTTATATCCCGCCTGAATTTAAGCGAAGAAGAGGCTCATAGAGCCATAGAAAAACAGGCAATGGATATGCGTGCTTCAAAAAGAGCAATAGCAGAGGGTATATTGAAAACTTATGAGGGGTAGGTCCAAGCTTTTCGCCATTTTTCGCCTCTCCACCGCAAATACAAAAATAGCGGGAACAAGGTCCATATAAGCACGGTTAAAGCCCAGGTTTCTATAACTCCGAGTTTTAAAATATTAAAAAATACCCATGCGGTAGAGGTTAGCAACCAATGCAGTCCGCTCGATATGCACATAACGGCTAATGTATCGCCTGTGCCTCTCAATGCTCCTGCGTAAACAGTCATAACGGTTTCCACCGTAACATAAATGGCGGCGAGGCGAATCATATTTACGGCGAGGGCTTTTGATTCTGGCCATTCTGGAGTTATTTCGTGAGGTGTAAAAATATTCACCAAAATTTCTGGTATGCCTACGAATAACAAAATTATGAATCCAGAATATAAAACTCCTATTTTTAGTCCAGAACGCGCTGTGCGGTTTACAGAAGCAAAATCTCTAGCTCCTACATATTTTCCCACCAAACTTGTTGCTCCTATTTCTAGTCCAATTAACGGTACAAAAGACACCATATCCCAACTGAATGTTATGCTTGTGGCAGTCGCGGCTACAACTCCTTGAGAATCAAAAACGAGTATTAAAATTTGAAATGCTAGCATATTCAAAAATATTTCAGAGCCAGAGGGCAAGCCTTTTTTTATAAGTGTGGATGATATTCTTTTGCTAAAACGCCAGCATTTATGCGTGGAATAATTCTCTCTATATTTCTTGCTGAAAAATTTAAAGAGCAAAAGGCAAAGGGCGCTGAAACTGCCAGTTACAATAGCTGCGGGCGCACCAATGATTCCTAGAGCTGGAAAACCGAATTTGCCGAATGTGAAAATATAGCTTAAAATCAAAGTTACCGTAAGACCTGTTAGGGTTGCCGCCATCACGATGCGAGTTTTTCCAAGCCCTATAAAGAAACACGAAAAAGCGTGCCTCAGCATTGTGATTATTGAACCGTAAATTAAAATATCGTAATATTTTATTTGCAACAGACTTTGTTCTGGCGGAACATCAAAGGAGTTTAAAAATAAATGCGAAGGATGCATAAGAGCAATGGCAAGAGGGTAGCTGCAAATTGCCATAATAAAGGCTTGCACAAGCACAAGAGAGCATCTGGCAGTTTTTTTCGCACCTAAATTCTGCGCTACCATTGCAGTTGAATAACCAATAACCCCATTGAAAAATACTATTGTAACCATTTCCATTATTCCGCCCGTTAAAGCGGCATTCATATAATCTGGTCCCAGCTTAGACAAAAATAGGCGGTTTATGAAAACCAAAAAAGTATCAAAAGACATGGACATCACCATAGGCAGTGATACGCCAAGCATCTCTTGCACCCCACCTTTTTTCGGATTGTCGCTGGAAAATTTCATTGTTATGCAGAAGATAGAAAAATTTTCTATCTTAATACCAAATCTTTAAAAAAGGCTAAATATGTCTAAAAAGTCCAAAAAATTTGAAATATTCATTTCGTATAGGCGAAAAGGCGGATACGATACAGCCAAGCTCATTTACGACAGGTTAAGGATGGATGGTTATTCCGTTTCTTTTGACATTGATACCTTGGTAAATGGGAACTTCGATGTTGAACTTGAACAAAGGGTAAATGACTGCAAAGATTTTTTGCTTGTATTAAGCCCAGGAATTTTTGACCGATTTTTTGTTTCTAACGAGGATTACGATCCGGAAAATGATTGGGTTCGCCGCGAAATAGTTTGCGCTCTTAAAACGAATAAAAATATAGTTCCCCTTGCATTGGAAGGTTTTGTTTTCCCTAAATCCCTGCCACCAGAAGTTAAAGACATAAAAAATAAAAATGCCATAGACCTTTATCCAAAATATTTTGAAGCCGCTTATGAAAAAATAAAATCTTTTTTAATTTCAAAACCAAGCTGGATGGTTAGGCATAAAAAGAAAATTATTTCTGGTACTGCCATAATGCTTTTGATGTTTGTTGCTTCTTTATATTTTGCAGTATCTAAAAGAGATTCGGAATTATCTAAAAAAGACTTAGAATTGCAAGAAGCAATAACAGCTATAGAAATCGAGAAAATGTATATACTAGATTCCATACAGCAGGTGAGAGAGCAACGGCGGCGTGATAGGACATTTCACTGGAATGGAACAGATGATGAGATTAGTCAGGTGATTTTTGAAAAAATAGCAGAAACAGGAATTCAAAAAACCGAGTGTTCCAACAATGGCAGGATAGCAAGTCTCAATGAAGTCCGTTGCAGAATAAATGATGATAAAAAAATAACCTGCTCCTATACCCCAAGAATAATTTTCACAACCTGCGATAACAAGCCAATCACTTTCTTGGAAAAAAAAGAGCGTTTCAAAAGCTCGCCGCATGCAGATTCAGTGGCAGCGAAAAAAGATTTGGCAAACAAATTGAGAGAAGCGGATTTCAGTGATTGGGTTTCGGGGATAAAAGGGTTGAGGTAAAAGTGTTCCTAAACGTTATTTGGTTATTGCTCTTTGGCGGCGCTTTCATCGCCTGCCTTGCTCAATGGCTTGGTTTTGGTAACACCGGAATTTTCAGCACTGTAATCCAAAGCGTTTTTGATATGTCAAAAACAGCTTTTGAAATAGCCATTGGTTTAACCGGAATTTTGGCTTTTTGGCTTGGAATGATGAAAATAGGGGAGAAGGCGGGTGCTGTTCAAATGCTTGCAAAGTTGGTTTCTCCTTTGATGAAACGGCTCTTTCCGAGCATTCCTGAAAATCACCCTGCAATGGGCAGCATACTTATGAACATAAGCGCAAATATGCTTGGGCTAGACAATGCCGCCACTCCACTTGGATTAAAAGC
>JAITFP010000031.1 GCA_031281275.1 Candidatus Fibrimonadaceae bacterium
ACCATTGTGGTTGAGGTAGGCTACGGAGATAACAAGAAAACGCTGGGCGCAATAAAAACCGTCAGCCCAAGCAGTTCATCGGTTGCGCCAAGTTCAAGCAGCCCTGTTGTATTGCCCTCATCAAGCTCAAAGACGAGCAGTTCATCTGTCGCTTCCCAAAGTTCAAGCTCTGCGGCGGTGGTGCCTTCATCAAGCTCTGTGCAAAACAGTAGTTCCAACGCGGAGCCAAGCAGTTCTTCTGTCGCACCAAGTTCAAGCTCTGTGCCAATAACATACACGCTTGCTTGTGCTAACATAGCAACATTTGCGGAAGAAGGCAGAGCGATAACTGCACCAGCAGTGACTTGTACTGGCAACGCAGGTTCAACATCGGTCACTAGCGGTCTTAGTTGGACAAATGCACCTGTTTGGAGTAACCCTGATGGAGGAATATACACAGACATATCGGTATCTGCAAGTTCTGGAAATTGCAGCGGAAAAACCGCTACCTGCAACGGAACAGTGACAGTTCAAGCTGGCATTATTATAGGTGAGTCTGTGGAGTATGGAAGCGAAACTTACGAGACTGTTATAATTGGCAGCCAAACTTGGTTCAAGCGTAATTTGAATTACGAGGTGGAGGGCAGCAAATGTTATGGCAACGACAATGCCAACTGCGATAAATACGGAAAACTTTACGACTGGGCAACAGCGATGAAGCTGCCTCGCTGCAACGACCGAAGTTGTGCAGAGCAAGTAAAAGCAAAGCACCAGGGAATATGTCCTAGCGGTTGGCATATACCGAGTAATGCGGATTGGAATATTTTGATGAAATTCGTCAATCCTGGCTGTTCCGACAATAGCAATTGTGCTGGTGCGGGAAAAAAGTTGAAAGCTACAAGCGGTTGGAACAGCAATCGCAATGGCACAGACAACTATGGTTTTTCCGCCATGCCGGGCGGCTACGGCCTTTCTGGCAATTTCCACGACGTTGGCGACGTCGGCCGCTGGTGGAGTGCCAGTGAGGACAATAGAGACGCTTACCTCCGGATCATGAGCGACGAGTACGTGCGCTACAATTACTTCGATAAGGGCTTCTTGCAAAGTGTCCGTTGCGTGAAGGACTAGGCGCTCTGCGCCACCGCTAGCCGCAAGGCGAGCGGTATCGCTTTGTGTTGTGAGCGTTTATTGATGGCTTTTTGTTGGGGCGGGGGTGGTTGTGGATTTGCATTTGGGGCAGGCACGGAGACCTGCCCCTACAAAACGGATCATTGTGTTTTTTACGTATCGGGTTGCGTTGCCAAATTGGTGGAACATCATTTCACATTCAAGGTGCCCGCAAGGGTCGCCCCTACGTTTATATTTACAATCGGGAAAATCGGTGAATCGGGTAAATCGGGGTTCAGACAAATTAAATGCGAACCTCGTGCGTTTGGGGGGTGAGAGCCTTTTTCTATATTTCATAAACATCAAAGGAGGTATTTATGAACAAGAACGCAACAAACAAAACAGTGCCAACCGCCAAACCTAAAAAACTATCAAAAGCTGGCGAATGGCTAAGAACCCACCCCAAGGGACTAGGTGGGCGAATACTAGATATGCGAGCGGTAATGAGGTAGTATGCGTTATTTTTTAGATACGAATATCTTTGTATTCTATGCTTTGGGCGGTGAGAATTTAGACAGAGAAACAACCGCCATATTTGGCGACTACGAAAACATAATTTACGTAAGTGCCGAAGTTGTAAAAGAAACAATGCACTTAATAAGGCAAAAGAAAATAGATGTAAAGCATTGGAAAACCCCAAACGACATTTGGAAATCCATAACCGAATGGGGTTTTGTCGTTGATTACGTCAAGGAAGAACATATAAGAACATTAGGCAATTTATCCACCGCAAAAGACCACAAAGACCCAACAGACCACATCATCATAGCGCAAGCAATAACAAACAAAATGCCCGTAATCAGCAGCGACAGCCAATTCAGGCATTACAAAGGACAAGGTTTAAATTTGGTTTTCAACAACGCCCACGAGAAAAATAGGATAGCAAGGTAGGGGCGTATGCTTACGCCCTAAATGCGAATGTCGTGCGTTTGGGGGTGGTTGTGTAGTTACAAATCCAATATTTTCTACATTACAACTATGCACACATTAAAAAAAACTGTGTATGTAGAAACAACCATACCAAGCTATGCAACTGCAAAGCCCAGTATGGATATATTGTCTGCAAATAGACAGGCAATAACTAAATTATTTTGGGAATACGAAAAAGACAAATATAAATTATACATAAGCCAATTTGTTTTTGACGAATGCAAACAAGGAAATCCAGAAGCAGCAAAGCGTAGATTAGATTTTATCAAGGACATACCATTAATTCCAGACAAAAGTTCCACCGCAAATTTGGCAAATGAATACTTTAACTACTTAAACATACCCGAAAGAGCCAAAACAGACTGCTTCCATTTAGCTGTTTGCGTAGAAGCAAAACTAGATTATCTATTAACTTGGAATTGCTCGCATTTAGGCGTAGAAGCCTACGCAAAGATTTATGAGTATAACAACAAAAAAGGAATTTGGATACCAGAATTGGTAACACCTGAAATGTTAATTCAATATGAGAGGGACAAGCAAAATGAATTACAACCTTGAAGAAGATCCTATAACAGAAGTTCATCGCATAAGAGCAGAGCTTTTGGAAAAATACGGTGGCATAGACGGCTGGCACAAGCACAACGTAGAGCTACGCCCACAATTGGAAAAAGAAGGCTGGATTTTCGCAACAGAAGCAGAATTAGCACGATAAATTTGCCCCAAATACAAACCTCGTGCGTTTGTATATGTTTATTTAATTTACTATATTTACCCTAGTGAAATTGCCCTCTCTATTTCGTTTTCGCAATTTATGTATTGCCTTTGGTGCAGTACTCGTAGTGGTTGTTTTATGTGTTGTGCTGGCTATCTATGCTTTACCCTCCGTGCTTAAACCTTATTTGGAAGAAAAAATAGGAGCCGCCACAGGAAGCGAGATTCATATCGGTTTGATAAAGATATATCCATTCAAATTAGCAATTACCTTGCAAGATTTTTCGGCAAAAAACAAAGCGGCTAAATTGACTTGGGACTCTCTATACATAGATGCCCAATTGCGATCAATAACAACGCGGAGCATTCGCTTAGATGAATTGCGAATTCATAGCTTGCATTCGCAACTCGTTTTGCAAAACGAAAGCAAGGAGTTATCTGCCATTGCGCAGTTTGCAACAGATGCTTTTTTAAAGCGAATGAATGTGCCTTTGTACATTGAACGTTTCATTATACAAAACGGTTCTTTTGAAGCTTTGGATAAACGCAGCGAAAAGGAAAAGCGTTTTGGGATTGCGCCTATTTCTTTTTCTCTGGAAAAATTTTCCACTCAATATTCTGCGGAAAGCGGTAATAATTACAATTTGCAGTTCACAAGTTTAACAGGCGGTTTTTTTAGGTGGAATGGAAATTTACAGTGGAATCCATTTCTCTCCCAAGGGGAGTTGGAAATTCGCGATTTGGATATTATCCAATTGCGTGATTTTTATCAGGAACTCTTGCCATTTAATTTGCAAAGCGGCAAATTAGATTTGCACACAAACTACCGCATTGTGGAAGAACCAGAAATAGGTTTTGTGCTGGAAAATGCAAAACTCTCATTGAACCGTCCGTCTTTGATTGCAGATAGCTCAAAGTTTGATATGCGAGCTGCTTCTGTGCATACAAATGCCTTGCAATTTTCCACATTGAACCGCACTCTTTTTGCAGGCAATGTTATAATTGATTCTGCAGATGTTCGCTATGCTTTTGATAGTTTGCCCAAACAACCAGATCCAGAATTATTTAAGTTCGTGCGTCTCAACAACAAAGCGGCAGATTCCATAGATGCAAATGCTAGTGTGTTTAAGGTGTTTTCGCAAAAATTTTCCAATTTGCCACGCTGGGAAATAAAGATGAATTCTCTGCAAACAGAACAGATGAATATTGAAATTATAGATGCGAGAGACTCTGTTGCTAATGTGTATAATTTTAATGATATGCGCTTATCTTTAACAGACATCACAAACCGTGCCGAAGATTCCGTTCATATTGCGGGAACTGCTTTGTTCAACGGTTCCAACTTGGATTTACAAGGAGTGGGGCATTTGTTTCCTTTGCAGATAGATTGGAAATTCAATGTAAAAGATTATCCGTTAACGTCTTTGCAAAATTACATAAGCAAAGAAACTTGGTTGAGTTTGCGGCAGGGGAAGGCAGATGCGCAATTAAATATGCGCTGGAAACCAGCCGCAGGTTCTGTGCAACGAGATTCCTTGTTTTTTGCAGGAGACATAGATATTGACAATTTAAATTTATTGGGCAAAAATAACGTGGAACTTATTAGAGCCTCCAAAACATCTATTAAAGGAATGAATATTATGTTTATGCCAAATGTATATTGGCAAGCGAGCAATATTGATGTTCAAACCCCGGTTTTAAATTTGATATGGTATGTAAATTCCAAAGCAAATTACTCGCAGATTAAAAAAACAAAATCTGCAAAAAATACATCTACGCCTTTTATAATAAACAACATTAAATTTGGAAATGGCACCGTATATGTAACGGATAAAGACCCGGTAACTCCTTTTTCTTACCGCATAGTGGCAGTTCATGGAAATTTGCGGAATCTCTCTGGGCAAAAACGCGATGCGAATTTATCTATGCAGGGCAAAATGGGCGGCTATGCTCCGTTCTTTCTAAAAGGCTCGGTTAATTTGTTTGGAAAACATCCAAAAGTTGATTTCAAAGTAGAAACCGCCAATCAAGATTTAACGATCTTTTCGCCATATTCCGGCAAGTATGCGGGGTATCGCATTGCAAAGGGGCAAGTTGCGCTACAATCTGGTTATACTATACAAAATAATAAAGTACACGGTGATAATCATATATTTATGCAGCATTTGAATTTTGGAGAGGCTGTGGAAAATTCAGAAGCAACTAAAATGCCAGTGCGTTTGTTTGCCGCCTTGTTGAGCGATAAAAATGGGATTATAGATTTGGATGTTGCCATAGACGGCGATTTAGATGACCCCGAATTCAGCGTTGGAAGTTTGATTTGGAAAGTGATAAAGAATTTGCTCGGTAAAGCCGTATCTGCACCATTCAGAAGTATAATGTCTTTGGTGGGTTCCGATGCGGATCCTGAAACAATAGCATTTGCCCCTGCTTCTGAGTATCCCAGCAAAGAAAATTCTGAAGCCTTGAAAAAATTATCGCAGGCATTGATGCAACGTCCGCAATTGCAAGTGGATGTATATGGACACGCAGATTCCATTCAAGATGGCAGGGTCATAAAAGAAACTCAGCTTTTGAAAGCCATTGGGCGCAATGTGCCTACAAAATTAACACCCACTGCTCTTGAAAAACATCCCTTGCGCGACACTCTTTTTGCTTATTACTCACGTGTGGAGAAAAAAGACTGGCACACCGCATTGCAAAACCCAAATGCTCAGACCCAAGAAGAAACATCACTCGTACAAGCCGCTCGCAAAATTTGGAACGAGCTGCTGGCTCGCCAAACTTTGCCACCCAATACTTTGCAGCAATTAGCACATACTCGCGCACAGAATATTAAAGTTGAGTTGGTCAACATAAACCCAACTTTGGGAGAGCGTATTTTTGTGGTAAACGAGGGTGCCCTTGCTGAACCCGCTTCGCGTTTGAAAATCAGAGAATATTGAGTTGTTATGGGAATCACAAAAGTTCCTCTCCCTGTAAGGCTTATTGTGGGCATTTTAGCCGCAAATATGGAACTTGCAAGCAAGGCAAAGCAAAAACTAACCGAGCGTTTTGGTGCGGTAGATTTGGAAATGCCACCCGTTCCATTTGCTCACACAAATTATTACGAAAACGAACTCGGTAGCTCTCCAATTCGCTCCTTTTTCTCTTTTGAAGATAAAATTGAACGCGAAACCATTGCCGCCATAAAACTTGAAACCAACGAAATGGAAAAAATCTGGAACAGGGCTGTTAATCTAGACCCAGGCTATATGACTTTGGGGCAATTTTTTTTGGCAACAACCAAAGACCAGCGTCACAGGGTATATTTAGGGCAGGGTATTTTCGCCGAAGTGACCCTATACTTTGAAAACGGTCATTTTCACCCCTTTGAGTGGACATATCCCGATTATAGAAGCGATTCTTACATAAAATTTCTGGAAAAGGCTAGGGAAAGGTTTGCTTATCACATTGCAACGGGGCACCCTTATAGTCAGAGATAATTTAAAATTATATAAAATATTTTGCCAACTTAATCGTCTATTATAATAGAAGGTAAACAAACAGGAGATAATATGAGGCGTTTTCACTTTTTTGGCGTGATTTTCATAATAGCAGCAATAGCGGCATTTGCCGCAGTAACAATGCTGCTTTGGAACTGGCTTATGCCAGCAATTTTTGGCTTGCCATTGCTAACTTACTGGCAAGCCGCTGGAATTTTGGTTCTCGCTAGGCTTTTATTCGGCGGCTTTGGACATCACGGTGGGCATCATGGTTTAAACCGTGGTCATAAATTTCGGGAAAAATGGCAGAATATGAGTGAAGAGGAGCGTAAAGCTTTCATGGAAGCAAAATGGCATGGAGGTTCCAAATGAATAAAGAAATTTTAAACATCGCCTCTTCTTTTACCAGCTCGTTTTTTCTCATGGTATTTTATATATTGTTGATGATGGGCACGGCAATGTTTGTGCAGATGCTCTGTATGTTTTATTTATGACGCAAAATATAGACAACAAAAATTCCGCAGAGGAAATTTTTGCCTCAAATAGCAAGCGGCTCTTGAAATTCATAAATTCAAAAGTGAGTTTGCTAGAAGATGCAGAGGATATTTTGCAAGATGTTTTCTATAAGTT
>JAITFP010000006.1 GCA_031281275.1 Candidatus Fibrimonadaceae bacterium
GGTCGTAATAATTGCGATTTTTATCTTCACAAATTAATTCTAAAGGCTCCGAAAAACCTTTTAGCATAAAATTTCTTGAAAAATCAGAGTTTTCTTTATTTATAAATGATTGCAAAGTATAAAGCGAGGCATAAAAAGCTACGCGATGTGCAAAAAATTCCTGAATACCACAAAAGAAATCATTTTTCGTTTTAGACTCTATTAAAGGCAAAGATTTTGCAGCTTCAATGAAAGCCACATACAGAGCAGCGGCAACCTTATGTCTATCAATTTTAATATCATTTTGTTTATTAATCCCATTTCCCAAATTTTGCAAATCTCGGAAAAAATCTTTTATTTTAACATTTTGTTCGTAGTATTTTTTCTCTGTAAACTGCTTCAAAGAATTCAGTCGCTCATCACTACAAGGTCTATTTCCGTAAGACAACACAAGCTTTATTTCGGGGACAAAGATATTATTCCAAAATTCGTTGAATTTTTCGTTTGTCATTAGAGTTTATAATTAAGGGATTACAGGGTTACGAGCTGGAGTTACAAGCTCAACTGAAATATCATCGTTGCTTAAAAATACAATTTCTTTGAATGCTTCTTCGTGAGAAACATCAAAATCATCCAAATTTTTTGGAAGAATATTTGATATTCGTTCTATAATAGATTTTGAATTGTTTTGCATATGAATAAATATAGAAAAAAATCTCGTGCCTATAAAGGCATAAATAGAACCCTGCCCACGAAGTGAAGCTGGCAGGGTGAGTAAAATTTCATCCCCCTTTCCTCAATCTATAATACAAACTCCCTCTGCTAATCCCGAGTTTTTTTGCCGCTTGTACCTTGTTTCCCTCGCAACGCTCTATTTCTTTGCTAATTTCGCGTAAATTTGGTTTGTATTGAGGGGGCGGTGGTTCGTTCAAGTTAAAGCCGCATTGTTCCGATTCGGATTTCAGCAGAAATTCGAGGGAATAGCCGTGGTTTTTAAAAAGGGCATAGCGTTCCAAAACATTTTTCAACTGCCTTATATTACCGGGCCACGAATAATTTTGCAAAATTCTTAAATTGTGCTCGCTCAAAGGTTCATCTCCTTTCCAAAGAGATGCCGCAATGCTTTGCAAGTCGCTACGCTTCCTCAAAGGGGGAATGTTTATGGTTAAAGAAGCCAGCCTAAAATATAAATCCTGCCTGAAAAAACCTTTTTCCAAAAGATAAGGCAAATTTCTGTGAGTTGCGCAAATAAGCCTAAAATCCACCTTTAGCTCTTTTTGGCTGCCAACTGGCATAACCATTTTTTCTTGCAAAGTGCGCAAAAGAGTTTTTTGAATGTCTGGAGAGAGTTCAGCCACCTCATCTAAAAAAAGAGTTCCGCCATTTGCCGCTCTAACAAAACCCACCCTATCGCTGCTTGCACCGGTAAAGGCACCTTTGATATGCCCACAAAAAAGAGACTCGGCAATGCCTGCCGAAATAGCACCGCAGTTAACTGCAACAAAAGCCTTGTTATTTCTTTTGCTCAGAGCGTGCAATTCCCTTGCCGCTAACTCCTTGCCCGTGCCAGACTCACCTGTGAGCAAAACGGGCAAATCGGAGGCTGCCGCTATTTGCAACATTTTTTTAAAATTCAAGTTTTCTTTCATCTATTAGTTAGACGTAAAAAAAGGCAAAAAAACTCCTAAAATCGTAAAAAATATGGTTTTATATGGTTTTGGCATACAAATGTAGCCGTATCCTGCCCTTTTGTTCAGTATTTTTGTATATTTTCCTTATGAAAAAAGTCACAATGCGCCAGAACGCCATATATAACTACATAAAGGAATTTATCTTATTGAATAAATTCCCCCCCACCATTCGCGAAATAGGCGAAAAATTTGGAATAAAAAGCACCAATGGGGTTAGAGAAGCCTTGATTTCACTTGAAAAAAAGGGCTTGATTAAGAAACTCTCTCGCCAAGCTCGCAGCATAGAGCTTTTGCAAAGCACACCTTCCATTGCCGCCGCTGCTCATGTACCCCTTATTGGGCGAATAGCCGCAGGTACTCCCATTTTGGCAGAAGAGAACATAGAAGACAACTTAGCTGTGGATAAAGCCCTGCTTCCTCGCAGCAGCCAGATTTTTGCCCTTAGAGTGCAAGGAGATTCCATGACCGGAGACGGAATTTTAAGCGGCGACCTCGCAATTATTCGTATGCAAAAAAATGCGGAACGCGGGCAAATAATAGCTGCTATAATAGATGGCAATGCCACGCTAAAGCACTATTACCCCGCAGAAAACAGAATTGAGCTTAGAGCTTCAAACCAGGCATATTCGCCAATAATCGTAAGCGAGGGCGAAAACTTTTCCATTGCCGGGATTTTAGCTGGCGTTATACGCAAATGCTGAACGAGATTTTCTACATTATTTTCCACATATACTTTATAAACAAGAGGTTATTATGAGTTTTTTAGATGTATTTAAGCCAAAATGGCAGAATTCTGACTTAACTGTTCGCAAGCAGGCCGTTCAAAGTTTGAATGCCACAGATTTAGATGCTCTTTTATATATAGCTACAAATGAAGATGATGCAAATTTAAGGAAATTAGCAGTTCAAAAAATATCTTCGCCCGAACATCTGAATAAATTATTGGAAACAGAACAAGATAATTCAGTGAAAAGCGCAATAAAAGAAGTATTGAAAAAATCCTTTTTTAAAACAGTAAAAAATCACGTAGGCAAACCAAGCGTGCAAATTCGCAAAATATTGGATGAATTGCCCGTAAAAGACAAAGAAGAACTTTTGCCGGTGGCAAAATCAACGGAAGTTCGCTTGGAATTGATAAATGAATGCACAAAGCAGGGAGTGCTTGCTGGGGTTGCAAAAAGCGATGCCCAAGAAGAAGTCGCCCTTGCCGCTCTTGCCAAAGTTGAAAGAGAAAACCTGCTTGAAGAAATTAAAAAAGATGCCACTTGCAATGCTGTGCGAATAAAGGCAAAAGAAATGCTCTCGCGAGTGCAGGTTGCAAAAACAGACCCAGCAAAAGACCAAGCCGATTTGCTCTCTCAAAAACAAAAAGCCTTGCTATCTCATGCAACAAGGCTTTTGGAAAATAAAAATCCGCTTGCCGTGGACTCCGAAATGCAACGCCTTTTCCAAGAAGCGCAAAATCTGGGCAAAGAAGCCTCCACGCTAGGCTCACCGCAAAACGAAGAATTGAATTCCATATTCGAAAAGCATAAAGAAAGTGTTTTGGCAGAAAAAGCCCACCTTGCAGAAGAGAAAGCCAAGAAAGAAGCTCAGGCACAAGCACAGGCTCAAGCCCAAGCCCAAACACAGGTACAACCGCAACAGGTAGAAGAGCAAACAGCAGAAGCGCAAGACCTAGCCCCAGAAAGCGAAGATGAAAAAACCGAAATTAAAGAAGACAAATTGAGCGAAGAGGAATACAACGCAAAATTACCACTCTTGCAAACCATAATAGAAAAAGTAAACGCTTTAGACGAAAATGGGGATTTTAACGAAATTTCCCAAAGCGTTAGGCAGGCTTTTTATGAATGGAAAGAAATTGTTGGTGAAAAGAAATCCCAGTTCAAAAATATTTACAAGGAATTCAGAACCGCAACAAGTCGCTTTCAGAATTTGCAGGAATGGGCTTCTTGGCACGCCGAGCAAATAAGAGAGCAGTTGATAAAAGAGATTGAAGAACTTGCAAATATGCCTGTTGTTTTGGAAAACAGAACCAAAGCTTTTGCAATGCTTGAGCAATGGAAAGCCGCCGGTTATATGCCGGCAACAAAAATTCAGGAACTGTGGCCCCGCTTTAAAACAGGGCTAGACAAAGTTATGGATTCTGTTTTGCCTTTGCTAAAAGAGCAAGAAAAGGGGCAAGAAGAAAACCTGAAAATAAAAGAAGATATATGCGTGCAAATAGAAGAGCTTGCGGCAACAGAAGGTGAGTGGGGAGAACAGCTCAGAAAAATTCAGGAATTGCAGGCAAAGTGGAAAAATACCGGCTTTGTTCCAAAAATTCAAAACCATGTAATTTGGGAACGCTACCAAGCCGCGATAAATTCCTTTTTCAAAAAACAAGAAGCTCACAAAAAACGCATTGACGAGCAGATAAGCGAGCGAATTGCCGCAAGGGAAAAACTTTGCGAAGAAGCCGAGACCCTTGCAAAGTCAACCGACTGGAGAAACACACCAAAGGCATTCACAAAGTTGAGCGCAGACTGGAAAAACGCAGGCTCTGTTCCCTCTGAGCAATATGAAAAATTATTGCAAAGATTCAAAGCCGCAAGCGATTTTTTCTTTGAAAAAAGAAATACCCATTTTGATAGTGCCAGAAAAGTTAGGGAAGATATATGCGCCAAAATTGAGAGCTTTGATTTTGATGCTTCCAGCGCAGAATCTCTCTCGGCTTGGAAGGCAATAGAAGAAGAATGGAAGGCTCTTGAAAACAACGGTTATTCCAAAGAACTATACGATAAATTTTATGCAGCATCTGACCGTATATGGGAAACAGCTTCAAAAAGCAAGCCGGAAATAGCAAAGGAATTGGACAAAAACTGGGAAATAAAGCACGGTTTAATGGAACAACTTAAATCCATTTTAGAACAGGAAAACTTTAAGTTTAAAACCTTGCAAACAGTTCGCAGCCTACAAATGGACTGGGAAAAAGCAGGGCGTTGCGGAGTGGCAGAGGCAGAAATTTCCGCTAAGTTTGCAGAACTCATTCAAAAATTCTTTTCCATTTACAACGACCAAAAAGAGATAAGAAGCAATTTAGACAAAATAAATGCGCAAAAGAAAGAGGATTTGTGCCAGCAGGCAGAAGAGCTTTTGGCAAAAGCTAAAAACAAAACGCTCACCCGTGCCGAAGTTGTTTCCGAAACTTCTTCGCTCAGAGCTGCCTGGAGAGACTCTGGCAATGTTTCAATGCACTTGGCGAAAATTTTGTGGAAACGTTTTAACGGAGCCTGCAACACTGCCTGCCACGCTTTTGAAATTGCACCCACAGCAGAAGAAGAACCTTTGGCGGAAGAATAAAGTGTCTAATTGCATTATAGCCTTAGATTTGGAAGGGGTTCTTTCTCCAGAGATTTGGATATCTGTTGCCGAGCAAACAAAAATAGACGAGCTTCGCCTAACCACACGCGACATTGCCAACTACGATGAGCTTATGCGGCACAGGCTTAAAATTTTAAGCGAAAACAACATAAAACTTTCAGATATTCAAAACGTTATTGAAAACCTGCCTCTTTTGGAAGGAGCAAGGGAATTTTTAGACGAATTGAGAGAGTTTTGCCAAGTTGTGATTTTATCAGATACTTTTGCGGAATTTGCAAAGCCCATAATGAAAAAACTTGGCTATCCAACATTGTTTTGCCATAATTTGCAAATTAAAGACAATAAAATAATAGGCTATAAATTGCGTATGCAAAATCAAAAACAACACGCTATTGAAGCCTTTAAATCTCTGAATTTCAAAGTATTTGCCGCTGGCGATTCCTACAACGATATTTCAATGCTCAGAGTAGCAGACAAAGCCTGCCTTTTCTGTGCCCCAAACACCGTGAAAAAAGAATTTCCTGGGTTCAAGGCAGTTGAAGAATATGGGGAGCTGATGGCAGAAGTGAAGGCTTTTTACTATATTTAATTGTATGAAAAAACTATTTCTAATTCTTGTTTTATTATTTGCAGGGGTTTCTTTTGCAATAGACAGAAATGCTTTGGGGCTTTGGGTGCAAGGCGGAAATTCCGGTGAATGGTGGGGTTTTGATTACAAGCATTTGGGTTCTGGTTTTGCAACTGATATTTATTTTCGGTTTGAGGCAGATGAAGATGTTTTTAGAGCGGGAATTTATGGTGGTTACTATTGGTTGAATAACGCCATAAAGGCAGATGCCTCAATGGGTAAATTTCCCCTTCACTATGGATTGGCAGGTGGCGTTGGATATTGGAATCTTGGCGAAGGACCAGGAGCAGATAAAGGTTTTGCCATCCGACTTGGCGGCGTAGGCGGAATTTCGTGGATATTTCCTACTTCAGTGCCAATGGATATATCTCTAGAATTAAATCCTGTTGCCGAAATCCACATCCGTTCTGTTAGACAAGACGATGGAAAGGATAAATCACGCACAAGACCGCATATTCCATTGCTATATTTTCGCTTATTGTACCACGCCTATCTTTTTTAGCCCTTAACCAATTTAATTCCCTTAGGGCTTAACTCCACCACGCCTTGTTTCCACAACTTGCCTGCGAGCTTTTTAAATCCTTTTTTGCTCATCCCAAAATTTTTGCGAATTTCCTCTGGAGATGAATCATCGGAAAAAGGCAAAAATCCGTTGTTGTCTTTTAAGGCTTTGAGCAGGGCTTCTTTGTGCTTATCCACAAGAGCATCAAAACCTATGGGTGAAAGGCTAAGGGCAATTAAGGAATCTTCTTCTCTTAAACTGTGAATATATCCTGTGCAAAAATCGCCTATGTGCAAACCCGTTGAAACAGGGTTGCAATAAAGCCTGCCAGTCCAGCGTTTGTTTATGACAAAATCAATATGGCGTTCCTCTTGAAAATCATAAGCGATGAGCGAAACTTCCATTCCCTCTTTCAGTTCCGAAATATCCCTATCAAAATATCTTCGCAATTTTTCGGTAGAACTTATGCGCCCGCTTTTTTCATCTATAAAAATTCGCACAACGCAGGTATCGTTTTTTTCCAATTCCCCCAACTGATTGTTGAATGGCAAAATCAAATCTTTATCCAAGCCCCAATCCAAAAATGCCCCCACATCATTTACATCTTTAACTCTTAGTACAGCAAACTCGTCAACGCAAGCCTTAGCTTTTTGCGTTGTAGCCACCGGTCTAGCCTCATTGTCCAAATAAATGAAAAGATTTATGCTATCTCCAATATTCAAATTTTTAGGCGCTTTTGTTTTAGGCAAAAGCACCCTATCTTTGCCATCTTGGGTTTCAACATAGAATCCTTGCGGCAATTCTTCTAGTACGGTGCAGTCGTTGTAGTTTCCGAGGAACATAGGGTGGAAGATAGAATTTTATTTATTTTCTATATAGTCGTTTATATCATCTATCATATTTTGTTCTCTTTCTATATGGTAAACAACATAAGATTTTCTGATAAGTTCAAAAATGTTGTATTTTTTAAACAATTCTATAACATCTTGACCTTGCATATTCATAGCTTTTTTATATTGCTCAATTGCAAATATTATAAAATTTCCTTCTTTTGTCATTATGCCGCCTCTTCTGGAAAAGTGAAATCTCCGTTTTCCAGTTCTTCTTTATATAAATTGAACAATAATTTAGGGCTATAACGCCAAACTCCGGTTTTGGGATTTTCCAAAAAAGAATACAATTTAGAGCAATAAAATTTCTGTATCGCTTCATTTTCGCTTAAATTATATTCAGAAATGATTAGTGGAATTATTTCCTCCACGACGAAATACAGATATATAGGCAATAATTCTTTAGTCATTTTATAAACTCCGCTTTTACAAAATTTAGTAATTTTAGAATACTATCATTCTTAAAAACATATTGGTTGAATAATTTTTTGATTTTTAGTCTATTCAAAGTTTCGTTTACATCAAGTTCTTTTGCAAAATAAAGCAATAATGTGCGAAAAACATCATCATTTGCAACTGGACCGATTATTATATCGTAATCGTTTTGCAAAGGAATGGAATTTCTATTATCGGAAACAAAATCCAACCATTTTTTATCTGTTTCCTTAAATTCAAGTACTTTAAATTTCTGTAAATTTTCGCTATCAAAGTCATATATATTCACAATTTTACTTCCTTTTTTCCTTTCAACAATTTTTTCAGAGAATTGCACTGCTTGCTCATAATTTGTTGTTGTATAAAAACCTATGCCAAAATCCAGCTCTTTTCTGCTGAATTTCAAGTTTGGAATTTCAATAACGATATTGCTTCCGTGATATAGGTTCATAGGGTTAAATATAGTAAACGCAAAAATTATACCACTTGCAAATGAAGCGGGTTTGGTTTACGCCAAAGGGTTTGTGGATTTTATTCCTGATTACTGCGGTTAATTGTACACCCTTATCCCTTTAGATGGGCTCATAAAATAAATTTTCGCTTTGGAGATATATATCTGCTCCTTTGATTTCTGAAAAGGTAAGGATTGAATTTATAATTTTGTATATTTTCAATAGAACTATAACTAGAGGCTTTATTATGCTTGCAACAACAAAAATAGAAATTGCTAAAACTGATATAGGCAATAAAGAAGGGGTTATGCAATGGCTTGCCAATGAAGTTGAATCTGGCAGGCTTATACCACCAGAGAAAAAATTTGATATTGGATGTATAGATATTTCAAAAGATAAACGGATTGAACGTGAAACTTGGTGGCCAGATTATGAATTTGCTCGCTCTGACAGGTTTTAAATAATGGTTCTAGCTTACTTCGATTCTTCACTTTTGCTTTCGTTTTTATTTAGAGAACATAAAGCAGAAGAAGCTCGTGATATTTGGCAAAGATACGATTTAAAAATTAGTTCATCTTTGCTTAAAATAGAAACCAACGTTGTTTTGAGAAGAAGTCTTAAACAAAATAACCCCAATGGTTTTTCATTGGAAGATAGACTTTTTGAACTAGACAAATTTTTGAAAGATATTTTTTACAGACGAATTGATGATGTGTTTAAAGAACCTTATGCAAATTATGCAAGTATTGCTAATTGTAAAAGTTTGGATGCTATTCATATAGCTACGGCTTTAGATATAAGGGATAGTAGCAATTGTGAAGTTCATATTTGTAGTTTTGACAAGAATATAATTAACCTTGCGAAACAATTTGGTTTTATTTGTGTAGGTATAGGATAAAGCGGGTTTGGTTTACGCCAAAGGGTTTGTGGATTTTTCGCAATCAATTTTACCATCTAACTTATTAATCTTTAAACGATCTTGAAATGTTTCTATATTTGTAGCTTTAGGTCCAAAATAGACTTTCTCTATGCGAGAAATAACTTTAGGCTTGTATGAAACGTCAGGCTCATATAAAATGTCAGGTTCATATTTAATATACATCTTTTCATCATCAAAATCAATCTTACCTTCATTAATATTACATATCCTAATAATTCTACATTCCTGTTCTTCTTTGAAAGCAATATGTTTAGTAAGATAACGTAAATTGATAAGTAACTGTTCAATTACATTTCGGTCTAAATTTGAGTTTTGAGATATTAAATCTCTTAATTTTTCCATTCTTTCATTTACAATATCAAAAACATCGTCTATGTATTTTTTATATTTTTTTTGCTTTTTCTTTGTTATTTCTTTCTGACCTAATGTCTCCACTTGTTGTTCTTTTGGGTCAATATAAATGCAACGGAAAAGCGTATATTTTTTATATTCATCTTTATCATCAATTATATCTTCGATTGACAGTTCTTCGGGTTTTATCTCTCTTTTTTCTGTAGCCATTTTTGATTCTTTGCTGAAAAAATTTTCGTGAAAAATAAGCGATAACCCTGTACCTTCTTGATTTTGGTCTTTGCCATAAAGTCTAAATTGATTCAAGCTATCGTGCTGAAAAGTAAAGCAACCTGCGAAAGCTCTGTATTCTGTATCAGATTTTTTTTCCTCAGAAGGTTTATTTTTAAATAAGTAATCAAGTAAAGTTTTTCCTTCTGTGGTGTCGTTGGAATTACCAATAGCATTTAACCTAAATCTCGATTCTTTGAACAATAGTTTTTGTGCAATTGTTTTTTTTGTATAATGTGCTACAGACTTTTCATATTCCCTATTTATACGTAATCGACTGATAATAAAAATAGACCGAATATAAATTTCTTTATATTTATCTAATTCTTGTGATATATTTTTTATAGTTTCATTGAAGAAATTGCCATCCTCAGTATCAGTATTCAATAATGGATAAAGAACTTTCGTTTTTATTATTAGTTCTTCGTCTTTTTCATCCAAATGAACAAATATATTTAAAATACTTTTTCTTGCATCTATAAAACTTTTCGTTGCTTTTTCATATAAATTTTCATCTTGTTTAATTTCTGCTAAATAGGTAAGTACAATTCCTTGTTTGATAAAGGCATAAGAATAGTCATCGTTTATCTGTGTAATTTTGTCATATTTTTCAAATGCCTCTTCGAATAAATTTTTGTTTTGCTCAATTTTTGCTAAATCGTATAATGCATCTCCCCAACTAACAACGAGCGAAGCAGGTTCGTCTTCTTTTACAGCTTTTTTATATTTATTAATGGCTTCTCTAAATAAGACATTATCTTTTTTAGTTTTTGCTAAATAGTACAATGCATCTCCCCAGTTAGCAAAAGCATCTGCAACAAGGTCTGAATTCGAGTCTGAGCCATGTGTAACTTTATCATATTTATCAAATGCCTCTTTGAATAAAGATTCATCGTCATTGTTTTTCGCTAATATGTAAAGTGCATTGCCCCAATCATAGAAAACAAATGCTTTGTCAGTGTCTGTTTTGTATAATCGTGCAGCGTTATCATATTTTTCAAAAGCACTATTAAATGAATATTCTTTATCTTTTCTATTTCCTGCTAATATGTAAAGTACATTGCCCCAATCATGAAACGCCATAGCCTTGTTTCGGTCTAATGTAGAAGCTCTGCTTGGTTCTAAGAGTTCTGCTTTTTCATAACACTTAATTGCTTCTTCGTAATTTTTAGTTTTGTAAAAATCATTTCCTTTATTAATCAAAGTTCCTGCATCTTCATTTCCCATCTTCTCTTCTCCCTAGGCAAAACCCATTTTGTTTCTCAGTTCTTAGTCTTTCAAACAACGAACATTAACCAAGTAGCTCTTAGTGCAGATGTTAATAGAAGCGGATTCGCCACCTATGCTAGGGCAGAAGGCACCTCCGCCCATATTCCCATCCTCAGAGCTCCACCAGTAACCGCTGCTGCCGAAAGCACCAAAACCACCATCGTAAGTGCCTAATTCACCAGGCAGAGCGGAAAAGCCTAAGTCGTCCGTGCCATTACCATATGTCCACCCACTAGTAGTTTTTAATTTTTTTCCCGCAATTTTTGAACCTCCAAAAAAATTTATTAGAGTGTTCCATTCATCTGTACTCGGTAAATGCCATCCACTAGGGCAATAATCCATTGCCGTTACCCAATCATAAAACCTACCGTATGTATCGCAATATATAGTATTATTATTGGTTGGACGACCACTGTCAGCAACACAATAGCCTCCGTATGTTGCGTAGTTCAAATTCTCCGCCATCCAAGTTTGGCTACCTATTTCAACATAAACATATTTTTTCCCATCACGTGGATCGCAAAACTGTTCTTTTTGCTTTCCGTAATGTTCTCTCTTTGTTCCATCCACAAAGCCTTCGCACAACCCCGTGCCAGCAACCACAGAAGAACTACTCGAAACAACCACACTTGACGAAGACACAACCACAGAGCTAGAACTTTTGGCAACAGACGAACTGCTGGGTAATGCACTTGCCGAAGAAAACACCACAGAGCTAGAACTAAACCCAAAAGACGAACTGCTCAGAGATACACTAGAACTACTGCTCGGTTTTGAGCTTGACGAAGACATCGCCAAAGAACTAGAGCTTTTGGCAACAGACGAACTACTCTGCTTAGAGCTTGATGAAGACAACGTTGCTACCACCGCCGAGCTAGAACTTTGAGCAACAGACAAACTGCTAGACGAATGTTTCACCGCAGAGCTTGAGCTATGCTCAACAGAGCTAGAACTGGAAAGCTGATTTCCGATATAGTTAGGGCTTTTCGGATCGTCTGGGTTGTCGTATTTAATATCCGAACAGGATATTAAAAGAAATAAACTGGCAAATAGAAAAAATCTCAAAACCATATATGCACTCCTATACCCGAAGCCAAAAGAACGCCGCCAATAATATAAAGCGTATTCCTGCTGCTTCTGTTATTTTCTATTTCTCTCCTAGCATCTTCGTAATATTCAGGTACTTGCCCTCTTTCGCTATATCTATCGTATGCTTTATTCATTTCTTGATTTTTTACGATTCCACCTACAATAACCGCCGCTCCCAGTACATCCAAACCAATGGCAACCAAAAAGCTGGTCTCAATAGACTTTCCAATAGCTGGCACGGGTTCCGTGCGGGATATGTGCGTAGGGATGTCTTTGTATGTGTACCTTACTTTCTCATTGTACTTCAAACCCACATCAATCACTTCCCTGTTTTTTCCAATCTCCACCTTGGCACACAGCGGAACGGCGTCGCTGAAAGGCGTTTCGCCTGTCTGCTTGCCGTTCACAAAAACAGGCTCACTAACGGACTCGCCATTTAACTCCGCGCTCAAAATCAAACCGCCTTTCCTCAGCGTTATGTTGCCAGCCATATCAAAAACCTCGCGCTTGTTCTTGTTTATGCCTGCCTCAAAACTTAAATCCTCATAGCATCTATGCAATAATTCCACCTTGTATTTACCCAGAGAAAGCCTGTTTTCCCAAGAGGGAGCCAGCTTGCCATTTATGTACAAGCTCCATTGCTCGTCTTTGCCTATGCCGTCAATATAAGCGGGATTTATCTTCAATATGCCAAAGTTGGGTTTGAGCGTTATAAATATGCTCTGACCGTTCTGGTTTACGGAAACGGTTGTGTCTGCTATTTCATATTGCTCCAAATTCGCTATTATGCGAACAGCACCCTCGTGAAGCTCCAACCTGCACGGCGTTTTTGGGCATTTGGCGTTTGGCACACCGTCAAAGCTCAAAACTGCACTAGAGGGTTCAGTGCTTAAATTAACCAAGTAACGTTTTCCCTCATCCAGCTCGTAACCTTCGCTTTTAGTTAAACGTCCTATGCCTTCCTCAATAATGCGATTGCTCGAAACACCTGGCATTTTCCTAAACATTTGTGGTGCCTTCTCGTCTATTACTTTTAGCAAACCGCGTAGATCATTAGCCTCACCCGTAAAGGAATCAACTAACGTTCCACTCGCGCTGTTGTACAATTCCATACTTATGGTAAAGTTACCGCCAAAATTCCCAATTTTTGCCTGCCCAACATAAGCGGCACTTACTTTTCTGCCTATTACAGCCAAGCATTGTGCTTCTCTGCAAATTTTTCTGGCTTCTTCTATTGAGCCTAGCTTGTCTATTATGCTTTCTGCCGTCATTATGGAATAGCTATCTTTGGGCAATGCTTTCACCGCAATTTCACGCAGCCTCACGGTAAGGTAGGTCAAGTCGCCTTCTCCTTCCGTATTCAATATCGCAACACGTTTCTGCTCCTGCCCGTGAGCGATAAGGGCAAGAAATAACAAAATAAAGGCTATTTTGCAGTTGAGGGGCATAGCAGGAAATATAGAAATTTTTTGGGAAAGGGAGGTTTTTATTGGGAAAATGGTGAGACAGTGTTTCACCAATTTGATATGAAATGTATAGTTTTCTAATGTTTTTCATTTTCTCTCCTTTGTTCAGGGGTTGATTGTTAAGGCACAAAAACATAAGGTTTACTCTTATCTTCCCATTTACTCTCATTAGGGGGCATAACATCTATATGAACCCAGGTTTTTGTGTTATTCCTGTGTTCAACTCTTTTAATTCCAAGTTCAAGCCCCTCAGAGCTTTCGCAAAAATCCCTCAGTTCACTTAGTTTAGAGGTGTGGTGCAAATCCAATGCTTTGCCTGTTTTGTGAGCGCTCTTGGCTGCACCAGTGGTGCATTCTGGGGTACGCAAGCCACACCAGCTGTTTAAACGCTTGCCATTGTACACATTCACATAAACACCGGGGAAAAGTTGCTTTAACTTGTCATAAGCCGACAATAAAGTAGAATCGAAACTTCCAGTTGTATAATTATATTTCTCCCAATCTGGAGGCATTATATCTTCCAAACTGTTATCATCGGAAAAGCCGCTGCTCGCCTGAGAATTGCTCGAAGAAGCACCTGTCGGAATAAGACCAAAAGAATCCGGCGAGGCGTTCAAAGCTAACTTCCAAAGAGGGAGATTTTCTTTCATATTTTCTACTGTTTTGCCGCTGGCATTTTAGATACAAGCGATAGGTTCACATTCACGCCCTCAACTTGGAAATGCGGGATAACAGAAAGAATGACCTTAAAAAATCCAGGGTTATCTGGATTTTCTGCAACCGTTACCTGCCCAAAACTCAGAGGATGAGTGGCGGCAAGTTCGGGACCTGGGTTTTTCATTTCTGTCACAAGTTCCTTAATCCAATTGTTAAGCTCGGCTTCCAAAACACCTGCGCTTTTGCTTGTGCCTATGTTTTCTCTTTGCAAAACTTTAAGGTAATGAGCAAGCCTTGCGGTTAAGAATATATATGGCAGGCGAGAGTTCACTCTAGAATTTGCGGTAGCTTGCGCATCATCGTATTCTTCTGGTTTTTGGGCGGAGTTTGCTGAGAAAAAGCAGGCATAGCTGCGGTTTTTGTAAAAACTTAGAGGTATGAAACCTTGTTTTGCAAATTCAAATTCACGAGTTTCGGGAATTAAAATTTCCGTTGGGATTTTTGTTTGTGCGCCTTTGCCAGAATTGAAAAAATGTATGGGCAAATCCTCAACTTTGCCGCCGCTTTCTGGTCCTCTTATTTGAACGCACCAACCGTTTTCCTGAAAAGAACGAACCATATTCACCGCAAAGGCAAAGGCGGCATTTCCCCACAGATATTTTTCGTGTTCTTCGCCCAAAACAGATTCCGTATAGTTAAAGCCTCTGGAATTTTTGTGTTCTCCATAAGGATTTCTCAGCAAAAATCTGGGCAACACTAGCCCTATGTAGCGGGCATCATCTGTTTTGCGGAAGCCTTTCCATTTTGTGAATTCCGCTCTTTCCATATAGTTTTCCAAATCGTCTATTTTTGGCAAATCGCCAATATCTGATTTTCCAAAAAATTTTGAGCCAACAGAAGATATGAATAGGCAATGTGCTGCGGCAGAGACGGAGGAGATGTTTTTCAAAAGGTCAATATCGTCTCCAGAGTTTTCAAATTCATAGTTGGCTATCATAGCGGCATAAGGTTCGCCACCCGGAGTATCGTATTCATCGCTGTAAATATGGCGGTAAAGTCCGCTCTGAATCACCTCTGGTGAATCTTCAAAATCGTATTTCAGGGATTCTTTGTCTGCGCTTATCAGTTCTATTTTCACGTTTCTTCTGAAATCCGTGCGTTGAACCAAAAATTGCAAGGCTCGCCAAGAAGATTCCAGTTTTTGAAATTCTGGGTTGTGCATAATGGCATCCAATTGCTCGCTCACAATTTTATCTATCCACGCGACTTGCGAATCTATAAAGGCTCTGTCTATTTTTTCAACAGTTGCGGAACTGTCTAAAACGCTTTGCACAAAAGCCATTATACTTGAACCTATTCGCTCGCTTGGGCTATACTTGTAAAGCGAAGCGGCATCGCTGTATTCCGAAATGTCCACAAATTTGGCGGGTAAATCCAAATTTATGCTTTTGTAAACTGAAGATAGTTGTGTTTCTTCCATAGTTCCTCCTATTCCTTGTTTTGTGAAAGTTCAGTTGGGATTAATTTAAGTTCACCTAAAATTTCTTTCATAGAACTTTTATCTTTCAAAATGCTTTCCATTTTTTTTCTGAATTCTCTGTTGTCCAACAAATTTGAACCCAAATCCTTTATTAAATTGCGAACAGCCATCAAACGATTTAGGCTTGGAACTTGTTTCACAATTTCCATAGGTTCAAAAGATTTCATGCTGTTGAATTTAAGCCCAAGGTCTTTCAGTTCTATATTCAAGGAATCCATAACTCCATCGAAGTTATCCTTGTTTATATTGATTTTCTCACGCTCCATGAGCCGTGACTCGTCGCCGTCCATTTTGAAATCGCCCAGCACAAGCAATTTCAGAGGCAGCTCCATTTTCTTTTGCACTCCTCCGCTATCCACGCTAAGCTGTATATTTATGCGCGCCGGCGGAATTTCATTTTGATAGCTATTAGCCATATTTTATTCTCCTAGGTTACGGGTTAAAGAAAGATTTTTTATTAAATTTGGTTCCAAGCGGAGGGAGAACCATTCGCTTGGTTTTAGGGAGTTTTTTGGTAAATGCCAGTGGGTTTGCAGTTCAACATCCACTGAATAACTTTTGTCCATAAAAGAAAATTCGTGCTTGTCTCCAATTTTCAGCAAACTCCATTCGCCTTTAATGCTTTCATAAAAAACATTATTTGCGGTTTTTGCGGTTAATTCTATTCCCTTACTGTTTTTCATTGGAAAAAGCAGTTCCAAATTTTTACTGCTACCTTGTTCAATTTCCACATACTGGCTATCTATCCAAAATTTCACAGATGCCATTTTTGGAGCCTTTATCACTATGGAAACTGGAATATCGTTCCATAAACTGTTTTTTAATTGCGCAAGTTCCGAAAGCGTTTTTTTATTGAATTTAATTCTTTCATCAGAGGCTGTATCTATTATATCCATAAATTTCTGAAATTCTCCATCGCTGCCAAAATAATCGTTCACTTCTGCAACCGATGGAATTTTGCCTTCTTTAAAGGGGAACTTTTCCAAAATCTCTTTTTGATAGCAAAGTTCCAGATTTTTAAGCCTGTTTTCAAATTCCAATTTAAGGCTATCTTCTATGGCTTTAAGGCTGTCTTCCACTCGTTTTAGACTGTCAATTTTGCGTTTTTGTAGTAAAAATATAGCTTCTGTTTTTATTTCTTCTTTGTGCTGATTAATTATGGAGGCAACAAAAAATATAATTGAAAACAAAATGCTTGCTAAAAATAAAAACAGCGCTACTCTATTTGTTAAGCTATAGGCAAGAGGCTTTTCACTCTGTAGAAACGGAAGAAAAGGGAGGGAGTAAAAAGCATTGCCCGTTTTGAATAGCTCAAGTTTTCGTGGTAGTGAGAGTATATTTTTGCAAGCGGTTTCGTCTAAAAAATATTTGTGCAGATAATAGTTTAAATGATTGCTGTTGAATTCATAATTTCTATCCAGAGTTTCGTCTATTTCTGGAATTTCCAAATCTGTTACTCTATAAACTGGTGCTTTGAATTCAAATTCCGCATTATGGTTTGATTTCAGTGGATTTATAGTGACAATTCCGTCAAGAAATGGCAAACCCTCGGTGTTTTTCATATCTGAATATATATATTTATAACCTTTGGGCGGTTTTTGTTTTTTTGCAAATTCTTTGCATTGATTTTCGCAAGAGCCTGTTATTAAAATATTTTTTATGCCTCGCCTAAAAGAAAATATATGTTTGGTTTTTGAAGCTGGTTTGTAGTTTATCGGTTCCAAAAATATATCTGTTTTTGAAATTGCGGTATTCAAAATTTGTTTTAGCTCTGCGTGTTCGCCCATTCTAAATTTTCCCATAAAGCCAAATAATATGCACTTTGCATAAAGTTCAAGCAACTGATTGCCCTTTGCATTTTTATGCAAAGCGTCCATTCTATCAAAAAAATGCTTGCCAGCCTCAGCATCCCCAAATTCGCTTAAAGCAAGTGAATGCGAAAACCATTTTGCAGATATTGTACTGTTTGCATAAATATATTCGTCTATCCAAGCACAAATGGCAAATTTTGCATTTTCCACTTCAAAACTGGAATATCCATTATTTGCAAGTGCATTAGCAAACTCCTTTATCTCTTCCACAAACTCCCTTTTTATTTCCTCAGCATAAACATCACCTTCGAGCGGCAACGAAAGCACAGAACAAAAAATCGATTCAGAAAGTGCGGTTATGGATTTTGTAGTCATACTTTTTTCCTATGGATTTTATGTTTGAATTTTAATAATGCAAGATTAATTTCAATGTCTGTTTCTGTATCAGAAACGTCTAAGCTGCTGCCTAAAACATCAGAAATAATTTCACCACTTTTTTGCATTAACGCATTTTGATGCTTTTTTTCTGGTTTTTTTGCTAATTCAACGACATTTCGAGATAATTCCCTTATTTTTGCAAATGTTTCAACTATTGCCAAAGTAGTTTGAGTAGCTTTTGAGCTTTTTAGGATTGTTGCAAGCATATAAAGCCCTTTTTCGGTAAAGGCTTTTATATTTGGTGAAAATTTTAATTTTTGGAGGTTATCAAAATTTTTGATAACCTCATTTTTATCATTAGAATCTAATAATAAAATATACCCTTCGGGAAATTTATCTTGGTTGTTTTTGACCGCTTGGTTTACTTCTCTGGTTTCCACTCCGTACAAGCGCGCAACATTACTGTCTAAAATAACGCGCTCGCCGCGAATGGTTATAATCAGATTTTCTACCTGATTGCTTTGAATTACATTATTCATAAAACGTTCTCCATTAAAATATCCACCGAATTTATTCTAAGTGCTGTTGGGGCATAAATTCCAATTTCGTTTTCTTCGCATAAATCTTTCCATAATTTTGAATCTGTTGTTAACTTGAAATAAAATGTGTTTGGCATTTCTTGAATTGTTCCGGGTGTTATGCTGTGAATGCAGTTTATGCCGTGGGTTGCGCTAACTACTATGCTGGATAATTTTGATTTGGGTGCGATTTTTAATTGGGCTGGTATAAATTTAATAGCTTCTTCTGGTAATAATTTTGATTCAAGCGCAAGCCAAACGCTTTTGGCTTCGCTAATGCACAGTTCTTTGATGCCTGCAAAAAATGTTTGCCCATCTTGTTGCAAACGTTTTTGCAAAAAAGCAACCTTTTTTTCTGACAATAAAAACTCATTCAGAGCGTTGAAAATTTTATTGAAGGATTTATTGAATTCTATGTGCTTGTAATCATAAGATTCTTGCAAAAAACGCGATATTTCCAAAAAAATCACAAAAGGCAGGGTACCTTCTGTGTTTTTAAGGCAGTTAAGAAGAGCTTTTAGAGATTTTAAATCTTTGAGCAATAATTCCCTTGAATGAGAAATTCCCTCTATGCGGCTTTGCAAAAGCCTGTCAAAATACGTTAATTTTTGAGTGAAATATTCATATCCAGTTATTGATACCAACGGCGGATAAAAATTTTTGTCTATTTCAAAGGAACCTTGCATATTTCTGAACAACCTTACAAGCGGAATAAACTCCTTTCCATCCAAAGACTCACCGCTAAAAACTATTGCTGGCATAGGAACGGAAATGGGTATTTGCAAGGAGTTTTCCGCGGAATATAAATCTTGGTAATTTTCCCATACAACCTTAAAACTACCCAATTCCAAAGCGAGATACACATCTAAGACATTCAAATTTTTATCAAAGATTTTGGCAAAATTTCTAGCCTCTATCTTGACTGCCGGATTTTCATAGTCCATAAAAGAAAGCCCGCTTGGAAAAATCGCTTCGCATTCTTTAATTGCGAGCAGCCCCTCCCGAATAAGTTCTTCTGCAAAAACGAGCTTACCAAAACCAAAATTCATCCCTTTGGAGAGTCCCGCTGCATTTTTTATATGTTGCAAAAAAAACCTATCCGACTGCTGCAAATGCTGTTGCGATAATGCCATTCCTTCTTTCCAAGCTATGAGTGCCGTCATTTTTTTACCTCGCGTATTTTATAAACATAAACCGGTTGTGGCGGATTTGAATAATAGAGTATAAGCCCCGCTGCTGCAAAACCAGCCCCTATTATTGCCATAATCCCGTTTTCCCCAATCAAAGGCTCCTCCCGATTTTTGATATTCCGCCCAAATATCTCCAAAACTGCGTTTTGCAACTCAATATTTGGCAATTCTGTGGAGCAAAATTCAATTTTTTTAATGGTTTTTCCATTATATATATCTATAAGTTTCAATATATAAGCATTGCACTGCCTATTTTTTGCGATATTTACCCTTAAAATTGCATTTTCAACGCCTGCCGCCGCCTCATTTGCATAAACCAAAACCTGTTCAGCAATTTCTGGCGGTGCCTCTACGTTAATAGCAAAAGCTATTTTAGCTCCTATTAGGAGAATTTTTAAAAAATCCATCATCTTTTTCCTCTCATATACTTAGACGTAAAAAAAGGGAAAAAAAATTCAGAAAAGTGAATTTTGTCAACAACTGTTTGCAAAAATGTGCATTTTTTATAATTTCGGGGCAAAGTACTCTTAACCAATGACGAAAAAATGACAAAAAAATATTTATCCTTGACAAATTGTAGAAATAATTCTAAATTTGAACACACAAAGAAAGAGGCGTTTATGAATAGAAATAAAATAAAGTTTACAATGGGGCTTGTTATTGCTTAGAGATAAAGATGGGAATGTATTGTTTGGCAAAGAGCCTAGCGTTGCAGAATGCGAAAGCTATAACGGACCTAATCTTTTGATGCCACTATACTCCGTGAGGCAGCAATGAAAAAAGTATTCGTAGGTCTTTTTACATTGTCATTCCTATGTTCTTGCTTTATGTGGCGTAATGAACAAGAAGAAGACAGTTCTATTTTCGGTTGGCGTAGTGCAGGGCTTCAATTTGACGGTAACTCGGTTGCCCTTTCTCAGATGTTTCATTCTGGAAATTATATTTTCGTTATGGATGGGGGAATACAATATTATGATGAATATTATCCCAATAGATATATATTTTTTACAAAACAAGGTTCTATGGCTTGGGATACGCTCAAACTACCAGAAAATGCAATACCATCTGTTATATATGCCGATTCGGATGATGGGCTTTATATAGGTACGCATACAACAGGGCAAGTATGGCGTTACAATCCTAGTATGGAAACTTTGGACAGCTTAATTAAAAAAGACAGTTTATATGTTTATGGTATAACACGCTTGAATAACAGGCTTGTGATTAGTATGTGCGATACTTGGGGGAATATAAAAAAATCTTTTTGCCCTATTTTTATACAGCAGGATGATGGAACTTGGGAAGATATAACACCGGCTTCGGATATCTTAGTTTTCAGAAATGCTCGTGATTGGCACAATGATCTTTTTGTAATTACGTTCAACCAGGGTTTATGGAGGTTTAATTCGGCAAATAAAGAATGGTCTCAAATTTCTATAAATAATCAACCTAATCATTCGCTTTTACCTTCCATAGAAGTATATAAAGACCGTTTATTTGTTGGTTATAGTTCTAATGGCGTATGGTCTCTTAGTGATGATTATAAAACTTGGAACTGCGAAGATTTTGAATGGATAAATTATGGTTGTAATCCTTTTTTTGGTTGTGGCAATAGTATAATGAGAGGCAATCCTATGAAAGTTTTGGTCTTGAAGACAAATGGGGAATATTTGTTTTCTGCTGGGGAAGATGATAGTAATCCTAGACTTTATATGGGCGACAGAGGAGAGCCTATGGGATGGCGAAGAATCTCTGGTGATTTATGTCCAAAACCCGGATATGGGCGTTGTACATTTACTAGAGGATTAGATATTGTAGGCGATACCCTTTATGCGGCGATTAAAACTGGGGTTTATAAGATTCCTATTGTAGAATTGGATAGCGCAATAAAAAATTCTGATCCTTATGGAAGATTTCCTGGTATGAAACCAGAAGTGGATTCTTTCCCGACACCTTGGGTATATGAAAAATGAAAAGAATAGATAAAATAGTAAAGGAGACATCATTATGAAAAAACTCATTAGCTTAATAGCAATCATAGCCGCATTAAACACGGCTATCATGGCTCAAACCCCTGAATCCTTCGGTGGCTTGGGCATATCTGTTTATCCAGGGAAAAAAGGCGCAAGCGTTGCCTCCGTGCTTCCCAATTCGCCAGCAGCACAGGCGGGATTGCAGGCAGGAGATGTGATAATTTCCGTCAACGGAACTCTTCTTTCCACCGTTGCCCCAGAAAATCAGATTTCCATGCTTAGGGGAAATTCGGGTTCTTCCGTTACCCTGCAAGTCAGCAGAGCAGGGGAAAACATAAATATCTTGACAAAACGTGCTTACTTTTCCGTGCAGGATTTGAAAAGCCAGGATGTTTCAGTATGGTTTGGCAAAAATAAAAGCGTGTCCGTAGAAGAACTCAACTACCTCGCCTCGCTCAAAATAGACGAAAGCTACGAACTCTTGGGAGTTATGCAAAAAGGGCTGCTTGTGAATTCCGACATAGAGAATCCGAATCCCCAACAGATGCAGCACATTTCCATGAAAAAAGAAGCTGCGAAGGAAAATATTTTTGTGAATGCCAATACTCCGAGCATCCCCAAAAGCACATTGAATTTCGTGAATCGCAATGCCATTTCATTCTCTCTTGTCAAGGAAACGGATTTTGCCAGAGTCACTGTTTTGAATGTTAAGGGTGCAACCGTTTGGCAGAAGAATCTAGGAAAATTGCCAACAGGCAGTAGTGATGTTACTTGGGACGGAGCAAATCTCCCTGCCGGTTTTTATCAGGCAAGGTTGGAGGTTGGCAGCACGGTTTTGGTACAGAAATTTGAACTGAGGTAACCCGTATGAAAAAACTGTTTTTTTCTTTAGTTGTTGCGTTATTTTACTTATCTTGTTCCAATGGCGGTGGCGGTTCAACATCCAGCTCTTCCAATGGCGGAAACGGAAGTTCTTTGGCAGAAAACCAGGTTATGATTCCCAATGAAAATGGCGAAGCAGAAAAACCATACAAAAACAGTGGCAAAATTTATTTAGCAGATGTACGCAACCATAGCAATGGTCAGCCTATACTGACCGATTCTACAATTGTCGAAGCTGGAACTATAATTAATGGAGATGTTGTCCTTACTTTGCCTACAAATATAGACTCCCGTTTTTTGAAAAAAATGGAATCTGCACCTGCCGGACTTAATGTTGAACCGCTAGGTGTAGAAATATGGTTTTACACAGACCCCTTTAGGCTTTTGAGCAATGGGAAACATACGGGCAATTTGGAATATGCAAAAAAATCAAACGGCGTTTATCATAGAATTGTATATTGGTATTTTTCAAAGGATGCCAAAATTAACGGTTCCAATGGAGAAGGGGGTGGGATAGAATATAAAATTGAAGCAAAAAAATACTGGAATAAAATTTACTTTAAAATGGATATTGAAGACGAAAGTGCATATATAACCACCGATTTAAGCAAAGTCCCCGATGGATTAGCGTGGCTTATTTGGGAAATAGACTGATGCCTGAGTAGTTTGAGTAGCTTTTCTATTTTACCACTATGAGCGCAGCAAAATTCCTAGTAACCCCTGCTTTTTTTGCAATTTTTTTGGCTTGTGGCGAGGTTGATGGAGGTTTTGAGGATAAATCCGGCTCCTCCAGTTCGCAGAATTGCCAGGGAAAAAATTGCCCCTCTTCTAGCAGCAGGGCAAATAGCTCAAGCAGTTTTTACATAGAATTGGACTGGATGCTCGAAAATTTAGTTACGCAAAGCCAATACAAAGCTGTTATGGGCATAAATCCTTCAAAAGGAATAAGAAACGACACCCTGCCTATTGAGGGCGTAAGTTGGTTTGATGCGGTGGAATTTTGCAAAAAATTATCCATTTTAATGGGCTTGGATTCAAATGCCATAAAATTGCCCACGGAAACCGAGTGGGAAAATGCAGCTTCTTCTGGTATTATACAAAGAAACATTGAGTACTGGGAATGGACAAACGATTGCTTGGGACTCCAGCCTATTTGCCCTGAAGGAGACTACAAGATATTAAAGGGTTTTAACAAAAAAATTGATGAACGCCGTGGCGAAAGCCCTTATTCAGAAAATGTAGGCGGCTACATAAGTTTTAGAGTTGTGCGCAAATAAAAATTTCTAGATTAAGCACCATGTCTAATCAAAATTATGTTCCGCAGTCTTACAGATATTTAACTTTTGCCATAATAGTTGCTGTTATAGGTTCGGTTTTGGTATCTGGTTCTTTTTACACAGTTAGGGCAGGTGAAAAAGCCCTTGTTTTCACTTGGGGAAAAATAACTTCGGTCACAAGCGAGGGTTTGCATTTTAAGGTTCCCATTATGCAAGCTGTTTCAAAAGTGGATATTCGTACTCAAAAAGCCGAGGCTCCGGCAGCGGCAGCTTCTAAAAATATGCAAACCGTTTCTACGGTGCTAACCCTTAATTATCACCTTGACCCAAACAAATTGAGCGAGCTATACTCCACGGTTGGCTTGGAGGTTGAGAATAAAATAATAGCAGCCCGTATTCAAGAAACGGTTAAGGCGGTTGTTGCTCGCTACACGGCAGAGGAATTGCTTTCAATGCGTGAGCAGGTTAAAAATGAAATTTCCGAGAGCTTAACAAAGCAGCTTATGGAATATAATATAATAGTGGATGCCGGTGGCGTGCAAATAACCAATTTTGATTTTAGCCGAGGCTTTAACGAAGCAATTGAAGACAAACAGGTTGCAGAGCAAAAAGCATTGACGGCAAAGAATAATTTGGAAAGAATAAAGGTTGAAGCCGAACAGAAAATTGCCCAAGCTCGCGGCGAGGCAGAGGCTATTCGCATTCAAGCGGAGGCTATACGCGCTCAGGGTGGCAAAGAGTATGTTAATTTGAAAGGCATTGAAAAATGGGATGGCAGGCTGCCCACTTATTCTGGCGGAAACGGACCGGTACCCTTTTTGGAAATTAAGTAATTGAAAGCATTGTTTTTTTTGCTTCGCACAGCAGGTGTGTTGCTGATAATTTATGTAGCTTTGGTTCTTTATTTGAATATGCGCAAAGAGAATATTTTATCTTTCGCATATCAAGAGGTTGAAGTAAAAAAAGAGAGCGATTCCATTTTGGTAATAGGCTACAGACTTGGCTGCGCAAGGGCTAAAGAATATGCAGACTCTTTAACAAAAGAGAACATTCCAAACAAACTGCAACTGGTGGAACCGATATACAACGAAAAAGATTATTTGCACAGCAGGTATGGGATTTTTTACCCTTTTTGAAAATAAAAATCCATTTTTTCTGATAATTCTTTAAATTTTAAAACATATTTTGACATAATAGCAGAAATTATTTGCCTAGCAATATCTATATAATAAGTATGTAAAGAACGATTTTTGTTTTCTATAATTTCCATCCATAACTCGCCATCGCTGATTAAACCTTCTTGAAAAGCTAATCTAAATGTATCTTTTGGACCGTAAAAATCTATAAATCCTTTTGATTCTAAGTAATCTTTTAACAAATTCCAAGAAAGCTCAAACGTAAATTCAAAACCCTTAATTAAACCCTGTTCTTCCAGTTCGTTTAAATCTCTACTCTTAGCAGCTTCAACGGAGCGTTCCAATGTAGCAAGAGCTTTTTTATAGCTGTCAAATCTCTGAACCCATCTAATGTCGTTTTCCATATTGAAAATTTACAAAATTTTCAGTTAATCAACACATATTAATACCGCAAATTAAAAGCCAACCCAACAGCGGGTGCTCCTTCTTTGGGGATAATTAAGGGGTCAATGGAATATGAAAAACCATTGCCATTTAACGCATCTTTCAATGTTTTATTATAGCTACTTCGATAATAAAATGCGGCTATCAAGCCAGCAACACGGCTAATAGGTAGTAGAACAGCACCTGCTCCTCCCACATCGTTTGCTATAAAGAGTGTACCAACTACGTCCAAAGCAGATTGCGCAATTCCAAATGCTACATTTCCTTGTATATAACTACCTATTCCGAAACCTACACTGCTACTCAGCAATGCGTAACCAACAGCACTCTGTTCATTTTCCCTGTACAAAGCATCTATATCGTCAGGTTCTAGATAAGAAGATTCCATCATAATCTTGTATTTATTCTTTTTAAGTCCATCTTCAATTAACCTTTGAACTCTTATTCGTGATTCCATATTAGTAACCTGCCGTTGTTGATATTGCTCTTGCTGAGGCGGATATTGATACTGGTATTTATACTTATATTCTTTCTGTTTCGGACATTGGCACTGGCATTGCTGTTGTTCCTGTGAAGATGGTTGTTGCTGTGCTTGCTCCTGTGGTAGTTTTTGTTCATCCTGAGCAAAAACAGCAATGACAAAGCAAGTTATTAAGCTAATAACTTTTTTCATTTTGACCTCTTTTGGTTGTTAGTGAACTGTATAGGGGGGGGGGGGGGGGGGCCAAATTAAAAAAAAAACCAAACCAGCTTTTGGAGGTTTTTTCAATTTTCCGATGTAAATAATTAAAATTTGCAAAATTAAAAAAAAAAAAAAAAAAAAACAAAATT
>JAITFP010000051.1 GCA_031281275.1 Candidatus Fibrimonadaceae bacterium
TCGTCTATGAGAGCAAGCGAGCTGTATATATCTTTGAAATTGCCCGTGAATGAACCCATCAAATTTCCAGTTGCGACATTGTAGAGTTCCACCTTTATGGTCAAATTCTCCCCGAACCGTCCTATCCGCCCCTGAGCAACATAGTCTGCGCTCACCTTCTTTCCCAGCTCCGCAAGGCAACTCGCTTCCTTGCACACCTTCACAGTGTTTTCCATAGAACCGAGAAAGGCAATTATGCTCTCCGTGGTCATAACCCCGAATCGGTCCCTAGGCAAAACATTAACCGCCGTCTCGCGCAGTTTGTCGGTCAAGTAAGTCAAATCGGCAATGCCTATGGAATCGCGGTCATCCAAAGTGTTGATAATGGCAACTCGCTCCTGCATTTGGGCATAAGCAGTAAGAGCGAGAAATAGCAAAACGAAAAATAGCTTGTTCATTACCGAGTAATATAGCAATAAAAGCCAGTAAATGCGGTTCATTCTGTTAATACTGTAAATTCTGTGAATTCTGGTTCAGACAAAGTATATTTTCTACTTTAAACCTCATAACATGAAACGTTTTCTTGTATATTTAAATCGGAGTCCAATACTTTTTGCCATTGTTTTTTGGATATTCGCTGTATTTTTTCTTGCTATTTTGGCAAATTGGGTTATTATGCCTGCTATGTCTGGGCAGTCGGCTAAAACAATGCCGGTGCCAAATGTGGTGGATTTGCCAGCAGACTCAGCCGAAACTGCTTTGCGTAATGCTGGTTTAAATGTCAAGTGGGCAAAAGATGGCAGGTATAGTGGGGAAATTGAGGCAAATAATGTGCTGCTTCAACTGCCTGCTGCCGGCAGGACAGTGAAGAGAAATAGAACCGTCCTTTTAACTCTTTCAAAGGGCAGGCAAGAGGTGAGCATTCCAGATTTGCGAGGCACAAGCCAAAGGCAGGCAGAAATTTCGCTGCAAAGGCTTGAGTTGTTGCTCGGTTCCAAAATAGAAGGGGCACATTCCGAAATACCAAGAGGGGTGGTTATTCGCACAGAGCCAGAAGCTGGCAAGCGTGTGCGCATAGGTTCAAAAGTAAATATCGTAATATCTTCGGGCAATAGCTCTGGGAAAATTTTGCTGCCTAATTTGCGGCAAATGTCGCTTTCCAGGGCACAGGAGGTTATAGATTCTCTGGGATTCAAAGTTGGAGGCATAATAACCATTCAGGTGGAAGACAAGTTGCCAAATACGATTTTGGAACTAAACCCAAAGCCTGGTGAATATTTGGAAATAGGTACAACAATAGATTTAACGGTAGCGGAGTGAGGATGGAAAGTAAAAAAATAGGGTATGGGGTATGGGGTATAGGGTTTGGGGTTCTTGCAATTATGATCTCTTGCTCAAGCAGCCCAAAACCAAATGTTCAGTCTGCTTCTGCCACAGATGCAGAACAGCCAAAAATCAATATGGCGGCGGAGCTTGCAAAAATAGACACTATGCTAAAAGCAGATACCCCTAACACAACTGTGGCTCACGAATCTTATTTGCGCGCTTTGGATATGATGGAAGATGGCAAAATTATTTTTGCGGAGCTTTTTTATAAAAGAGCACTTGCAAATGAGCCAACCAGTCATTTTTTGCTGGACGAACTCATTAAAATCTTATTAAAGCAAAATAAATCTGGCGAAGCTTTTCCCTTGCTTAAATTAGCTGTGCAAAGCCCCAAAGCCACAGGAGACAATTTCCTTTTTCTAGCTAGGCTTTACAGAGAAAATGGAACTTTAGACAGCGCTGCGAATTATTATAAAAAAGCGGCAGAGAAAATAAGCGGGAATTTGGGAGTTCTTTACGAATATGCCCAGTTGCTGGAGCTTGTGCAAAATTTTCCTGAGCTTAAAAGAATATACGATATTCTCCTTCCAGAATTGGATTATCCGCCGCGTCTTTTGGAAAAACAGCTTTTTCTATACGACAAAACAAATACCTCTGATTCCGCAACTGCCGTATTGCTAGGCGAGGCATTCAAGGCAAACGGAATACAATATGCCGAATACGGTTTTCTTCAAGCGGAAATTCTATCTAATTTAAAGAAATACCACGAGGCAAACGAGGTTTTATTAACCATATTTTATATGCATCCCTCAAAGGAATTCACTTCTAAAATAGCGCTTAAAATAGCAAATAATTATGAAATGATGGATAGCATAACCGTTGCAATTGTGTGGCTTGAGCAGCTTTTGACATCTGAACCGGAAAACCATGTCGCTTTGAATAATTTGGGCTATATGCTTATTGACCACGATAAGGATGTGAACAGAGGTTTGTCCCTTGTGGAAAAAGCTCTCCATCGCTCGCCAGAAGAATCTTCATATTTAGATTCAAAAGCCTGGGGGCTGTACAAAATAGGCAAATACGAAGAAGCCCTGAAAATACTAGAAAAATTAGAAGCCTCAGGAATGAAAGCCAACGAACTCTGGCTACACCTAGCCAAAGTCTGCGAAGCCTTAAAACTAGACGAAAGAGCAAAAGCCTATATGGCGAAAATAAAGGAATAACCAAGAATGTACGCTTTGAAAATTCTGAAGATACTATTTATTTTGTTCATTTTGGTTCAGACACTTTCCTGCTCCTCACGCCCAAAAACTTATTTTGGCGATAAACAAGTTGCCTTGCCAGATAGCGCAAAAGTCAAAGCGGTTATAGCTGTTTCGCAGGGAAGTGTGAATGAAAAATTGTCTGCGGTTTTGTTTGCCGTTCCAAATGAGAACTATCGCCTTGAATTGAGCAGCAACACTTTGGGACTTAGCGCGGCAAGCATTCTTTGGAAGCAAGAGGGCTGGAGAATTGTTTTTTCGCATAATGAGCGTTATATGGAAGGAAATGGAGATTGCGTTTTTATTCCAGTTTATGGCGGTGTGAATATCCACAAATTTTCGCTTTTATTTTTTGGGCAAAAAATAAATTCCCTGAATTGCGATAATTCAAAACAACCCTCAAACTTAACATTGGAGTACAGTGATAATTCCGTTTTGGCTTTTTTTGGAAAAGACTCTTTGAAACTGGAAATAAAAAACATAGACAAAAAAGCCGAGTGGAAAAGCGGCGTTTGGAATTTAAATGTGCCTGAGAATTATGTGAGAGTTACGGGTTATTTAAAATAAACCCGCCCTTCCCATTGCTCTTAACCTTTCCCCACCCTGGGTTTGGAACATGAATCCCAGCTATTATCCAGCCGTTTTTCTCGGATTGCTCCATTAAAGATATTCTGGTTTTAACGGCTTGCTCTTTATCCATATCGAAACTTGCTGATTCAGTTGGTTCGGGGAATTGCAAAGCGGCGGCGTGGAGGAAGTCGCCTGCTATTAAAAGTTTTTGCTTGCCTGTTCCTATTAAAAAGGCGGTGTGTCCGGGTGTGTGACCTATTGCGCTTATGGCAACAATGCCCGGTGCCAGAGTGTCGCCAAAATTAAAGGTTTTGTAGCGGGAAGCGTAAACATTTGCCAGTTTTTTTTGCAAATCTGAGTTTGGGGTTTCTTTTTTTAGCCAATAATCGCTTTCCAGCTTGGAAATGAACACTGGGGCAGAAAAGTTTGCGGTGCCATCTTCTTTCAAAAGACCGGAAATGTGGTCTCCGTGCTCGTGGGTTATGAAAATTACATCTATCTTTTTGGTGTCTATGCGTTTGTCTTTAACCGCATTTCCAAAGCCTGCATCTATTAAATAGTTTTTTCCGCCGGATTTTACCAAAAACACATTCACTGATGCCGGAGTTTTGCCGCCTGGCATATAAGCGAGTTTTTGAGCCTCGGTTAATTTGCCGCTAAAAAGAGAAGCGTCCATTTCCCTTGGCTGGTCGTCTATGGCTGTAACTTCTATGCCACCGTCCAAAACAATGCTTTTTTGCTGTGCAAAACAGAGAGGAGCCAAAAAAAGCATAGAAAAAAGAATTTTGTTCATAATACCCCCTACTCCCTATTTTTAAAATACCACTTTATTAGAGCATTTGTGCTGGAATCGTGGTTAAGCTCAATATCTGGGGAATTTTCGCCCGCTTCCAACTCCGGCAGGATTTTGCCGGCAAGCTGCTTGCCTAGCTCCACCCCCCACTGGTCATAGCTGTTCACATTCCAAATAATGCCCTGAACAAAGATTTTATGCTCATACATAGCTATTAAAGCTCCCAAAGTTCTTGGGTCTATTTTTTTCACCATAATGGAATTTGAAGGTCTATTTCCCTCAAAAACCTTGTGCGGAGCTAAAAATTCCACTTCTTCGTCTGATTTGCCAGATTGGATTAGCTCATTTTGGGCTTCTTCCAAAGTTTTGCCATTTAGCAGGGCTTCGGTTTGGGCAAAAAAGTTGGAGAGCAGCTTGCGGTGATGGTCGCCTACCTTGTTAAGTGTATTGACAGGGGCAATAAAATCGCAGGGTATTAGCTTTGTGCCCTGATGTATTAGCTGATAAAAAGCGTGTTGCCCATTTGTGCCCGCTTCGCCCCATAAAATCGGTCCGGTTTGGTAGTCCACCTTTTGCCCTTCGCGGTCTATTGATTTTCCATTGGATTCCATATCTGCTTGCTGGAAATATGCCGCAAAACGGTGCATATATTGGTCGTAAGGCAGAATGGTATAAGAACCTGCGCCCATGAAATTGTTGTACCAAACACCGAGCAGCCCCAAGATAACAGGGATGTTCTGTTCAATAGGGGCAGACTTAAAATGCTGATCCATATCGTAAGCACCGGCGTGCAAGAACATATAATTTTCAAAACCTATGCGCAGTGCTATAGGAAGCCCTATGGCAGACCACAAGCTATAACGACCGCCAACCCAATCCCAGAATTCAAACATATTGGCTGTATCTATTCCAAATTTAGAGACCTCTGCCGCATTGGTGGAAAGAGCTATAAAGTGCTTGGCTATTGAGGCAATGTCTCCGTTAAACTTGGCAAGCACGGCGGCTTTGGCGGTGTTTGCATTGGTCATTGTCTCTTGAGTTGTAAAAGTTTTGGAAGCCACCACCCAAAGGGTTTCTTCCAAATCAACCGCTTTCAATGTTTCTGCTATGTGCGTGCCGTCAACATTGGAAACAAAATAAATTTTTGGAGAATTTTCTCCAGCATAGTGTTTAAGCGCCTCGCAAACCATCACAGGACCTAAGTCAGAACCGCCTATGCCTATGTTGACTATTGTTTTTATTGGGCGACCGCTATGGCCCTTCCACTCACCACTGCGAACTTGCGCGGTAAATTCTTTCATGTGGGCGAGCACAGCTCTCACCTTTGGCATAACATCTTTGCCATCTACCAGTATAGGCTCTGTACCTTGGTAGCGAAGGGCGGTGTGCAAAACGGCTCGTTTTTCAGTATGGTTTATTTTTTCGCCTTTGAAAAACTTTTCTCTCATTTTTTCAAAGCCGCAGTTCTGGAGCAAATTAACCAGCAGGTCAAGGGTATTTGAATCAACACGGTTTTTGGAATAATCCAGATAAATACCCGCTGCCTCTAAACAGTATTTTGTTCCTCGGCTTGGGTCTGCTTTGAATAAATCGCGCATATGTGTTTTCTGTGCGCTACGAGCTTGCGCTTCCAGAGCTTTCCACTCAGGAAGCAAATTCGGTCTAGTCATTGGGGTAATTTAGTATTTTTTTTCTGTGGAAAATAAGAAACTCCTATTTATTGGCGGAAATGGCAATATTAGCTGGAATTGCACACAAGAAGCTCTAAAAAAAGGCTATGAGGTGTGGGTATTGAACAGAGATAGTGGCTCTGTTATGAGACGCGAGCTTCCTATGGAGGTTCGTAGGTTAAAAGCAGATATCAACAACCCAAATTCAATTAAAGATATTATAAAAGGTATGAAGTTCGATGTTATAGCAGACTTTATATGCTTTACACCAGAACAGGCAAAAACAGATACCGAGCTTTATGGAAATATTTGCAAGCACTTCATATTCATCAGCAGTGCTTCTGCATATCAAAAGCCGCTCGGTGCGATACCCATCACAGAAAGCACGCCGCTGAAAAATCCTTATTGGTTATACTCACGCAATAAAATTGCCTGCGAAGAATTATTTTTCAAGGAGTATAGGGAAAAAGATTTTCCAATAACCGTGGTACGACCTTCGCATACTTACGATACCATTATACCCGCAGCTATGGGCAGTTCCGGCTGGACAAATTCCGCAAGAATGCTAGCTGGCAAACCCATTATTCTGCACGGAGACGGTACTACTCTATGGACACTCACCCATGCAAAAGATTTTGC
This sequence comes from Candidatus Fibrimonadaceae bacterium, assembly GCA_031281275.1. Lineage (GTDB taxonomy): Bacteria > Fibrobacterota > Fibrobacteria > Fibrobacterales > Fibrobacteraceae > Fibrimonas. The sequence goes on from JAITFP010000051.1 coordinate 6,240, forward strand.
CGCAGCATTTGTCGCTTTGCTTGGAAACGAAGCCGCCATTGGCAACGCTTTTCACATAACAAGCGATGAATGGCTAACTTGGCGACAAATTTCTCAGTGCGTGGCAAATGCCCTTGGCGCGCCAAAGCCGAATTTCATCTGTGTTCCGAGCGAAACAATAGCACAAAAAAATCCAGATTTAGGTGCAGGTCTCTTGGGCGACAAAGCTTGGTGCACTATTTTTGACAATTCAAAAATAAAAAAGTTCGCCCCAGGCTGGCAAGCCGAAATTCCATTTAGAGAAGGGATAAAACAAACCATTGACTGGTTTATGGAGAACAAGGAAAGGCAAAAAATCAACGCCGAGCTAGACGCATTTTTAGACAGTTTCCACTTGTGATTCTTTAAGTGTTGCTGTATCTTATAAAATAGGTGGCAATAACTATAACTACTGTGAATATGGCAACGGCTATCAAAACTCCGCGGTTAGCTTTGACCGGTTTGTGCAGATTTTCAATTTTTGCCCTGCGTGCATTTGCCCTGCGTTCTTTGCGGCTCATAAAATTATCTCCGTTTTAGGGTAAATATAGAAAATTTTATCAGTCTTGTAAACAGCGGACACTTAGCAAATTTTTCCTATTGTATAAGCCCCAATTCACGAACCCGGCGTAGTTGTAAATATTCTTGTAGATACAGTAACCTCTACTGATTTCACTAGCAGACCACCAATAGCCTTCTTCGCCTTCCGAATTGAAACTGCCATTGCTATAATAAGACCACATATTTGCAAAATTAACAAGACCATAATAGCTCTCGCCGCCCGGCAGGGCAGAAAATCCGAAATCGTCTGTGCCGTTGCCTGTTTTTTTCAAAAGTTTACCTGCCACTCTGCCTCGATAATACCTATTTGTATCACTTGTGTCGTTTGAACATCTGTACAAAATATACCACTTCGGAAAATACCAACTACTTGGGTAAGCAGTTTTGCTTTGATAAACGCTACTCGTTTTGTCTAAACACCCAGCATAACAGACCCGAATATTATATTCCGAGCTGTCTGGCATATAAAAACAGCTTGGGCAAGTTATGCAGTCCACATAGCGGAGTAAAACATCCCATTCATAGTTTGCAGGCAAATGCCAACCGCTTGGGCAAGCCGTTTTAGCTGTATTCCAATTATATAATCTCCCATACTTGTCGCAGTTGGCAGGTTTATTGTCGTAACATTTTGAACTTTCCGCCTCATAATTCAAATTCTCCGCCATCCAAACCTGCTCGCCGATTTTAACTGTTTTGTACGTTTTTCCGTCTCGCGTGTCGGTGAGAGTGCCTTTTTGCTGGGCAAAGAGAGCGATGCTGAGGAGAAGGAGGAATGTGGCGGTTTTGTTCATTTATTATAAAATCGTTTTACCTCTACCGATAATATAAAAAATTTTTTCTAAATTACCCTCATGCGCCACCTCCTTTTCCTCACCCTTGCCCTCGCAAACACCCTGCTGTTTGCGCAAGATAACAGCATTGCAGAAATTCGCCGCAACATAAAAACTGTGCAGGCAGAAACGGAAAGGGAAAAAAACTTGACACAAGCAGAGGCGAAACGACACGCAGATTTTGTTGCAAATGCAAGGCAAAAAACCACAGCTTTGGAAAATCAAGAAAAAGAATTGATGGGGCAAATAGATTCGCTTAAAGCGGAAATAGAAAAACTCAAAGGTGCTAGGCAAAGAGCGCTTGGCACCACTCGTTATTTTGAAACACGCAAGGCAAAATACAGCGAAGATTTGGCAAAAACAATAGACACCTTGGCTTTGTTTGTGGAAAGCGGTTTTCCATATAAAAACAGCGAAGCCGCAGATGCCTTGCGCGAAATTTCTTCGCAGCTCAAAAAATCTGTTATAAGCTCTGAGGCGGCTTTTGGCAGGGTTTGGGAAGTTATGCTTGATAGGGTTCGGCTTGGCTACACCGCCGAAACTTGGAATGGGAATTTGGATTTAGACGGCAAAATGATAGCAGGCAAATTTTTTCGCTACGGCACCGTTGCTTCAATTTTTACAAGCCAAAACGGAGAAATTGTTTTGTGGCTGAACAACAAAACCGGAAAATGGGAAAACGCCGGAGAAAATTTTGCGCTCCGTACAGCAATAAAAGAAACTATGCGTGTGGCAGAAGGCAAAACAGCCCCCAAACTTTCGCCTGTTCCAATTTCTAGGTAATAGTGCTAAAACCCGAAACATTGAACGCCTTTGAAAATTTTTGCGAAGAAGCAAAAAAACAGGGCTTTGAACCTAAAATTGAAAGCGGCTGGCGCAGCTTTGAGAGGCAGCTTTTGATTTGGAATGAAAAGGCTTTGGGAAAAAGAAAAATTTTAGACGAAATGGGAAAACTGGTAAACAGAGACGAACTTTCCGATTTGGAATGCATGAAAGCGATTTTGCTTTGGAGTGCCTTGCCCGGCACCAGCAGGCACGAATGGGGAACAGATATTGACGTGATAGATGCGGCTGCGGTTCCAGAAGGCTACGAGGCAGAACTGAGTTTGGAAGAGTCTTTTGGGGTTTTTGGAAAATTTCACAAATGGCTGGATTCTCAAATTGAAAGCGGAAATTCCTTTGGATTCCGGCGGGTTTTTTTGCCGGGCATAGGCAGGGTACAGCAGGAACCTTGGCATTTGAGCTACACACCCGAAGCCAAAAAAATTGAAGAAAATTTCACACCAGAACATTTAACCGAGCGTTTGGAAAAAAGCGATATATTATTGCTCCCCAAAATTCTAGAAAATCTGGACTGGATTTTAAAGGAACATGTTGTGTGTTATTTTGAATAAAACCAAAATATGAGGTTCATTCTGTTCATACTGAAAATTCTGAAAATTCTGGTTCAGACAATGATTTTCTATATTACCCAAATATGTCCCCATTCATAGCCTTGGATTGTGTTTTTATATTGCTCCCCTTTGCGGTTTTGGCGTTTGGGTTGTTTTCAAAAAAAATCTCCGTTTTTTTGGCTAATTCCTGTTCTGCGCTTTTGTTTTTGCTTTATGCAGGATTTTCCATTTGCGGGTTTGAAAGCGGAAACTTAAACGCAAGTTTTATAACTTGGAGCGTGAATGGTTTTGGAATTTTGATAAGGGAACTTTTACTGCTGTCTTTCTTTTTTGCTTCTATTTTGAGCAATAATTACGATTTAAAAAACAAACCGGAATTTTTGGGCGCTATGCTATTTGTGGCAGTTGGTGGAATGCTTGTTGCCTCGGCTGGCGAGCTTTTATCCCTGTTCATAGGTCTGGAGCTTGCGACTATGCCAATGTATTTTTTGGTTGCTTGGAACAAAAGCTCGGCAAAAGGAGCCGAAGCAGCCCTTAAATATGTGCTTATGGGTTCAATATCCACTGCTGTATTGCTGTTTGGAATCAGTTATTTGTATGGTTTTGCAGGGTCGCTTTTTTATGAGGATATTTATAACGCGGTTCGCAACACATACGAAACAGATGCCAAGTTATTGCTAACGGCTGTGGTTTTCATAGTTATGGGAGTGGGTTTTAAGCTCACTTTGTTTCCCTTCCACACTTGGGCACCAGATGTTTACGAGGGTGCGCCAACACCGATAACAGCTTATTTATCCGTTAGCTCAAAAGCCGTTGCCCTTGTGTTTTTGAGCGTTCTTATATATTATCCTTTATCGGATTTGGGCTTTGTGTTTAGGATAATATTTTCTGCGCTTGCTATGGCAACCATATTCATAGGCAATTTGGGAGCGTTGAAACAGAGCAGGCTGCGTAGATTTATGGCTTATAGTTCCATTGCGCAGGCAGGTTACATTTTAATAGGACTCTGTGGCAGCGAGAGGCTTGGCATTTCTTCTTTTGTTTATTACCTGTTTCTTTATGCTTTTTCAAATTACCTCATGTTCTTTTTAATTAGCATAATAGGTAAAAGCCGCCCTGAAAGTTTTGATTCTCTTGCTGGGCTTTCCAAGCAAAGCCCTTTGCTCGCTGTTTTGTTTGCAATTAGCGCATTTAGCTTGGCTGGAATTCCGCCGCTTGCTGGTTTTATAGGCAAATGGATGGTATTTGCTAGTGCGGCTTCTGTGGGAAATTATTTGCTCGTTGGTTTTGCCGCCATAAACAGCGTTATTGCTTTGTATTATTATTTGCAAATAGTGAAAGCTGCATGGGTTAGTGATGCAAACGAAAATTTGCCGCCTGTGGAAGTTTGCTTGTGGCATAAGATAATCCTTGCGGTGCTAGGCTTTTGTGTTTTGTTCTGCGGCATTGCCCCTTGGCTGCATACTTACATATATTCACTCGCTTGGTAAAGAGGTATGAAGATAAAAGAACTGCTGTTTCGCACATTTAGTTTGCCTGCGGGTCTGCTCGCTTTTGCTTCTGTTCTTGTTTTATCTTATTTTTATTATCGCTTGCAAATAAATACCCCTTTTGCTTATGAGCAGATAATTGCAAATATTTCTGAATATAGGCTGCTAGATTCGCGAATAAATGTTTCTGAAAATCCTAGGCAGATAAATTTTTCTTATGTAAAGGATAATTTGGATATCCAGCAATCTCTTATGGTGTCCACAGAGGAATTGCTGAACAATTTGAGCAATAGTGGAATTAAGGTTCCAAACACAGATGCTCTTTTTGAAATTGAGAAAAATATAACTTTGAGAATTCGCTGGCTTTCGGAATGCTTAAAAAGAGATTCTTGCAATGTTGAGGAATGGCGTTATAGCAGGGCAAAAGCGCACGATGCTTGCGGAATTTTGCTCGCATCTTTTTATAATCTGGTGGCAGAGCAAGAGGAAGCCTGGTCTAAAAACCTGAAAATATTTTACATATTATCGGTTATGCTTTTGCTATCCACTCTGTTTTTCGCAGCAAAGAGAAAAGAGTAAGGGCAAATTTTTACTCTGCGACCAACTGGATGATTTTTACGAACAAGCTATTTGTAAGAGCATAAGTGTCCAATCCTTCAAAATTCAATGTGCTGAAAATAATTTTGCCATTTCCATATTGCATTATCTGCAAATCCACGCCGGCCTGCAATTCGCAGTTTTTTATGGAAACGGAATGCACAAAACTCTCAGCATCTTTAATTTTAGACATAGACAAGCTAGGCACAATGGCAGAGCAGGTTTTATCTAAAATGAATTTTCCAAATAATTCGCTTTCAAGTATAGATTCTTTTGGAATGTAGTGGATGCTAGCACCTGCGGCTCCAGAAGAATAAAAACATTCCAAAGAACAATCAAATGCGGCGAAGTTGTTGAGCAGCCTAATGTCTTCTGGAATTATGTCTGAGATAAAGAGAATTTTCCCAGCCTTAACTGCATTTGCAACGGATTCCAAAATGGAATTATCTGCCCAAGAACTGAGTGCCGCAGTGAATAACACTGGGTTTTTGCTGTTTATCATATCTATTATTTCAGATGAATTTTCTGCGGCATCTAAAAATTCAGATTTTGCCAGCACGTTTTTAATATTTGGTGTTTCAATAACTTCTATGGGTTCTTCCATAGAATAAATCTCTTTTTCATTGCTTTCAAGTGTTAATTTCAAGCTGTAAGAACCTGTTTTTTGTGGAGCTTTCAGGCTTAGGTCGCCAAGAGATGCTAGCGTGAATTTTGGGACGGAAAAATTTTTGCTTTGCGAAACCGCAACCTTGCCGCTTTTATCCAAAAGCTGTACGGATATGGTTATTTCGTTCAATCTTTTTTCGTTGAGCAAGCTGAGCTGAAACGAAATGCTTTCGCTTTTTGCCACAACACGCTCCAAACCGCTCAAAAGCAATCTGGTGGAGGCGTTTATGTTTTTAATGCTCTGCTCTAAATTTTTGCTTTCTCCATTTTCCTTTACTATTCCACTAAAATCGTTTTTGAAATCTGCCCATTCTTCAATGAAATATCCGCTCACAACAGGGCTGCTCTGCAAGCATTGAATATTTTGGTCAAGCCCAGAGAGAGCAAGCTCATTTGAATCTATGGCAAAGGATTCTGCGCTTTGCCATGTATCCTTTGCATTTTTGCTTGTGAAATTCTTTATTTTTTGCATCAAGTTTTGCATATCAGCATCGTTTTTTGCAGAACCAAAAATATGGTGATTTTTTATGGATAGCAAAACCTTTCCGTTTTTCTTCACATCATCGGTAAATAGCTTGTAGTTGTCTTGCAGCCAGGCATCGCCAAAGAAAGGGTCTGGAATAACAAAATCTTTATCTTCTGAAATTCCATAACGAGATAAAAACAAGGTGAAAGGCACTCCTCCAAAAACTTTGAGGGCGAGATAATGCGAAGAGTATGGAAGCACAGTTCCATCGGTTACGCCTATTATTTTTCCGGTTGCGCTAAATGTTTTTTCGTGTCCGTGCTTGAAATTTTGGTCGTTGTCTATTGAAACGTTATTTATGTTGCTTATTGCCGGGTGGCAACTTTCCAAAGTGTCTATGCGGTTCAAAAGTTTTGCGCCGTTTTCCAAAATGAGCCTGCCGTTTTCAGAGCCTAATATCCAAGCTGCCAGTGATGGGTGGTTTACGCTTTCGCATACTATTTCTGGGGCAATAGCTTTTATTGCCTCTAAACCCATTTTGCTGGATTGCTCATCGCATATAGGGAATTCTTGAAAAACCAAAAGCCCCAGCCTATCACATTCGTCCAAAGCCTCTCTATTAAAAGGAGCGCCTCCTGTGCGAACGGCATTAAAACCAAGTTCCTTGATTTGTTCCAGCTCTTTTGCAATGGAAACATCTCTGCGATGGCTGTATGTTATGCCGTGTATTTTGATTATGGAATCGTTTAAAAAGAAATCACCTTGCTTGCAATCAAATTTTTTAAAACCAAAATTGGAAGACAAGTAGTTTGAACCATCTAATCGAATTTCCAGCGCATAAATTTCTGGCGTTTCTATAGACCAGAACTTTATATCCTTAAATCTCAAATGCAGCATGATGTTGGTATTTTCTTTTTCAAGTTTAACTTCTTTTTGAATGGACGAAACCTCCAATTTTGGATCGCGGGCAAAAATTTTCAATTTTGCCACATAGTTTCGTGGATTATTGAAGGACAATTTTATATTTATTCGCCCGTGGTCGGCATTTGTGGCTATCTCCATAGCGGTGAGCAAGGCTCTTTCTCCGCTTGTTATGGATACTTTACCTGCAAGCCCTGCAAAGGGACTCCGTTTCCAAGGCAGCCCTAGCGGCATTTGCTCGGCGGGTATAGGATCGCCGCCTGAAATTAGCTCAAAATCACCATTAGATGAAACGCTGGCTATTTTAACGCACAGCAGATTTTCGTGGTTTGTTTTTGCAAATTGAGAAATATCAAATTCAAAGGAAGTAGTTGAACCAAAATGGTCTCCCACTAATTTTCCGTTTACCCAAACAACGGCATAAACAGCCGCCTGCTCAAACCTGAGCAAGCATCTTTTGTCTTTGGTTGAAAGTGAAAATTTTTTGTAATAAAAGGCTGTTGTAGCCGTATTTTCTTCCCAGATATGCGGAATTTCCACATTTTTGGCTTTACTAGGAATTTCTGTAAACCAATGACTGGCGACTCCTTTATTCTCTGGGTCCCAAACCATTTTCCAAGTGCCATCCAAATTAATTTCGCTCATAAGTAGAGAAATATACTAATTTTTTTACTATCTTATTATTAAATAAGCTAGCTCCACAGTTTCTTTCGCTCTTGCGGAGGGGGCTTCGGAGTTTTAAAAATGGAGGGGGTCCAATGATATACGGATATATCCGTGTAAGTGCGGATAATCAAAACGCAGAAAATCAAAAATGCGAAATAATGAATTTCGCGCAGCAACACAGCATAACCATAGACGAGTGGATAGAGGAAAACGCCTCTTCAATGCAGGATTTGCAAAAGCGCAAACTCGGCAAGATTATTGGCAGTGCAAAGGATGGCGACCTTATAATAGCCAGCGAGCTTTCGCAGATGGGGCGTAACCTATTGCAGGTTATGGAAATACTCAATTACCTGCTGAATAGCGGGGCAAGGGTTTGGACAGTCAAAGACGGCTACAAGTTAGGAGACGACATTTCCAGCAAAATGCTAGCCTTTGCTTTTGGACTTTCTGCCGAAATAGAGCGCAAAATGATTTCACAACGCATTCGCGAAGCCCTTGCAGGTGTAAAAGCAGGAGGCAAAGCCCTTGGTCGCCCACTTGGGAGGCGCAACACCGAATCTAAGCTAGCTAGCAGGGCAAGCGAAGTGCAATACCTGCTCTCGTGTGGCTACAGCCGAGCCGCAGTGGCTAGGAAGCTAAATGTGCATAGAGACACATTGGCGGCATTTTTGAACAGCCAAGCTGGTAAATGAGGGTACTTTGTGCCTGAGGTTCAGCTCAGGCAATAATAATTTTCTATATTATCCTCTTATGCAGTATTTGCCCCTCAAAACACTTTTTCCTAGAGCCTGCGCTGCAAGTTCCCTGAATCTTTTTGTTTCGTTCCCCCATCCCCCTGAAGGTTAGATATATGAAAAAACAACTTTTCTTTTTGCTATTTCTCGCCCTTGCCGCTTATGGGCAGCAGGAGAGAATTGCCATTATAAACACTATGGATGATTTTGATTCCATAAGCGTTTCCAACTTGACTTACCTAACCGACAGGCTACGAGAGGCGGCAGTTAATGTTCTGCCCAAGCAGAGGTTCGGGGTTATGACCACGGAAAGCATAGTAGCCTTCCTAGGCTCACAGGAGAACACCGTCAAGGTGTGCAAGGAATCGAGCTGCCTAGCGGATCTGGGCAGAAAGGTGAGCGCGGATTATGTGGCGCAAGGGCGCATAGGGAGGTTTGAAGGCAATTTGACCATAAAGGTGGAGTTATACGATACGCAAAAGGGAAATCTGATTGGCTCGTTCACGGGAAGTTCCAAAGATGTATCTAGCTTGCTGGTTGTGATAGACGAAAAATCATCATCTTTGTTCCAAAAGGTGCTTGAAGAATCTACGGCAAAGCCGCCTGAGCCAGCAATAGTGGTTGAGAAGCCAGAAGTTGCGAAGTTGGAGCCTGCGCCTGCGAAGCCAGAGGCTGAGATGCCAAAGAGCGAGAAGCCAAAGGATAAGAAGTACTTTTTCAGCAAAACCAGTTTTTGGGTTGGTCTTGGCTTGGAAGCACTGGGGCTGGGAATGATTATTGCAGGAAGCGAAGTAATGGAAAGCAATATGTGGATGTATCAAGAGGAGTATGACAAATTTGGGTACGATCAGACTTATTATGACGAAACTTGGGATAATGTGCAAAGCAGCAAAACTCAAAGGAATATTTTTTACATTCTTGGAGCCGCACTTTTGGCTTCGGGGATAGGAGTTCATATATGGTTTTGAGATTTTTTATGTTCGCAGCTGTGATTTTTTTGTCTTGCACAGTCTTGAACGAGGTGATTGGGGAACCGCGCCGTGACAACCCCTATGATGAGAAGAGCAATACTTATATAGCTCCTAATATTGTCTATGGCGACTCTGTGGATTATGAAGGCGAAATTTACAAAACAGTTGTGATTGGCACACAAACTTGGTTTCAGCGTAATTTGAATTACGATGTTGATGGCAGTAGATGCTATGAGGATAAGGTAGTCAACTGCAACAAATATGGCAGGTTGTATTCTTGGGCAACGGCAATGGCTCTGCCAGATGAATGTAACACTAGTAATTGCAATTCTCTATTATCCGAGAAAAATAAGGGAATATGCCCCGATGGCTGGCATATTCCAAGCAATGAAGAATGGAAAACGTTGCAAAATTTTGCTGGAGGATATACCGCTTTTCATTTGAAAGCAAAAGATAACTGGTATGAACCCGGTCTGGACACGTATGGCTTTTCGGCTATGCCGGGCGGCTACGGCAGTCCAGAAAGTTATTTCTACTACGACGGCGGCAACTACAGCGGCTACTGGTGGAGTGATGACGTAAATAAGAGAGTATGTATAACTGGTCCCTACAGCTACGACGACTGCAGGCGTTATATTAGTAGTAATTATAGTAATGGTCACTATCTGCATAGTGTTCGTTGTGTGAAGGATAAGTATGGTAGCACTACGCCTTCGTCAAGCTCAAAGCCAAGTAGTTCCAGTACGCCGTCAAGCAGTAGTTCCGTGCAAAGTTCAAGCTCTGTGAGGGCATCTTCATCAAGCTCAACGCCAAGTAGTTCGTCTGCTGCACAAAGTTCAAGCTCTGTGAGGGAATCTTCATCAAGCTCAATTCCGAGCAGTTCTAGTATCTCAATTAAATATGGTCCCTCTGTGGATCATGGCGGCGAAATTTATAAAACAGTTGTGATTGGCACACAAACTTGGTTTCAGCGTAATTTGAATTATGATGTCGAGGGCAGTAGATGCTATTCCGAGAAAGAATACCACTGCGATACTTATGGAAAGTTGTATAATTGGGCAGCGGCAATGGCTCTGGATACTAGCTGTAACTCCAATAGTTGTTCTATGCAAATTAATGAAAAGCATCAGGGCATTTGCCCTAAGGGTTGGCATATTCCTAGCAACCAAGAATGGGCAACTCTGATAGATTTTGTTGGAAAAAATTATCGCGAGCATTTGAAGGCAGAAAGTGGCTGGAACTCTGACAATGGCGAGAACAACAATGGCAAGGACACGTATGGGTTTTCTGCTTTGCCGGGCGGCTACTATCTCAGTGGTACTTTCAGCGATGTCGGTAAATCAAGCTTCTGGTGGACTGCAACAGAGAATAATGCCACCTACGCCCACAGGCGAGATCTCGCCAGCGGCTCCATATTGGACGGTATGGAGTACGAGTACACAGGCCATAAGAAGTGGATGTATAGTATTCGATGTTTGAAGGATTAATGAGTAAACCGCACATCCAAAAGAGAATTTACTATATTACCATAGTATCATTCAAATTGGAGAGGTTTTATGATTCGTAGAATAGCTCTTTTTCTATTCTTGGCTCTTGCCACAGTAGCTTTCGCACAACGCCCATCTCGCATAGTTGTCTATAAATTCTTTGATGGGCAATATAGAACAGGTGGTTTTGATTATTCTTATGGAGGAAAATCCAAAGTAGAAATAGACAAAACCCAGGGCTATAAATCGGGTGCCTCTCTAAAAATAAACTTGGAGCCAAACGATTATTCTGGCTCTTCTATATGCCTTTACAATGAATTCTTTGATTTTAGCAAGATTTTGCTCGATGGTGCAGTTGAGTTTGATATCAAAGGTGCAAATGGTGGCGAACAAGCTCTATTTGGATTTTTGGATTCAGATGGCAAGGGCAAAAAAACGCAGTCCAAGCTGTCTCTCAACAAATACGTACAAATAACCAAAGACTGGCAGCACGTGAAAATTCCTTTGGCAGATTTTCCCGAAAGAGGCATGTATTGGGACGATACCAAAAAAACAGAACTTCCAGACCGCATAAATTGGGATAAAGTTGCAGAGTTCCGCGTATCGGTGGACAAGGGAACCAACCCCCAAGGCTTCTTGGTGTGGGTTGCCAATGTTGAAATTGTGAAAGGCACAGTTCCTGTTGCAAAACCAAAACCGAAAATTGTTTACTGGGACGAAAAAACAGAAACAATAGAGGGACCAAAAGACCCAGCCAAGCTAGATGGCAAGGCAAAGGCAGTTCCAAATGGTGTGTTCTATGCTGGCAATATGCAAGGATTTGGCTATGTATATGGCGGATTAACCGCATTCAAAGAACAACCTTCCAAAACACCTAACAGAAATGTTTTAGCAGCTTATATGGACGACAATGAATATTCCGGCGTTACTCTCTCTTTGGGCGAAGGTAAATACATTGACCTTTCCAAGGTTAGGGATAAAGGCGGTGTTTATTTTTGGGTAAAGGGCAAGCAGGGCGGCGAAAAAGTCGCTTTTGGAGTGCTAGACAATCAAGGTGATGGCATAAAGAGCCAAACAAAAACAAATGTACAAGACTGGATTGAAGGGCAAACAATCTCCAAGGATTGGAAATTGGTAAAAATTCCTTTGAAAAAACTCCAAGATGCGGGCAAAGCTTGGGATGCCAACAAACAAGCAGAAGTCACCAAAAAAATGCAGTGGAACAAAATTCAGGAAGTTCGTTTTTCTGTTGGCAAAGCGGAGAACAAACGCGATGGTCGCCAAGATGACCCTGTAACTATATATGTTGACCAAATCACCTTCACCGAAAATATAGACTGGGTGGACCCAGATTTAAAATGGAATACATTCAAAAGCACTGCGCCAGACTTGGTTTTGCACGATTTTGAAAATAACCCCGTATTTGAACAATCCACAGGTCCAAAGTCCAAAGTTTCTTTTACAATAGACAAAGGCAATTTAGATGGCAAGTCGCTCAATATTTCCCATTACATGCTGGGCGATTGGGTTGACCTTGTTTATGATTTTGAAAAGCAGAAAGCTAAAAAAGAACATACCGACTGGACAAAACACTGGGGCGTTATGTTTGATGTTTATACGGATAAGGCTTGGCAGGGCATAACCGTTCAAATAGGAGATAAGGGCAGGGAAATTTTTGTCAGCAGCACCGGTGCGCCAAGAGGCAGAAGCACAGTGATTGTTCCCTTCCGTTCATTCACTAAATTCCCGTACTATCAGCCACCTGAGGCAATTCAAAACGGAGCTTTGGATTTGGACGGAGTAAAGGTTTTGGACTTTAAACCCAGCGGCGAAGGTTCCGAAGGCTCTTTGCAAATAGACAACGTGAAGCTCACCAATTTGCGCGAAGTGCCACGCCCCAAGGTTCCAGAATCTGCCGGCTTAACAATAACCGGAGATTTGAACAAGGTTATAAATCCAAATGTATCAAGTGCTATTTTTGGCATTAACGCAGCTCTCTGGGATGGCGATTTGCTAAAGCCCGAAACAAAAAACTATGTAAAGAGAATCAACCACGGAGTGGTTCGCTATCCAGGTGGTTTGCGTGCAGACGATGACCACTGGAAAAAGATTTTGGAAGCCAAAGACTGGATGGTTGACACAGACGAATTCCTTGAATGGTGCAAAGAAACAGGAACAACGCCTATGTTTACCGCTAATTTTGGCACGGGAACGGCAGAGGAGGCCGCAGATTGGGTTAAGCACACCAACATAACCAAAAAAGCAAACGTTATCTATTGGGAAATAGGTAACGAAATTTACGGCGATTGGCACCCTCAATACGCAAAATATGGCGCAGACAAAGGGCACACCTATGGCAAACGTGCTCGTGAATTTATTACTGCTATGAAAAAGGTTGACCCAAAAATCAAAGTTGGAGTTTTGGGCGTGCTAGACGGCGAATGGAACGAAAACGTTCTGAAATACACCGCCGACGTTGCCGATGCTTTGATAATTCACCATTATCCCCAGCATTTTGGCGAAGAAAACGATTTTGGCTTGCTCGCCTCTCCTCAGGATTTGGAGAAAATTTTTGGTCGAGTTAGGGAAGGCATCAAGAAATTCTCCCCTAAAAAAGACCTTGAAATTTGGCTAACCGAATGGAATTCAGTTGATTTCAATCCGGGTCCCCAATCCATATCTCTGATAAACGGTTTGTTTGTTGCAGATTACCTAGGCACACTTGCCAAAGTTGGAGCAGGTTCCGCTCAGTATTGGGATATTCACAACGATATAACCCCAGAAGGCGGCGATTACGGCTATCTTTCCCGTTCTTACGAAGATATAATTGGCGGCAACAAACCTCGCCCAAGCTATTACGCCTTCCAAATGGCTGCTGATGGCATTAGAGGCAAGCTTGTTGAGAGCAATAGCGGAAGTACCGATTTAACCACTTATTTGTCGGTGAACGGCAAAAAGAAAACTCTGCTTGCAATAAACAAAAACCCCTACACAGCTTTCAATAGCACAATCAAGATTCCTGGTTTTGCTGGAAAAGCAAAGGTAGAGGTTTTGGCTGCTCCAAAAGGGCAAGCCGCAAGCAAAACGGTTAAAATTGAGCCACCAAAAGCGAGCAGTCAAGAGATAAAAGAAGGCGGTGCGCTAACATTCCCAGCGCATTCTATAACATTGATTACTATTGAATAATCACTATTGAATAACAAATAGAGCAGCCATAATGGCTGCCTTTTTTGTATTCATTACAGTAAAAAAATGTATATTTATATTATGTTTAAGGTTGATCTCAAAAATTCAGTAAAGAAATCCGTTAAGGATCTTCCGAAAGTTGCTTTTGAGGAATTTGAGCTTTTAGTTAAAGACCTTGAACTAAATGGACCTATTAGGTACAACTGGAAGAATTACGGAAAGCTCAAAGGGACAAACACTCATCACTGCCACATAGCTCACAAGTGGGTGGCTTGCTGGGTGGAAACGGAAAAAAAAATAAGAATAGAGGTGGTTTATGCAGGCTCTCGTGGTAGTTCCCCATACGCTTGAAAATGGCAAGGTGGGCGAGTTTAGGCTAACAGGTAATGTACCGGTTTTCGTCATTGACTTGTTTAAGCGGCTTTTTCCAAAAATGAGGGAAGAGCCAGTAGAAGATGTTGCTGAGAATATATATGACTGGGATTGGTGGAAGAAGAAAACAGCCAATATAACGCCTGGCGATCATCTCCGCGTTACGCGCACAATGCGCGAAATGAAGCAGACCGAACTTGCGAAAAAAATCGGCGTTGTTCCTCGGCAGATTTCCGATATGGAAAAAGGTCGTACGCCCATAGGCAAGAAAATGGCAATGCGACTTGGCGAAGCCTTGAATATGGATTACAAGCATTTTTTGTAACACTTTATTCAATCAAAAGCCTGCAATTGTCCAATCTAATTTACCGTGTTCCGTTTGTGAACGCCCGCGTTTATAAATCAATTCGCCAAGTGCTAGTTTAACTGCGTTTCGTTCTAGGAAGCCGTCAAAATTTGAAAGAATGCTAAATGTTTCTTGCGCTCTTACTTCAAATTTAATAGGTACAATATCATCACTCCAAACAATTGTCAAATTTTTTGGAAAACTTTTAGGATTATAGTTCTTTTCATTTTCAAGCACAGAAACAGGATAAATGATTTTAGATGTATTTTCTGAGTGATGAATGGAGTAACCATAAGGAGTGCCATTTTTTGTTACCCCTGTGCGACCTGCTATAAATAATTTTGGAGAAGGCATACTGAATGTGAGCATTCGGGTAGCCATTTCAGCAGGTTTTTCGTTTTGCCAAACGTGATCCATATAACCATATCCGCTTATTTCAACGGTATCTTCTCCAATACCCACGCGACCTTTAATTCTGCCATAAGGAATATGCACATACAAACCAAATTTATTCCCATCCACATTGAATACGCCATCTCCTGGAACAACTCCGCTCACAGCACTTGTAAATGAAACATCAAGGAATTTTTTGCCATTTTTATTGGCAGAAAACAACACACGGTGCCCTACGCCTGGTGCTTTTTCCATTAAATAATCGCCATTGTTTATAAAAATGCTGTTTGTGCTTTTGTCTTCAACAAATCTATCCGTTGAATATTGCCGCCCAACACTATGGCTTTTGCCTTTGAAATTCCATATTGAAAAATCGGTACCTATTTTAAAACCCTGAGTTGGCACATACATCCAGGTATAATTCACATATATTTTTGTTCCATTATCCAGCACAAAAACATAACTCCACATTTCGTTATATTTATCGCTCTTTTGAGGATGCCTAAAAAAATCGGCAACATTGGTTTTTCTTTCTTCACCTACAGGGTTGTTTACAGCAGATATACCAAGCGAAGCTAGGCATAGGAGGAGTAAAAGCGAGTTCTTTATGAATTTTGTCATAAGATTTAAATATAGTAAGATTTTAATCCTAAATTACTATATTACCACTTCCGTATGCCTACACCCTCGGAACGAATCAAAGAACTCACCCTAAAGCTCAGTGAAGCGAACCGCCTTTACTACGAGGGCAAAACAACCCTTTTTTCAGACATTGAATTTGATGCCACCTTAAAGGAATTAGAAGCTCTGGAAAAGGAATACCCGGAATTAAAGCGGGCAGATTCCCCTACTAAAACGGTTGGCAAAGAAAATCTAAGCGATTTTATGCGTATTGCCCATAAAACTCCAATGCTATCCATTGCAAATACATATAGCGAAGCCGAGGTTTTAGACTGGCAGCGCCAGCTCCACTCTCTGATAAGCGATGAAATTGAATATGCCTGCGAAATAAAAATAGACGGCGTTAGCATGTCTCTATTGTACATAGATGGGAAACTAGTACGCGGACTTACAAGAGGCGACGGCGAAGCCGGAGACGATGTGACCGCAAACATAAAAACCATAAAAGACATTCCTCATATCTTGAAAAATGCCCCAAACGGCGAATTGGAAGTTAGAGGCGAAATATATATGGAACACCGCGCATTTGAAAAATTAAACGAAGAAATGATTTCCCTTGGCAAAACCCCTTACGCAAACCCAAGAAACACAGCAGCAGGCAGCTTAAAACTAAAAGACCCAAAAGAAACCGAAAAAAGAGAACTCAGATTTTTCGCATACCAAATTCCACACCCCGTCAGCTACGCTGCCACCCCGCTAGAAGCGGGGACTTTTAATTCCAAATTCCACAGCCAAAATTTGGATTTACTGAAAAATTTAGGGTTCAGAGTTTTTGAATATTTTGTAAAAGATTCGGTGCAGGGAATTTTTGAAGCTAGGGATTATTTTGATAATTTGAGAAAAACACTTCCCTTTGATATAGACGGAATGGTTGTTAAAGTGAATAGCATTTTCCAGCAACAAGAAGCAGGCAGAAATTCAAAAGCACCTCGCTGGGCAATAGCATATAAATTCAAAGCGGAGCGGGTTTATTCGGAGCTTTTGAGCATTGATGTTCAAGTTGGGCGCACAGGCAAAATTACCCCTGTTGCAAATCTTAAACCCGTTCAACTCGGCGGCACCACAGTGAAAAGAGCAACCCTTCACAACTTTGATGAGATAAAAAGGTTGGATTTGCGAATAGGCGATTTTGCAGGCATTGAAAAAGGTGGAGAAATTATCCCGAAAATAGTGGAGGTTCAAACCGAAAAAAGACCGCCAAATACAGAACCTGTGAAAGAGCCGGAATTTTGCCCTGTTTGCGGAGAAAAATTGCAAAAAGAAGATGTAGATTTGCGGTGCGAAAATTTGCAATGCAAAGCACAATTGCTCGGATTTTTGGAATACTTTGTTTCTCGCAAAGTTATGGAAATTGAAAATCTCGGCGAAGCCTTATTAGAAGTGCTTTTGGACAATGGCATTATAAAAGATGTTTGGGATATTTACTACTTGAAAAAAGAACAGCTCTCGGCTTTAGACAAAATGGGAGATCGCAGTGCGCAGATTGTTTTGGAAGGTATAGAAAAGAGCAAAAGCAATAGTTTGGAAAGATTGATTGCGGGATTTGGTATTCGCCACCTTGGGGTAAATGGGGCAAAAATTTTGGCAAAGCATTTCAAAAATTTAGATGCTGTGGCAAAGGCAGAAAAAAAGGAATTGGAAAATATAAATGGAATAGGGGAGATAATTGCAGAGAGCGTTTATGATTTTTTCCATTCAAATTTGGGCGAAGAGTGGGTGAAAAAAATAAAGGAAATAGGTATAAACACAGAATATAAAGGTGTGAGCGGAACTCTTTTTGCAGGGCAAACCGTGGTTTTAACGGGAACGCTCCCGACTTTGGACAGAGAAGAGGCAAAAGCAATTTTGGAGACAAATGGGGCAAAGGTTACCAGCTCGGTTAGCAAAAAAACATCTTGGGTTTTGGCAGGGGAAAATGCAGGCAGCAAACTGGAGAATGCAAAGTCACTCGGCATTCCAGTTTATGGGGAAGAATGGTTTAGGGAAAAAATTGCTAACTGACGTAGCGTTCTTCGGCTTTTTTCCAATCCACAATATTCCACCACGCCTTGATCCAGTCTGCGCGAACATTTTTGTATTTCAAATAATAAGCGTGTTCCCAAACATCAATTACAGTTATGGGTTTGAACCCAAGGCTAATAGGGCTAACTTGGTCGTGGGTGTCAACAATTTCCAATTCGCCAGCTTTGTTTTTCACAAGCCAAGCCCAGCCGGAACCGAAATGCCCTAAGGCTTTTGCGGTAAATGCCTCGGCAAAACTCTCAAAATTTCCCCATTTAGCATTTATTGCATCTGCCAATTTTCCAGAATTTATGCCTGTGCTTTTGGGGCAAAGCGATTCCCAAAACAAGCAATGATTGTGATAACCGCCGCCGTGATTTCTCAAAGCCGCCTTTTGCTGTTCTGGAGCCGCATCTAAACTGGTTAAAATTTCCGTTATGCTTTTGCCCTGCCACCCAGCCGCTTCCACAGCCTTGTTCAAATTTGCCGCATAAGTAGCGTGATGTTTTGAATAGTGAATTTCCACCGTGGCGGAGTCATAGTGAGGTTCAAGGTCGCTGAACCCATAAGGCAGTTTTGGAAGTTCGAATGTCATAGTTGAGAATATAGAAAATCTTTTTACTATATTGCCAAACAGACCTATGCCTCACGCAAAATTATCCGTACCACATTTAAGCCCAGAGGAAAGCCGCCCTGGGCATTTGAATATTTGCCCCCCTAGCGAGCCTACTCCATTCTTGTTAAAAAGCCCCTACGCCCCTGCTGGCGATCAGCCGCAGGCTATTGAGGCAATAACTAAGTCTTTCCAAGACGGAGAGAAATTCCAAATTCTTTTGGGCGTAACGGGGAGTGGAAAAACATTTACAATGGCAAATGTCATTAAAAATTTGTCAAAGCCAGCTTTAATTTTAACGCACAACAAAACGCTTGCCGCACAGCTTTACCACGAATTCAAAACATTTTTTCCAGAAAACGCAGTTGAATATTTTGTCAGCTACTACGACTACTACCAGCCCGAAGCCTATATTGTGTCTAGCGATATTTTTATAGACAAAGATGCCTCTATAAACGATGAAATAGATAAATTACGACTCCGTGCCACAAAAAATTTACTCACTCGCAGAGATACGATAATAGTTGCCTCTGTTAGCTGCATTTACGGTTTGGGAAGCCCTGCTGAATATTTTGAACTGATGGTTCGCCTTAAAATTGGAGAAGAACGGGATAGAGACCGCATTTTAAAAGACTTGGTTGCCATTCAATACGACCGCAACGACTACGCTTTGGAACGCGGAACATTCAGGGTGCGAGGCGACCGCATAGATATTTACCCTAGCTACGACGATATTGGACTTCGCATTGAACTTTTTGGAGACACAATAGAAAAACTCTCTTGGTTTCATCTGGTATCTGGCGAAACCATAAAAGAGGTTGGTGAAATTGTTGTTGCTCCTGCAAAGCATTTTGTCACCAGAGAAGAAAGTAGAAATAGAATTATAAAAAGAATGCAAAAAGAATTAGATATGAGATTGTACGAATTGCAAGCCGATGGCAAAGATTTGGAAGCTGCCAGGCTCAACAGCCGCACACATTATGATATGGAACTCATAAGAGAAACTGGAATTTGCCCCGGAATAGAAAATTATTCGCGAATTGTCGAAAACAGAAGACCTGGCACCAGACCCTTCACGCTTTTGGATTATTTTGGCAAAGACTGGCTTATGATTATTGATGAATCGCACGTCAGCATTCCGCAGGTGGGTGCCATGAGCGAAGGCGACAAGGTTCGCAAAACAACACTTGTGGAATATGGCTGGCGCTTGCCTTGCGCCTTGGATAACCGCCCTATGAACTTCACGGAATTTGAGTACGAAATGCCAAAAAACGTGCTTTTTGTGAGTGCAACGCCCGCAGATTACGAACTCAAAAAAACAACCGGAAATATTGTTGAGCAAATAAACCGCCCCACAGGTTTGCTAGATCCAAAAATTGATGTTATGCCAGTGGAAGGGCAAATGAAAGATTTGCTCTCACACATAACGGCAACTGTTTCGGACGGAAATAGAGTTCTGGTAACAACGCTTACAAAGAAAATGGCACAGGACTTAACAAATTTTTTGTTGGATAAAAAGGTAAAAGCGAGATATTTGCACAGCGATATTAAAACATTGGATAGGCACGAGGTTATACGCGATCTCAGAATTGGAAAATTTGATGTTTTGGTTGGGATAAATCTTTTGCGCGAAGGTTTGGACTTGCCAGAAGTGGCTTTGGTTGCTGTTTTGGATGCAGACAAGGAAGGTTTTTTAAGAAACTACAAAAGCCTCATTCAAACTATGGGCAGGGCGAGCAGAAATGTGAAAGGCAGGGTTATTCTCTATGCAGACAAAATGACCGAATCCATGAAAAAAGCAATTTTGGAAACAAACCGCCGCAGAAACAAGCAAATTGAATTTAACAGGCAACACAATATAACCCCCAAAAACGTGCAGAGAAAGCTAGAAGACTTAATTGAAATTCAAGATCCATTAATGGATGTTCACGGCAAAAACAAGAGAATCAACGAAAAGCAGAACAGGATTTTGGCTTCATACAATATTGAGGAATTGGAACAGTCAATGAAAACGGCAGCAGCACGTCTTGATTTTGAAGAAGCCGCACGGCTCAGGGATATTATTCGTACCTTAGTGCCTCAATAGGATCCAGCCTAGCAGCTTTGCGCGCTGGATACCAACCAAAGAAAACACCGGTGGCAAAACAAACTGAAAAACTGATTACGATACTGGAGAAGGTTACGGTAACGGGCCAGTTGGCTAAATACATAACCAAAAAAGAGGCTAAACCGCCAAACATAATTCCAACTAATCCACCGGTTAAACTTATTAAAACCGCCTCAATTAAAAACTGCATTAAAATATCAAAACCTCTCGCTCCTATTGCCATTCTAAGACCTATTTCGCGGGTGCGCTCGGTTACCGAAACATACATTATATTCATAATCCCAATTCCGCCAACCAAAAGGCTAATTCCTGCAATGGCGGTTAAAACAGCGGTTAAGAGATTTGCCGTGCTGGAAACCATATCCAAAAGTTCCTTTTGGGTTTGAATGCGAAAGGTTTCGTTGTCATAAGGGAGTTTGTGTTCCTCGCTCAAAATTTCCTGTGCTTCTTCAACCGCAAGCGGCGTGCTTTGCTCGTCCCCAGCACCAGCATAAATGGTTCTAACATTAGTTGTTGCCAAGATACGCCTTTGAACCGCTGAAAAGGGAGCTAAAATAACATCGTCTTGGTCTTGCCCAAATCCAGAAGTTCCTTTGCTTTTTAGCAGCCCTATTACCTTTAAAGGAATGTTTCTATAGCGAAGAGTTTGCCCCACCGGATTGCCGCCAGGGAAAAGATTGTCTGCAACGGTTTTTCCAATAACGCAAACCTTAGACATATTTTCATCGCCCTCAAACATAACGCCGTCTTCCACTTCGTAGCCGCGAATTTGCAAATACTCAGCCCACACTCCCGTTATTCCGCTGGGCCAATTCCCACCTGCGGCAACTACCTGCCCTCTCGCATCAATCACTGGTGAAACAGCCACTAAATATTTTGATTTCTTTCGCAGAGCATAAGCATCGTTCACAGTTAAAAGCTGAGTTGCCGAAGCATCCATGCGCACACCGCTTGTTTGTCGGGGATTGGGGGAAATTATAATAATATTTGCACCCAAGCTACCAATTTGCTCCTTTATTGACTGCTTGCTCCCCTCGCCTATAGCCACCATAGTTATAACAGCGGCAACGCCAATAACAATGCCAAGCACAGAGAGGAATGTTCTCATTCTGTTTCTGAGCAATGCTCTAAAAGCTATGCGAAGCAATGCAAAAGGAGACATTAATTACACTCCACATTACTCTCATGTTCTTCGCACCATTTTTTCACCTCTCTCTCTAAAATCGGAGATTTTCTTCCAGTCTTATAAAAATATACCAATGCCATGCCGCAATCAGGATATTTGTCTATCGGAAAATACTGCATTTCGCACCAAGAAAGCAAATCTGGCAAATCATCTTTGGTTGGGATTTTATCCCAAAATGCCAAGCACTGGCTATGTGTTCTCCAGTTTTCAACTTTATATTCTTCGTCTTCTCTCATGCAATAGCTCGCTTGAGCGTCTGAGTATGAATACGTTTTTAAGTCCGGCGTGGTTTTCAAGCTCACCTCAAAGGTATCAACAAGCATTCCAGCAAAAATCCCTGCTCCACCCTCAATATTGTAAATAGGTTTTATGCGGCTGTCTCCAGAATTTTGCAGAAAGGTACTTCGATAATCAATATATTCGCGAGTGGTTGCATAAAACAAAAACTTGATGTTTCCAATGGCGGGCACCATAGAACCCATTATAGGAATGCTGTCTATGTCTTTGTTCATATTTGCTATTTGCGTATTGGTTGCCGTGTATAGCAAGCGTCTGTCCCCAAATCGAACATGTCGTATTGTATCGTTGCCCTCGGAATCGAACTGCTCTGCTAGCTTATCTATAAAATTTTCACCCCAATAAAGCCCACTGGTATCATAAACCATTGAAACAAGGGTACCGCCAATATCGTCATTGCTGTATTCGGGAATAAAATAAATTGAGCCCATATCCATAGGCGGCGGCAAATACATAATGGTATCCTTTGTTCTGAATTGCTCGCCTAGCAAATCGTAAGCCCTTTTTATTTTGAATTTTTTTGGGATATGCGTTTTTGCGCTGAACTCGCTGGTTGTTTTTATGCCTGCGCTGTCCCAAGTTACAGATACATACATATCATAATTTGCGCCAGCTTCTGGAATTAAATTTTCATCACTCACAAAGCAATTTGGACGGTGCGCAAAATCAGCGGTATCTGGTTTCAAAAAAATTGAGGTATCTCTCCCATTGAAAGGACCTTTTATTTCTATGCTCGCCTGATCGTAAAAGGCAAAACCTCGCATATAAACTTCGTTCAAATTGTGCATTTTTTCAAGGCACACGCTTTTATTTTTCACAGGTCTGCCAGAGACAAGGTATGCGGTGATCCATATCCCTTTGTAGTTTTCTGGATTTTCTGGATAGTAGCTCCAAGGTCCCTGGCAAGAGATAAGTAGGGAAAAAATAACAAGGATTGCTTTGAACTTCATTGTTTAAAGATAGCAAATTTGGGGCGTAAGCATACGCCCCTACATACAACCGCATTTACGGCAAACGGATAACCGCAAGGGCAAACATATCAAGGAGATTGGGTTATTTTGAAGCCACCGCCACAATTCCCTAGGGACATACCAATAGATGTCTCCCTTTCACTTCCTGTCTCATTTTTATTTACAGAAATATGCAGCGTTTGCCGACCTTCTGTCCAAATATCTACATTCGTTGCAGTAAACCAGGGGCATACCATTTTATAAAATTTCCAGTTCCAACCTCCAAAAAAATCTCTAAATTCTTGTCTTGTGCCTGCGAGTGTACTTCCGTCTGAAACTTTGACAAACACGCTATCAGCTTTTGGAATTTGAGTGAATATCCTTCCGTCTCGAAATCGGGCTATTTTTTCGATGTAGCAACCGAATTCCTCTACGTCTTTTCCATATGCGCCCACAATCCATGAATTACTTGCAGTTATGCACCTAACTCCTCCTTGTGTACTAAACGACAATTCTTCTACCGATAATTTTAACGCAGATGGGGGACACCATCCAGCATACTCAGACCCAGAATTTGGAGGGTCAAACTTTGGATCTGGATAATATTTGGTTATATTTGTATCTATATCTTCAAGGGGGCAATCAAGAATTGATGGCTCTACTGGCTCAACAGAACTGCTGCTGGGCACGGCAACAGTTGAAGGTTCGTTTTCTTCCTCATAAGGGCAAGAGCATAAAAGCAGGCAAAATAATACACAAGCAAATTTTTGTATTTTCATAGAGAAATCTCCTGTAAAGAGTTATTATTATTAATATAAATTATTTTATTCAAAATAGGTATAAAAATCTCTTACTTTACTATCTTATCCTTAACTATGATGAGCAACAGCGAAATTCAGGAATTAAAATCTTCGCTTTCAATAACAGTTGTTGCTAAAAGGCTTGGATTGTCGGTTGAAAGTGGGCGTTTCCGTTGTTTTTTTCCAGAGAACCACGCTCACGGCGACAGAACACCCTCTGTTAGCATCAATGAGGAAAAGGGTTATTTTAAATGCTTTGTGTGCGAAAATGTTAAAGGAGATGTTATTTCCCTTGTGCAAATGTATCTCGGAGTAAATTTTGCAGAGGCTCTTAAATGGCTTAAAGGCGATGCTCTTTCGATAAAAAGAGATATGCAAAAAACCACTGCTCCAAAAATCGAAAAACAAATAAATCCAGAACGCCCAAAATTTTTCAAAGAAAAAATAATATTTGATTTTTTAAACTTGCTCTCGCCAATACCGCCAAACAGCAAAGCTGCTTGGTGGCTCGCAAAAAGGCATATTTACAAACCCGTCTGGGATAAGGTTCTTTTGCGCTTAATAGACGATTACCATCGCACAAGCCGCGAACTTCTAGCGAAATATTCTTTAGAAGATTTGCAATATGCTGGCTTGTTCAACAGCCAAGGAATTTTGAGATATGGTCGGCACCCTATTATAATTCCTTATGTGGATGAACTACATCGTCCATTCTTTTTTCAGGCAAGGGCAATAGAGAAAGATGTTGTGCCAAAAGAATTGAATCTTCAAAAAGCAATTCCCTTTCCATATAACAAAGAGGTTTTAGACGGAAAGCCCGGCATTGTTTATCTATGCGAAGGAGCCATAGATACCCTAACGCTATTGGGGCATAATTTTGTTGCAGTTGGCATACCAGGCGTTAATTCATTTAAACCAGAATGGGTGGAAATGTTCAAGAACAAAAAAATTATACTGTGCCTAGACAACGATGCCGCAGGCAGGGCGAGCGAGGCTCGCATTTCTGCTATGCTGCAAGAGGCAGGTTTAGAAACTCATTCTTTTGGTCTTTTGCCAGAAGGCGAAGATATAAATTCGTGGTTTGCTAGTCGCCAATTTTAATCTTCATGCCGGGGTAAATCTTTTTATCCAAACCCGGATTCCATTCCAACAATTGCTGAACCGTCACATTGTTGTTGCGAGCTATTTCCCATAGGTTGTCACCTTGTTTTATTATATAGCTTGTGCCTCTAATTTCTTTTGGGACAATTGGGGTAATAGCTAAACCTTCATTTTTTTTGGAGTCTTTTTTAGGGTCTTGCAGATAAAGACGTTGCCCAATCATAACTTTGTTGTTTTGCAAATTATTCCAAACCATCAAGTTTTGCGAAGATATTCCAAACCGCCTGGAAATGGAACTCAAATTATCGCCCCTGCGAACAACATAAGAACGTATGCTAAGACCTGTTTTTTCTGTGGGGGTATCAAAGAGTTGCTTTTTTGCTAGTGCTGCCGCGCTCTCTTGTTTTTCCATTTGCCTCTGTTTTTCTGGAGGGCTTGCTCCGGTAGGCATTGGAATTATCAAAACCTGCCCAACGCTAAGCCTTGTGTTTCTCAGATTATTTGCAGCCTGTATGTCTGCGACCCTGAGTCCAAAAAGTCTTGATATTTGACCAAGGTTATCGCCTCTTTGCACTTTGTATTGCTGCCAGCGCACAAGCTGGGTTTTGTCCATTTTTTCGTAAGCTGCCAAAAATCTTTCTCTTGAACCTTTTGGGACTTTCATCGTGTAGGTTTTTAAATTTGGCGGAGTGCACCAGCGCGTTAGTTCTGGGTTCAATTCGCGCATTGTGTTAACGCTTGCACCAACCGCAGAACCAGCTTTATCAAGAGGAATGCAATCTTTTATTGTGACGGTGTCAAAAGGAACAAGGCTTTGTTTTTCAACCGTGAACGAATAATTTTCTGGGAAATGCCCTATAATAGCTGCTGCCAAAATTCTTGGGACATAGAGCATTGTTTCGCGAGGCAACTTCAAATCCCAAAAAGAAACTTTTTTGGAAGAATCTGCCAAACCCTCTTTTACAAGCCGCCTAATTCTGCCTTCACCGCAATTATAAGCCGCCATTGCCAAATACCAATCGCCAAATTCATTATATAAATCGGATAAATAACTCAAAGCCGCATCGGTAGCTGCTTCTGGATTGCGACGCATATCCAGCCAAAAATCCACAGGCAGCCCATAGCGTTTGCCAGTTCCCGGTATAAATTGCCAAACCCCTGCTGCTTTTGCGCGGCTATAAGCATGTAGCTTGAAACCACTTTCTATAAATGCCAAATAAATAAGATCTTCTGGCATATTTCGTTGTTTTAGCTTTGCATAAATCATGCTGTCTAAAGCCGTTTTTCTAGAAAGAGAGCCTTCGGTGAAGGTTCTGGCATTCACGGTTAAAAAGTGAATCTCCTGCATAACACGTGCGTTTACCGTAAGTGGCAAAGAAAATTTTGACAAATCCGTTGTGTCCAAAAAATTTTCAAGAATTTCTTTTTCTGCACTATCCAACGGGGTTTCTTCAAAATCATCAATGTTTTTTTCGTAATCATTTAGCAATGAAAAGGCTTGCCCCTGAGTTTGGTTAAGGAGCTTGGGGTAAAGGCTCTCCAAATCCAGTATTATTCGTTTGGGCATTGTGGAAAAATACGAAGAATCCTCTGGCTGCCCAAGAGAATCCAAGCGCTGCTCAGTATAAAGTTCAGACAAGGCAAGATCAAAATAATATATTGCAGTTAATATATCTTCTGCCTCGGCTGCCTGCTTTCCAGATTTGTATTCCAACCAAGATGTTTTGCCCGCTGCCCCAGCAGGTTCTGGCAAATCCACCGTTTTAATAGCAGAATTTTTTGGATATTTGGAAACAACAGCTTCGCCTTGTCGGGACGCTGAACATGCCGAAAATAAAATTGCTGGCAATGCAAATACGCAAATGGCTTTAAAAAAACTCACTCTTCTTCCTCTTCTTCATAATCCAGTCCCAGACGGCGAAAATGCGGCTTGTCAAAATTAAGTTCTTCATCCAAGCTCTCTTCGTCTTCTATAACATCTTCTTCTTCTTCCCCAAGTTCGTCGAATTCATCCAAATCCTCGTCTTGGTCGGACGCGGGCAAAAACCCGTCGCCCCCGCCACCTTTAGGCTTTCTGCCTAATTGTAAAGAGTAATTCATAATACTAACCTCCTGTAATAGTAATACAAATACCAACCAATTTTAATATAGTAAAATATCCGTCACGCACCCATTAATTGCTGCCGCCGCCACCATAGCTGGACTCATCAGCAAGGTTCTCCCCGTTGGGCTTCCCTGCCTGCCTTTGAAATTCCTGTTGCTGGAACTCGCACTTATTTGCCTGCCCTGCAATTTGTCTGGATTCATGGCGAGGCACAAGGAACAGCCTGCTTCACGCCATTCTGCTCCCGCTTCTGTGAAAATTTTATCCAAACCAAGAGCTTCGGCTTCTTTTTTTATTTTTTGCGAACCTGGCACAACCCAGAGTTTTACATTTGAGTTAACCTTTTTGCCCTTCAAAATTTCTGCGGCGGCTTTTAAGTCCCCCAACCTGCCATTTGTGCAACTGCCCACAAATGCAATATCTATGGGAATTCCAGCAATGGGTGTTCCACCTTTGAAACCCATATAATCGTAGGCTTCGCCAGTACCCTCTGGGATTTTTTCATTCACCATAACGCTTTGCTCAGGGGTTATACCCCAAGTTACAAATGGTGCAAGTTTGGTGCAGTCAATTTCAACTTCATCATCATAAACAGCATCGGGGTCGCTTGCAACGCTTTTCCAGTTTTCAAGGGCTTTGTCCCACGCTTCGCCCTTTGGCGAGTATGGTTTGTCTTTCAAAAAGTCAAAAGTTTTTTGGTCTGGGTTGCAGTAGCCAACTCGCGCTCCGCCTTCAATGGCAAGGTTGCACAAGGTCATTCTGCCTTCCATATCCATTTCTTCAACAACATTTCCGGCAAATTCATAAGCATAGCCAACGCCTCCGTTCACGCCGAGTTTGTTTATGTATGCAAGGGCGGCATCTTTTGGAAAAACACCTTTGCCAAGCTTGCCTGTGAATTTAATTCTGCGAACTTTCAAGGGGCTCATCGCCAGCGTTTGAGTGGCAAGCACATCTGCGACTTGCGAAGAACCTATGCCAAAAGCTATGGAACCAAAAGCTCCGTGAGTTGCCGTGTGGCTATCGCCGCAGGCTATTGTCATTCCGGGCTGGGTAACTCCCTCTTCGGGACCAACTATGTGTATAACGCCTTGTTCTTCGGTATCAGGACCAAAAAATCGAATGCCAAAATCCTTGCAATTTTGCTCCAAGCGAACAAACATCTCCTCTGCCACTGGGTCTTTGAGCGGTCTGGAACGCTCGCCGCTTGTGGTGGGTATAATGTGGTCAACCGTTGCACAAGAGCGATGTGGATAGAGAACGGGCAGCCCATCTTCTCTAATCATTGAAAATGCCTGCGGGCTTGTGACCTCGTGCAGCAAATGCAAACCTATAAAAAGCTGATATTGCCCAGAGGGCAATTTGGCAACCGTGTATTTCTCAAAAATTTTCTGATAAAGCGTTTTTCCCATAATGCGTAATATAAAAATATCATTTATTGCAAAAATTCTTTTGCCATTTTTTCCGCCTCTTCTCTGCTGCTCACCTCGCCTTCAAGCTGCTTTTCAAAAACACGCTTTATTATTTCGCCAACACGCGGACCTTGCTTAAAACCCATATCCAAAAGCATTTTTCCAGTTAAAAAAGGTTCGGGAACTTCTTCCCAAATTCCCATTTTATTGCCTATTTTTAAAGCATTTTCGTATAAAGTGGTATCATTTTCAATTGAGCTTTTTAAAATTGCAGGGAGTTTCAAGCCGCCTGCTTTTAGTGCACATCTGCGCAGAGAATTTTTGTTATTCAAATTGAGCAGAGAAAGAGAACTCAGCAGTGCTGGAACTTTTTTTAAGAGAACGTTTATGGGAATCCATTTTTTCAAAAAATCAAAAGGTTTTGCATTTGGCAAGCATAAAAGCCCCGCAAACATTATTATTTCTGCCTTTGTGGAATTTAAGCCGCTTTTGTGTTTTGCTATAAAGTCTAAAATATATCCAAGTTTTGCGTGGTTGTTTTCAATGCCAATTTCAAAAAACATCTTTTGCAAACCAACCTCGCAAAAAATATCAAGCCCATAAGAAGGCTTAACTCCTTTCAAAAGCCATTTGCGAAATTCCTCCTCTATTCTCTCTCTGGATAAATCATTCAAAGAAAGCGTTTTGCAAAGTTCAATTGTCTCTTTTGCCGCTTTTAGTTCAAAGCGTGCCGCAAACTGAACTGCCCTAAGCACTCTGAGCGAATCCTCAGCAAAAGCCTCGCTAACGTGCCTCAAAATTTTGCTCTCCAAATCTTTGCTGCCATTATAAGGGTCTATCAATTCCAAATTAGGAAGTTCCATGCCCATTGCATTGATTGTAAAATCCCTGCGTTTTGCTGCTTCTTCAAAACTTAAATTCGGATCAGTTTGAACATCAAACGCCCTGTGTCCGCTTCCTGTTTTACTTTCTGTTCTTGGAAAAGAAAAATCGTAGTGAATATTTTGCCGTGATAGATGCACAACGCCAAAAGCTTTTCCGATTAAATTAGGCTTGCCGTATTTTGAAAGAATGGAGAGCAATTTTTCCTGACCAATTTTATAAACCTCTATATCAAAATCGCGAATCTCATCGTGAGTGCCAAGCAAAGAATCTCGCACAAATCCACCAACCAAAAAAGCCTGCCCACCTTCGGAGCGAATGTCCTCTGCTATTTGCAAAAGTCTTTTGGGAACTAGATTGTTCATGGTGAGGTTAATTTAGATAATTTTTTCTAAATTATCTCTATGAACAAAAACATCACCATAAAAAAATCTCACCCGCAAAACACGAGTATCATCACCTGAGCCGAGAGTATTCGCAAAAACATTGTTAGTGGATATACAGTAGAATAGCCAACCGCAGGGGCATCGCTTGCGGCAACGGAGTTGGAATATACGAGCAACGGCGGATTTGTGCGACTGCCGGATAGAACGCCCATCAAAGTTAGGAAATTAAATTTAGCAAATTTTATGGCAACAAATCCAACTATAATCAAAGGGAGCATAGTTATCAAAAATCCACAAAAGAGCCACAGCAAACCGCTTTTAGAAGTTATCGATTCTACAAATTGAGCGCCTGCGCCAATGCCAACGCTTGCCAAAAACAAGCAAATGCCCATTTCCCTAATCATTAAGTTCGCACTCTGCGTGGTATAAGTAATTAGTTTTAATTTGTAGCCAAAACGTCCTAGCAAAATTGCCACAACCAAGGGACCCCCCGCAAGGCCTAGCTTAACTGGTATTGGCATATCAGGGAGAGAAATGGGTATGCTACCTAGCAAAACGCCTAATAAAATTCCCACGAATATTGTGACTATATTAGGTTCGTTCAAGCGTTTCAATGTGTTACCAAGCAAATATTCTGCTTTTTGAATAGCTTGTATCTCGCCAACAACAGACACTTTGTCACCTATTTGCAAGGTTAAATTCGGGCTGGCAAGCAAATCTATCCCTGAACGGCTAACGCGAGTTATGCTTATGCCAAAAGCCGCCTGCAAGCTGAGAGAACCCAGAGTTTTGCCGTTTATTTTGTCTTGCGTTATCACTATTTTTCTAGATACTAATTTGTTTTCCGAGGGTTTCCAATCCTCCTCAATTTCCTTTCCTATAAATACCGTGATTGCTTCTTTATCTGCCGAGGTAGATAAAATTTTAAGCGAATCGTTTAAATGCAAAATCTCGCCTGATTGCGGAATGAAATATTCCTCGCCTCGCTTTAGGCGAGAAATTATGAAATCGCGCCCTACCAGTTTTTTTACATCTTCTAAACTCCTGTTTGCAATAGCGTTGTTGGCGAGCAAAACGGAATATTGCATAGGCTGTTCGCTTGAACTGCCAGCATTTTCTATTTTTTTCGCTTCATTTTCCGCATTTATTTTAAAAATAATCCTCAAAAAAACCAAAGGCGGTATAGCCGCAACAATTCCAATAGGATAAGCCACCGCAGAGCCCAAAGCAATGGGTTCATTCATTGACAGTTGGCGCATTGCCTCTTGCGCAGCACCAAGCGATGGAATGTTTAGTGTTGCTCCTGTTAAAATACCTACCATCATTGCTATTGAAACGTGGGAAGAAAAAATATAGTAGAGAATTATTGTAACTATTATGTCTAAACACACAACAGAAACAGCCACTATGTTAAACTGCAATCCATCTTTTTTAAATGAGGAGAAAAACGAGGGACCCACTTGCAAGCCAACGGCAAACACAAACAGTATAAGCCCAAAATCCTTTATGAAACCCAGCAGAGTCTCATTAACAGACAATCCAAAATGCCCACAAGCAAGACCTACGAACAGTACAAAGGCAATACCGAGCGAAACCCCGAATATTTTGATTTTGCCCAGACTCATGCCCAACGCAATCACAAATGCAAAAATTAAAACGGTGTGTGCAATGCCATCGTTCATTAAAAGTGAGAGAAACCAATCCATAGCTATACCTCAGAGCTGTCTGCAATATAGAAAAATTTATATTTTCATTTATATGAATAAATCATTTTTTTACTTAGCCCTTTCAACAATGGTATTTTTTCTCGCCTGTTCTTCACCTAGCGATGAGAATAAACCATCGAGTAACATTGTTTATGGTACGCCAGTTACTTATGGTAACGAAACTTACGAGACAGTTGTGATTGGTACGCAAACATGGTTCAAACGTAATTTAAATTACAATCCGAATGAGGGT
Source organism: Candidatus Fibrimonadaceae bacterium (assembly GCA_031281275.1). Taxonomy (GTDB): domain Bacteria; phylum Fibrobacterota; class Fibrobacteria; order Fibrobacterales; family Fibrobacteraceae; genus Fibrimonas. Next base: position 37,817 of record JAITFP010000051.1, read on the forward strand.
AATTCTTGGTGTTACGGAAACGACGATGCAGAAATTCAAGCTAATTGTCTTAAATATGGCAGATTATATGATTGGGCAACGGCTATGACAATATGTCCTCCTGGTTTCCGTATCCCTACTAATGCTGATTGGGATAAATTGATTAACTATGTAGGAGATAGCCTTACAGCTGGTACAAAATTAAAGACCACTACGGGTTGGGTAAGTTATGGAGGAGAAGGAGGAAATGGTACAGATGATTATGGTTTTTCTGCCTTGCCTGGCGGCTGCCGTGTAATATCCGACCCATGGGGCGGTTGTATGAGCACTGGCATAGGCGGTCATTGGTGGAGTGCTGATGAGTACGAAGACAATAACATTGCAGCTTACTATCAAGGCATAGCTTATTTAGCCTATGTTTATCAGAGCTATCGAGGCAAGGGGTTTGGTTTTTCTGTTCGTTGCCTCAAAAATTGACAAAATCCTCAAATTTTACTATATTTACACCCACGGCTCTGTAGCTCAGTTGGTAGAGCGTCGGACTGAAAATCCGTGCGTCAGCAGTTCAAATCTGCTCGGAGCCACTAAATAAAAGCAATCCTTTTAAATACATTCCCTCTGGGAATGACCCTAGCACTGGGTGGTCTTGTGCCCCCCCAAAGTTTTCCAAAATCTGCACTTGTCGTTTTGCATCAACTGCGGCATCTGCCACTATTTTTTTGAATAATTCGGCACTTATATGCCCGCTGCAACTAAATGTGGCAAGCATTCCCCCCGGAGCTAGCAGTTTAATTGCCAGCAGGTTAATATCTTTATAGCCCTTTGCCGCTTTTTCCACTTGGCTTGAAGATTCCGCAAATTTAGGCGGATCTAGGATTATAAGGTCAAAGGTTTCTCCTTTGTCTCTGCATTTGCGCAAGTGTGTGAATACATCTGCCTCTTCATATTCAATTTCTGCGTTTTCCAAGCCGTTCAGCGAGGCGTTTCGCTTTGCAAGCTCAAGCGCAGAGGCAGAAACATCAACTTGCCTAACAAATTTTGAGCCACCCTTAGCGGCAAACAAGCCAAAGCCGCCGGTATAGCAAAAACAGTTCAAAACACGTTTATCTTTGGCAAGCTCGCCAATTCTTTTCCTAGCATTTCTCTGGTCTAAATAATAACCAGTTTTATGCCCACTGTGCAAATCAACCAAAATTTTAATCCCATTCTCTTCTATTTCAATCGCATTTTGAGGAATTTCCCCCACTAAAACTTTCACCTGCGGCTCCAAGCCCTCTTTTATGCGAACACTGCTATCTGAACGTTCAATAATCCCTTTGCAATTCGGGAAAATTTCCATTAAACACTCAACCAAAACATCCCTAAAAATTTCCCAACCAGCAGAGAGCAACTGAACACTCAAATAACCAGCATAATAATCAATTATGCACCCCGGCAAAAAATCATTTTCCGCATTCACCAAACGAAACGCATTTGCTCCTTTTGGCTCAAAGCCCATAGCCTTGCGGCTTTCCAAGCATCGTTTCAATTTGCGAACAAAAAAATCCTTATCTATTTTTTCCCTTTCATCAAAGCTCCAAATCCTTACCCTTATCTGTGAATTCGGCGAATACGCCCCCCAAGCCAAGAAATTCCCATTGCTATCAACAATTTTAACTGTTTCGCCAAGTTTTGGGTTGCCATTTACTTTATCAACTGCACCGCTGAACACCCAAGGATGGAGGCGTTGCAGAGATTTTTCGCGAGAAGGGAGAAGGGAGATATGCACTAGTTATCACCTATTCCTCATAGCTGCAGCTTCGGCTTCCGATACGAATTTAAAACCCATTGCTTCCCATTTAGGTCTTTCTTCTCGCAAATGTGCGTGATATGCTTTTATATCATAGTTGAACCCTTTGAGAATATCTTCCCTTATGCGATAGACTTCTTCTACCGGGTCATCTAGTTCCTTATATTCTTCCATTTTGTGCCTCCTCTTTTTCAATGTCCATTAACAAGTCTGGCGTTACCAATTCTGGCAACCATAAATTTCTAGTTCCATTGAATACTGCTATTTTAGAAAATGCAGGTCTTCCCAAATGTGTCATATTCCAACTTATCAAAAAATCAATTTTTTCTATAACACATACAGCCAAATGAAAACAATCAGTTTTAGCTCTCTGCGGAATGTTCAAATATCTAAAATACTCTTCGGCGAGTTCATCAATATCTTTGTTTGACGGCAGAAGCTGAATATCTTTAATTAATTCCAATCTTCTTCCCGCAGCCTCTTTATCTCCATTCGCACATTCTTTCAAAACATATTCACTTATATACAAGTCATATTTATGCCGTTCATATTCCCAAAATTCTCTGCTTATTTCTTGGCGGTATAAATTTCTAATATCCCTGCTCGGTTTGGCAGTGATAACGCTGGGTATGGTGGTTTCTATGTAAACTTTTCTTTTAGCAGATTCCATAAGAGTTAATTTAGAAAATTTTTCTAATTTTCCAAAAGATGAAGTTTGAAAGGAATGCTCAAAATGACTGAGAAACAGAAAAAAATCCTTCGTTCAGGGAAAACACTTGAAAATCCCTTCTACAAGAAATTGACCACTCCAATAACCATTCGTGTGCCAAACGAAGTTTTGGATTATTTTAAATCCACTGCGAAAATGTCTAAAACTGAAAATTTGGAGAGATTAATCAATTACAGCCTATTTAATGCAATGGAGAAAAAGCTTCCAGAACGGATAGTTAAAAAAGCAATTTAATTAAACTTTGGTGCCAAGACCCTCCCCCACAAGCTCTATTTTAACAAAATTTCCCAATTTTGCAAATTTTTTTCCTCTTTTTCCAAAAAAATTGTATATTTATTACCTAGAATGGCAAATTTAGTTATTAACCAACCAAAAACGCAAGAATGCTCACTAGGCAGGCTCGCCCGATTTTGGGGGGGGGGGGGGGGGGGGGGGGGGGGGGGGGGGGGGGGGGGGGG
>JAITFP010000098.1 GCA_031281275.1 Candidatus Fibrimonadaceae bacterium
GACGAATTTGCAGAGGAATGTTTGGTTTTAAAAACCGAGGGTTGCAAGGTTGCCGCAATGGCACATTCAAAGAGCGATGCCGAACCTTTATATTATTTTGCAAAGAGATATGGGAAATGTTTTGAATTGTTCGCCGCCTTTGCAATGGGCGAAGAGGGCAAGGAAAGCCGTTTGCGTTCGCTGGACGAAGGGGCAAACCTAACTTACAGCGCGATAGGAAACGCCTTAGCTCCGGGGCAGTATAATTTATTGGTTTAGCTCAACATTCATACCAAGCCCCTTTGGTGCTTCCCCTTTTCAACAGATAGCCCTTGTCCACCAAATTTTTTATGGATTTTTTCACCGTGTCCGGCTTTACATTTAAAATCTCTGCGGCTTTTGCAACCGTTAATTGAGGATGCTCGTCTAGCAAGGCTAAAATATCCGTTGCTAGTTTGGAGAGACTGGTGTCGTATTTTTTGAAAGACTTTATTTTTTCTTCCAAATGCCTTTTTTGTTTTTGCAGAGTTGTTAAAAAGAAACTAAGCCAGGGTTCATAAAGAGCCTTTTTTGTTCTGAGAGTTTTTTGGGTACGCCTAAGTGCCCTATAATAACCGTCTTTATTTGTTTCTACAATGGATTCTATGGAACTGTAAGGAACATAGCCATAGCCTTTTTTTAACAATAGCATTGTGGTTAATGCCCTTGACAAACGGCCATTCCCGTCTTGAAAGGGATGTATAGCCAAAAAATGGACTATGAAAATACCTATTGCAAGCAATGGATGGTAAAAATTATCGTCAAAATTTTTTCTTGCCCAGTCAATAAGTTCTTCCATTAGCATTGGAGTTTCAAAAGGCGAAGCAGTTTCAAACACAATGCCTATTTCTTTACCGTTTGAGTCAAATGCGGAAACAGAATTTGAGAGTTTTTTGTATTTGCCTCTATGCGAGGTATCGTTTTCGCAGAATTGCAGCAGAATTTTATGCAAGTGCTTTATGTAATTTTCTGTAAGCGGTATAACTTCGTAGCTGTCAAAAATCAAATTCATAAGTTCGGCATAACCAGCAACTTCTTCTTCGTCTCTATTTTTGAAAGATTTTTTTTGAATGCGAGACATCAATTGCTCCACTTCTTTATCCGAAAGTTTATTGCCTTCTATTCTATTAGAAGAACCAACGGATTCTACAGTGGAAATTTTTTTCAATTTTTTGAGCTGTTCAGGCTGCATAGAGCTAAATCCAGTCCAACTAGCCTTAAAAGCATCCAGTTCCGATATAGCGGAAAGCATCTGAGGCGTAATCTCTATGTCTTTTATTTCTAACATTCCCTAAATATAGAAAATTTTTCCCAGATATTCCTAGATTTTCCCTAATATTCCCAAATTAAATGACCAATTATCCGTCGACTGCTCACCAATGGGTGAACAGCGGATGGCTTAGGTAATTAATTCTTCAAGCAACGTACGTTATAATAATTAACACTTTTACCGTAGCTGTTTCGGAAGGTCTTATCTTTGTCGTAGTCTATTCTTCTACGATAGGCTTCGCTGGAACTGGATTCCGTTGAAGTCCACCAGGTAGCTTCCTTGCCGAGAAGGTCAAAAGTATTGCCCCACGATGATCCACTCGGCAGAGCGGCAAAACCATAAACATCCGTACCGTTGCCATTGTTGTCCCAGCGGCTAGTCGCCTTCAATAGTTTGCCTGCCATAGGACAATCTCCCTCGATTTTACAGCCAGGATCAATGTATTGCATTAAAGTGCCCCATTCAACATCGCTAGGAAGATGCCAGCCAGATGGACATATATTATTTGTTGCTGTTGTCCAATTGTAGAGCCTGCCGTAAATTGTGCAATTAGTTTCTTCGTTTTTGTAGCACCTGCTACCATCTGCATCGTAGTTCAAATTCTCTGCCATCCAAGTCTGGGTACCGATTACAACCGTCTTGTAGGTTTGCCCACCTTTATCAGTCATTGAACCATATTGTTTCATAGTACCGTTAGAGCAATAATGCGTTGCAGTGTTATTCGCAGAGGTGCAATCTTCTTCTTCGGGGGGTAATTCTTCTTCTTTCGGGAATTTTGCTGCTTGCTCCTCGGCACGTTTTTCAAACTCTTCTTTCAAAGCACCTATTCTTGCAGATGTTATCCCTTCCACTTGCTGTGCCAAATCCCATATAGGAATAAAACTCTGAGCAAAATCTTTTATGCCTGTGATTCTTGCATTATTATTTATCGAAGTTACCCAACCACCATATTCTCCTTTAAGTTTTTCTATCTCCGTGGATTTCAATGCGTTGCCTCCAAAAGTCTGATAATTGAACGACATGTTATCTTCCAATTCTTTAATCATCTGCTCCTTTAAAGCACTTGTTTCGGTGCTTACATTAACATCAATTTTACTAAAGCTAAATTTCGAGGCTGTCTCCATTTGTTTAGCCGAAGTGAAACGCAAAGCATTTGTGGAAACGGTATATGTATAATTAGCCTCCAAAGAACCTCCTTTGAAATAATGAATAAAAATATGGCTTCCGTATCGGTCTAAAATAGTGCCCGGGCTTTTTGTTGATTTCAAATCAGAAATAAAATCGTCAGTTAGATATTTCGATAATTTTTGCGCAGATTCCGATCCGCTCTTTATTTGGTCTTCCTCAATGTAGAGATATGAGCGTACTTGGGAATAAAAGTATCTTTTGGATGAACTTTGCTGTGAACTTGTGTTTGTGTTCATAGTAAATTTAGTTTCAAATCCCGCGCTGAATACAAATGGAATTCCTGCTGTCGCGCCCAAACTCGTGCTTATTTTCATGCTTTCGTTTCTGCTGCTATAAAGCTCTTCTATTGTGCTGCCAGAGAACCAGGCATATTCCTGCCTGCCACCAGATTTACCCAAGTCCAGAATGCCATCTTGACACATTTTATTTTGGTCCAAAACGGGAATATTTTTTA
>JAITFP010000028.1 GCA_031281275.1 Candidatus Fibrimonadaceae bacterium
TTAAGGGAAATGGGCATTGGCGGTTCCACCTTGCCCGATAGCTCGCTTGTGTGGTCTGCCGCTCCAATAAGAAAACTGAAATCCAATGCCTCTGAAAGATTCCACAGCATAGAGTCTAAAATGGAAAGGTCGCGCAATTCCTATTTGAATTTGCAGCTTTATATGGAACGCTTGTATGGAAATTTGCAACATACTCCCTCTATCATGCCAGCAGAAGGTTTTTTAAGTTCTCCCTTTGGATTCCGCACTCATCCCGTAACAGGTGAAACAGAAAGAATGCACTCGGGAATAGATTTATCCGCTCCTAAATGGACGGCTATACATGCCACCGCAAATGGTCGCGTTGAAAAAGTTGCAGACAGTGAATCTTTGGGCAGGCATGTGACCATAGACCACGGCAATGGCATTGAAACACGCTATGGGCACATGGAAAAACCCTTTGTGAAAGAAGGGCAAATGGTATCTAGGTTTGACGTTATTGGCTACATTGGGAGTACAGGTCGCACAACCGGAAATCATCTTCACTACGAAGTGTGGGTGAACGGCGTGGCTGTGAATCCTATTTATTATATACTACCTGATCAATATTCGGTAGAATAAATTTTACCCGAAGAGGTTATATGAACCCATTGATAATGGGAGCGGCAATGTTTTTATTGCCAGAATGTCCTTACTTTTATGAATTTTTGCCAGACCCTACGGATGTGGCAGATAACGAAGGAGAGTATCTTATAGTGAAATGGGAAAGCACTCCGGTTCCTTGGGATACGCTTTACTTGCAAATGGAAGAGCACAATCCTTTTGCCATTTATGTTGCGCCAGATTCCTTTTTCACGGAACTCTTATTGCACAGAAGCGCGCCTGAGGCTTGCCCTGCGAAAAAGGGCTTGCTGTGCCAGCCCTTGACAAGCACAGCCTTGCCAAATTCCAGAGCAAGCCTCTGGAATTTAAGCGCAGGTTTTTGCAGAGACACCGCATATTTGCCTGTTCCAAAAGCGGGAAAAACACTTGTTAGAGATTTGGCGAGTGGGGAGTGGCTAGTGGCTAGTGGTGGTGGCTTGGCAACGGAATCTTATTTGCCAACTTTGGACTCCATTGTTTCTATTTATGGAGAAATTCCGCTTTATATATCAGAAGTTGCACCTTGCCCTGAAGAGGGAATTCCCGAATGGTTTGAAATAACAAACCGTACAGTCCAGGCTTTTCCGCTAAATGGAATTTCCGATTGCAAAGCCAAAACTCCGCTAAAAAGCGCAGATTCAATTAAAGGCAAAAGTTCTGTTTTAATAACGAAACACTCTGAAGATTTAAAGGATTTTTTGGGAGTAGAGGAAATTCCAATTTATCAGGTATCCATTGCCACACTAAAAAATACAAATGATACGTTGCGGCTTTGCTACAATGGTATTAAGTTGGATTCCGTTATGTGGGGCAAGGCGGTGAATCGCCCCATAAAGTGCCCTGGCACAGAAAAAATAAGCCCAGGTTTTGTGCCCAAAGTTACAAATAATCTAAAAAAGGTTTTACAAATATCAGAAAGAGTTTTGGAACGTTCAAACAAAAAAGCAATGCTTAGAATTCGCATAAATTGGGCTGCTAAATCTGAACTCAGATTAATAGACAGAGGCGGTACCCATATCTTGAAAAAAATTATAAACAACCAAATCAATGATTCATGGATTGAAATTCCAGAGTGGCGGCGTTGCCAAAATGGTCCATGCTTTATACACTTGCAAGGGGAGGGGATAAATGAAACAGCTGCTTTTATTGTTCGCCCTTGAATGTCATGCGTTAATGCTGCCATCGCTGAATAATCAAGCAATTTGGAATGTTCAGGATATTTTGGAAGTCGAAAAAACTAAAACCATTGCATTCCGTTACAGCGAGCCTTTTTATGATTTTCAAAATGCAAAGCTGGATATTGCTTGGAGCGATGGCTCTTTTTTGGTGGTTGTGGGTTTTGGTAGCGCAGTTTTGGATTCCATTTACAAAGAGCTTGAATTTTCTGGAAGTATTGGTTTTAAGCCATTCAATTTTTTATCCTTCAATATAGCAGAAAATGCAAATATATCTTGGATTCCAGAAAATTCCTCTTGGCAGGAGCACAATATTTTTGCAGGTGCGAGTTTTTTTTACAAGGACTGGGCAAAAATTTCTGGTTTTCAAAAAACGAGTTTAGTTTCAAAAACTCCCATTGCTATTTCTTGGCTTTTTGCTTGCGAAACCAATTTCAGCTCGCATTATTCATTTGGGGCAGAATTGCCGATAAATGCGCAAAACGAGGCAGACTTCATATTTTTTCAGAAAATAAACCTCGGATATTTCACCATATACAACTCTTTTGCATATCCTGGTCCTGTGCTCGGCTTTGGCTTTATTTTAAGCGCTTCGCATTTTGCCGCCGGAGCAGGACATTTGCGTAGTAGCTATCCAAATGGGCACACGGGATATGTAATTAAATGGCAGGGACTGGACTGAGCAAACTTTCGTTTATATTGAAGAAAATATTGTGGTAATATTTTTCCAGCAAATAAATTGCTGTTTTTGCATTTGACCAGTCTTTCTTCACTCCAATGGTTTCAAGCCCTCTGGTTAAAAGCAGCATGCTTTCTGGCAAATCGAATTTCCATCGCATTTCGTCCCATTTAAAAATAACAATGGGAACTTTTGGGCTTTCTGCAAGCCCACGGCTACCTCTATCGTTTTTTACCTCAAAGGGACCGAGTTTTAAATCTTTTGCCCTGCGCAGAATTCCCTTTTCGCCAAGGGCAAAACGGAGCATTTTGTAATCTGGATATTCAGCAAGCACATTTTCTCTTAACAGCAAGCGATAGGTTATAATAACCATAATTTCGTGGAAAGGTCTTTGTACGACAAAAGCACTGTCTTCGTAAAGGGCAGCCTGTTCTATGCTTTCCAGCCAATAGCGTGAATTGTCAGTGAGCATTAGCAAAACGCTATCTGGCACGGCGGTTTTTGCCGGAATGTTCAACAGATTTTGGTATGCCGGCTCCAGAGCCTGCTTTCTCAGTTCCATTTCGTTTTCTGAAATTTCTACTGGCGGAGAACTATGGCAGGAAAATGTCTGAACCCCGATACCCAGGATTATTAGGATTATCAGGATTTTTAAATTGTTTGTCATTAAGCATTCTCCATTAACAATTTGAATTCGTTTTCTACCCAGCGGTTGCTCCAGCCGAAGAAGGTGGAACGTCTAATTATTCTTTTTACTGTTTTTCTGGTTATTTTTTTTCCGCCTTCGCTTATAACACGCAGATTATCTGCTGCCATTAGGCTGGGCCATAGGCAGAACAAACGCATTCTGTACTCGTAGCGCGGTAGGGCTTTTATGTAGTCTTTTGCGTCTTTCAAATGTTTTTTTGCTTTTTCTGTTAGTTCGCTTATAACTGAGTTTTTCTTTTCTTGGGGTGCTTCTGGTGAAAAAAATTGTTGTACTGAATTTATGCCGTGCTTGCGGCAAAATTCCATTGGCACAAAGCAAACTTTTCTCAAAAAATCGTCTTGCACATCTTTTATTATGTTCACAAGCTGCAAGGCAAGCCCAAAAGAAACAGCTCTTTCTCTCAATTTTTTTTGCCGTTCCTCGCTAAATTTTCTGCCAGCAAAGCAGAACAATTCTGTGAGCATATTTCCAACAAGCCCTGCCACAAAATAGCAATATCTGTCCAAATCGCTTTCGCTTTCTATTGTAAACCAATCATCTGTTCGCTTGCTTTGCCGCAAAACAAATTCCGCCATTCCTTCGCACATCTCTCCAACGCTTTTTTTTATTGCATTTGCAACCGGCTCTGCATATTCAGAGAGCAAAGGTATCACAATTCCCGCATTGCAGCACAAAGCGCAGTCTTCTTTTTCGCTGTTTTTCCAATTTTTTGGGAGTGCCTCTGTGAATTCGTCTATGCTTTGCCCGCCGAGGCTCACAGCTTGTGAAAATTTTTTAAGCAAGGAAATTTTTTCTTGCGCTGATAAATCAGTGGCATCTTCTATTGTGTCTGCTATTCGCATATAGAGGTATGCCAACAGAACTGGTCTCTTTAATATTTTTCCTAAAACTCTAATATTAAGCGCAAAAGTCCGCGAAACTTTGTTAAGCGTTTTTTCTGCATATTCCCAATCTTTTTTGTTCACAATTTCGCTTCTCCACGCAAAAACTGCAAGAGCCTCCCCTGCTTATCCGCTAGTCTAAGGTCGTTTTGCTGCTGCCATTGAGTTTTTGCTAGTAGCTGGCTATCTGAAATTTCGTCTCCTTTTGCGAGAGCCTGGTTTGCTAAATGGGTGTAAATTTGAAAATATCTGTCTTGCTGCAAACGAATTATTTCGTTGGTTCCATAAAAACGGATTTTAATTTCTGCAAATATAGCCACACAAAAGCCAACGAACAAAAGTATAGTATTAATAGGTTTCGGAAACAGATGATATAAAGAGCAGGCAAAAGACAGGTTTCCCAACCAAAAGAGCAAAATGCTTGTTGTGCGAATCAATCGCTTTTTTTTGCCTTTCCAGTACATTGGCAAATAGGGCCAATTTCTTCCGCTTCTAATATGTTTTTCCAAATCACTAGGATAGTCAAAAGAACGGCACCAAAAAAAATAAGCAGGCAATACCAGCACGGGTATCCAAAAGAATGACCCTATACTATCGGCTTTACCTAGGAAAAATTCAAAATCCACGGACATAATGTAGAAAATTTCCGAATTTAGTCTTTCACGCAACGGACGCTTAGCCAGCCGTTCTTTCTGTTAGCGCAAGGAGTGCCATCGCCGCACTCGTCTTCGTAGTACACACTATCCACGTTGCTTATGCCCATGATGTTGGCAAACCAAGAACTGGTCTCTGTAACACTCCACCAGTAGCCGCCATTGCCGATACCTAAAGTGCCACCCGTAAAGCCATCACAGTCGCAACCCGCATCTTCGTAGCCGCCAGGCAGGGCGGAAAAGCCGAATTTATCCTCGCCATTTTCACCTTCCCAGCCACTCATTGCCTTCAAATATTTACCTGCTGTTTCTTTGCCTCCAACAGATGACACCAATGCCTTCCATTCCACATTGCTCGGCAAATGCCAACCGTCAGGGCATATCCCTTTATGCTTCGCGGATACCTGCGAAGCACACTCATTGCTCCAGCAGTCATAGGACAATGCCATTGCAGTTGGCCAATTATACAGCTTACCGTATTTGCCGCAGTTTGCAGGGTCGTCGTTGTAGCATTTGCCCTCACCATAATTCAAATTCTCCGCCATCCAAACCTGCTCGCCGATTTTGACGGTTTTGTAGGTTTTCTTGTCCCTTGTATCGGTAAAATTGCCTCCACCTCCCTCATCGCAAGCGTTGAGTGTGAATGCAAGGGTTGCCGCGAGTGCTAACTTTGTTAGTTTACTTTTCATTGTTTTATCTCCGTTTAGGGAGTGAATATAGAAAAATTTAACTAAACTATTTGCTGCCAATTTGGCACTCCATAATTGCCTTCTTTTGGAATAACGGATTTCCAGCCCCCTGTTTCCTCTGAATTATCCCAAGCGTGCTTGGGTACAACCTTGCTATCGCTACCCAAACAGTATGGTGGCAAAATTTCGGCATTTTTGTTGATTTGGTCTCTTGTGAAAAAATGGTCTTTGTGCAAAAAATTGCAAATATTTTTATCTTTTGGTCCTAGGTCTACTCGGTAAGTGGTGGTGCCATTTATGTCGCCTTCGCTCACAGTTTTTATTGTTTCGTTCAATGAATTTTGCCATTTTTCCATAAGTGAGTTTTTTTGCTCTGAGTTTATGCCTTGCAAGTTCAGCCATACTTCAATTTCTGCTTTGCTAGGTTTTTTTTCTGCAAGTGAATCTGCCACGGGGCGTAGCACCGCGGCATATTTGCCAGATACTGCTATTTTTGAAGTTCCCTCTTTTTCCTTTTCGCTATTGCTGTGGTGAATAACAATATATGCTCCTATTCCAGAGAGCGTTATTGTCAGAAGTAAAATTGCAATTACAATGGCTATTACCATGCAAACCTCTTTTATTAGTGCACAAATGTGCCCACGCCGCCGCTATGAGTTAACGCTTGTGTCAAATTTCCCTCTGCCAATTTAAATACACAAACTGGCAGTTTGTGCTCTCTGGCAAGAGTTACGGCTGTGGTGTCCATAACCGTCAAATTTCTTTTCAAAATTTCCTCATAAGTAATGTCGTTAAACTTAAAGGCAGATTTGTCTTTCATCGGGTCTGCGGAATAAATGCCGTCCACCTTGGTGGCTTTCATCATAACATCGCACCCGCTTTCTATTGCCCTCAAAACCGCAGCGGTATCTGTGGTAAAAAATGGGTTGCCTGTACCAGCGGCAAAGAGAACAACCTTGCCCGCTTCCATAATCTGCCCCGCCTTTCGTCGGTCAAAAATTTGGCAAAGCGGCTCCATGCCTACCGCGCTCATAACCTCAGCACCAAGATCATGTTTTTCAAGTGCATCTTGCATGGCTATGGCATTCATAACGGTTGCAAGCATTCCTATTGAATCGGCAGCCGCTCGATTCATGCCACCTGCGCTTGCAGAAACTCCTCTTGCAAAGTTCCCACCGCCAATCACAAGGGCAATTTGGACACCCATTTTAACGGAGCCTACAATTTCCTTAGCCACCTGGTTTATTATTAGACTATCAATACCGTGCCCGGCATCGCCAGCTAATGCTTCACCGCTTATTTTCAAAAGACATCTGCGAAAATTAGACATAATAAAGCCTCCCAGCGGACTTGAACCGCCGACCTGCTGATTACGAATCAGCTGCTCTACCAGCTGAGCTAGAGAGGCTAACGGGGGTAAATATAGAAAAAACCATTTTCTAAATTCCCACTAATGCGCTTCGTCCCTCTCTTAATTTTGCTATTCTTTGCCCTTGCCGCCAACGCGGCACCGCCCGCTAAGGTCTCTAAGGCTGCTGGTGCTCCTGCCGCTATTGCTACTCCAGTCCCTGTAGATTCTCCCACTCAAGAGCAAAAGCGTGTTGCGATATTGAACACGTTAGATAACGGCGAACCTTCACTTGATTTTACGGATTTAACCTACTTGACTGATAAGCTACGTGAAATAGCCTTAAAGACATTGCCCCAAGATAAATATTTCGTGATGACCACGGAGAGCATAATAGACAAACTAGGCTCAAAAGACAATGCCAGAAAAGTTTGCAAAGAGGCGCAATGTATGGCAGAAATAGGTAGGAAAATAAGTGCTGATTATATTGGGCAGGCGAGGCTAGGGCGTTTTGGCGGTAATTTTACTATAAGTATGGAATTGTACCATTGTGCAAGAGGTAATTTAATAGGTTCCTTTACGGAAAAGGCGAAAGACGTACTTGGCTTGGAAGCCATCATAAAAGAAAATGCGCCAATGATGTTCGGCGGAATGCCAGATGCAAAAGCTCATCCTGCGGCTGCAACCACTGTTGCTCCTGCTACCGTAGCCACCCAAGCTCCTGATTCTGTTATTTCAAGTTTTAAAGATAGCAGAGACGGCAGGACATACAAAGTGATAAAAATAGGCAAGCAAACTTGGATGGCAGAGAACCTTAACTACAATGAAAATGGTAGTAAATGCTATGATAACAAAATAGAATATTGCGAAAAATATGGGAGATTGTACAATTGGGTAACAGCTAAAGCGGTTTGTCCAAAAGGCTGGCATTTGCCGAGCTTAAAGGAATGGGAAGCATTTGGGGCAGTGATAGGTAGCGGAAGCAAAGGCAAACGCCTTAAAACGACTAGCGGATGGAGCACCAGTAATAACGGCACGGATGACTACGGCTTTTCTGCCTTGCCTGGTGGCTATGGTCATGGCGATAATTTCAACCATATCGGCGACGAAAGTAACTGGTGGAGTAGTAGTAACCTGGATGTTAAATTTGCCATTCGTACGCAAATATTCTCTGGCGAATTCGACTTCGACGATTTTGATAAGAATTTTTTGCTAAGTGTTCGTTGCTTGAAAGACTAATTTTACTTCCCACCGCAGCCTGCGCCACCCTTGCCAGTTTCGCTGCCGCTATCTGGAAAAGCCTCCTCATAGTCTGAAATGGTTAAACCATCATATTTTTTCTTTAAATCTGTGATTTCTTTATCTGTAAGCATTGCTAAGGTGCCTTCAATAACACACGGAATATCTAAATCATTTTCGCTTTTGCTCAACTCCTCCGCCTTTTTTCTCTCAACTTCTGCTTTATAAACATCGTATTCGGCTTGGGTCATTTCTATGTCATTTACAATGTAATAAGCCACACCTTGGCTATTCCTCGCAGATTCGGATACCTGCCCCGAACCGGACACATAACCTGGCAAATGGCTGTAAACATAGTCCCAGTTAATATCTTTGGTAGAAAAGTCATGAAAAACAACCAATTTTTTCTGCTCGGTTTTGCAACTTGGGTCAAGATTCTTGTAGGCATCAAGCTTTTTAATATTGTCCGGGATTTCATTGCCTTTGGCTACCATTTTGCACATAGGATCGCCAACCTCGGTAGTGCCATCACAGGATAAAAAAGCAGCAGATATTGCTAGCAATGCCGCAAAAGGAAAAAATTTCATAAAAACCTCCATTTTTAATAAATATAGAATATTTTTCTAAAAATCGCTAAAGTTTTAGTATTTTTACGCCGATATACGAATTAGGATAATTCTATATTATTCTAAGTTGTGGCAAAATAAAGCTGCAAAAGGAGTGTTTTTATGGCTATAGCACCAGTTTCAGGTGGTTCAAATACTGCTACTGCTCCAGTACGTACAAATACAGAGCTAGCAAAAAAAGAAAAGGTAGATTCTGAGGAAAAAGCCTCTGAGAAGGCGGCGGCGGCTCAAAAAAACGATGAAGCACGGAGCAAAAAAGCCGAAGATGAAAAGAAAATGGAAGATGTAAAGGGCGTTAAGGAAGTTGACACCAAGGCTTAAAAAGAGAGGTTTTTATGGCAATGCAAATTGACAAAGCCACTGGGCTAAGTTTAGTCCACCAGATGAGCGAAAGGCAAAAAAGCCTTTTCAAAACGCATGAGAAGATGGGCACCGGCAAAGAGATTAACCGGGCGCAAGACAATGCGGCAGGGCTTGCTGTTGCCAAACTTCTGGAATCTATGTCCAGAGGCTACAAGGCAGACCGCATAAACATAGGCGATGCCCAAAGTGCCATGAATATAGGCGAGGGCGCAACACAGGGCATTTCCGATATGCTTAACCGCATGCGTGAATTGAGCGTCCAAGCCTCAAACGATACTTTAAGCGACAACGAGCGCGGTGCCCTTGATATGGAATTCCAGCAATTAAAGCAAGAAATAGACAGGCATACAAAAAGCACTCAGTTCAACACCCAAGATTTGCTCTCTGGGCAAAGCCCTTTAAGCGATGGCACTGGCAAATTTCAGGTTGGTCCAAATGCTGGGGGTCCAAACCAAATAGATGTTGCAAAATCTGACCTCAGCATAAGTGCCCTTGGTATTATGGATATGAGCATAGCCACCAGAGATGGTGCTGCCGCCGCTATGGATGGCATAAACAAAGCCAACGAAACCGTTATAAGCACAAGGGTTAATTTTGGCACTCAATATAATCGCTTGGAATATGCCTCCAACAACAACGAAAACATGAATATCAACACTACTTCGGCTCTTTCTGGCATAGAAGATTTGGATTTTGCCAAAGCTGCTATGGATAAAGCAAGAGACGAGGTTTTAAACCAAAGTGCAGTACTGGCGCAGCGCAATTTCCAAGATATTTCAAGGAATTCCATGTTGGCTTTGCTAGGTAACTAACTAGCAAATGGCTAGTGGATATGGAAGGTTCTGAGCAACATTGGGAGAAAAAAGAAGCAGTTCGTTTATATGCTTTTGGGGCTGCGTACACAGCTGGCAAGCTCAAATCCCATCAAATGCTATTGGAAAAAGCCATACTCCTTATGCACTCAATTAAAACTGGAGATTTAGAAAAGCGAGATCAAGCTCAAAATATAGTTGCATATTTGCAATCCAGCTTGGATATACAATACGAAGAAGCTCAAAGCCTGTTTATAATTTACGGGTATTTGTGGGATGCCTTGGAAGCAGCAACACCAGAATCTTATGAACTGTCAGAAGAACTTTTGAGAGAAATGCGAGACTTGGTTATGGAAGTTCATCGCAGGCAACCCAGACCCATTAAAAAGAAGAGAAGATAAATGGAAAGCATATCTATAAAAAGACTATCGTTTAGCCATACGGTGCTGGCATCTTCGGAATTACCAAAAATTTCAAATAAATCCATTTCAAATATTTTAAACAAAACATTTAGCACTACCGGTTTTACCAAAGCCATACTTTCGCCCAAGCCGCTTGAAATTCTTAAAAATGTAAATCTTACCCTTGAAAAAGGGGATATACTTTGCATATCGGGAAAATCTGGTGAAGGCAAAAGCACTCTTTTGCGGGTGATTGCGGGGCTAGAAAAAGCCTCATCAGGGGAAATAACGCTTTTTGATGAACCTATTAAGCCAAATGAATGGACAGCTCTTTCAATGGCACAGAAAGGTCTTGGCTTTGTGTTTCAAAACAACGCCTTGCTTTCCGATTTAACGGTAAGGGACAATATAGCCGTTCCGCTTCGCTATAATAAAATAGGAACAGAAGAAGAAATAAACCAAAAAGTGGACCGTGCTCTTTTGCTGATGCTTGCAAGGAGTTTTGCAGACGAATATCCTTATTCACTTTCCCTTGGAATGCGAAAGCGAGTTGCCATTGCCCGTGCTTGGGCTATGGATGCAAACATTCTCCTTTTAGACGAGCCAACAGCCGGCTTAGACAAAAACAGCCGCAACAATCTTTTATCCCTTGTAAACAATCTGAGAGAACTCTACAAAACCACCATATTGATGGTTGTAAGCGATTTGCTTGTAGCCCGCGACCTCAACAGCAAAATATCCTTTTTAATAGATAAAAAATTGAGTGATACTATGTATTACAATGAAATAAGGAATAACGAGGATTCACGAATTAGGGCTATGGTGATGTAACATTGCAAATTTCAATTTTATTTTGAAATTTGCAATGTTAATTTTCTATATTATTCCTTATGTATATTCATCGCCTACTGGAAAATTCTTTAGCGAAAACTTTTAAAAGCTTTCCGATTACCGCCTTGATTGGACCTCGCCAGTGCGGAAAATCAACCTTGGCAAAGCATTTTTTAAAGGAAAGCGGCAAAGATTATATTTTTTTAGATTTGGAAAAACCATCCGATTTGCAAAAAACAGAGAATGCAGAATGGTTCTTTAACACGCAACAGGATAAAATAATTTGCATAGATGAAATTCAAAGACGTCCTGAACTCTTTCCCTGCATAAGAAGTTTAACAGATGAATGGGGAAAAAACGGCAGTTTCTTGATTTTAGGCTCGGCATCGCGAGATTTGCTGAAGCAAAGCTCAGAAACTTTGGCGGGGAGAATTGCATATAAGCAGTTGAGCCCTTTTTTGTGGAGCGAACTGAACGGGATTTGCACTATTGAGCGTTATTTTGAGAGTGGAGGTTTTCCAAGAAGCCTGCTTGCAAAAAATTCCGATATTTCGCTTGAGTGGCGAGAAAATTTTATATCATCTTTTTTGGAAAGGGATTTGCTTCAATGGGCGAATTTCACGCCATCTGCCATGAGAAGGCTTTGGCAAATGCTTGCTCACTTGAATGGACAAACCGTAAATTATTCAAATTTGGGAAATGCTCTGGCTGTGAGCAACCAAACAGTTAAAAATTACATAGACTTGCTTTCTGGCACATATATGGTGGATGTAGTTTTGCCTTATATATCAAATTTGGGCAAGAGGCTTGTAAAAGCACCCAAAGTATATATATCCGATTCCGGCATAGCAGGGGCATTGCTAGGCATAAAGGGATTTTCAAATTTATTGGGGCATGTTGCCTTTGGAGCTATATGGGAGCAAATTGTTTTATCCAACATAAAAGGCAATTTCCCAAACGCGGAAATTTTTTATTACAGAAGCTCCAGCGGAGCGGAAATGGATTTTGTAGTCAAGCTGAATGGAAAAATTTTTGCAGTTGAATGCAAGGCTTCTTTTACAAGTACTTTATCCAAAGGAAATTTTTTTGCAATAGAAGATATTTCCCCTGAACGGACATTTGTAGTTTCGCCGTCAGAGGATAATTGGTCTATTAAGAAAGGTATAGATGCTGTTTCTATAAGCGGGTTGATAGATGGTTTGACAACCACCCTTCCACCTCTTCTATTTTCACAATATCCTGCTTCATAGAATCACGCTCGCGAATGGTAACCAAACCTTTTTTATCTTCCCCATCTTTGCCTATTGTGCCAAAATCTATGGTTATGCAATATGGGGTTCCAATTTCGTCTTGGCGGCGGTAGCGTTTGCCAATGCTCTGGGTTTCATCGTATTCCACAGGCCATCTTTTTAGGAGTTTTTTGTATAGCTCCTCTGCAACAGCCATGAGCCCTTCATCTTTTGAGAGCGGCAAAATGGCGGCTTTGACGGGTGCAATGCTTGGGTGAAAATGGAATACGGTGCGGTCTTCGCCTGTTTCGGTTTTTTCAACATCGTAGGCATCGCAGAGCAGGGTTAAAAGCAATCTGTCCACGCCAAGGGCGGGTTCAACCACGAATGGGATGTATTTTTCGTTTGTGATTTTATCGTGATAACGCAAATCTACTTTTGATTCATTAAGATGCTGAGTTAAATCGTAATTTGTTCTGCTGGCTATGCCCCACAACTCGCCCCAACCAAAGGGGAATTCGTATTCTATATCGCTGGTGCCGTTGGAATAATGGGAAAGCTCTTCTTTTGAATGTTCCCTCATTCTCAATTTTTCTTTGCGAATGCCTATTTCCGTGAGCCATTCCATGCAAAAAGTTTTCCAATACTCATACCATTCCTGCTCGGAACCGGGTTTGCAGAAAAATTCCATTTCCATTTGCTCAAATTCCCTTGTGCGGAAAATGAAATTGCCCGGAGTTATTTCGTTTCTAAAGGATTTTCCTATTTGCCCAACGCCAAAGGGGATTTTTTGCCGGCAGTTATCGGTTATGTTTTTGAAGTTTATGAAAATGCCCTGAGCTGTTTCGGGGCGCAAATATACCTGATTTCCTGTTCCTTCCACAACGCCTATTTCTGTTTTGAACATCAAATTGAATGAACGCGGCTCCGTCCAGTCTTTGCTGCCGCATTTTGGGCATTGAATGGCATTTGTTTTCATCATTTCGGCAATTTCCGCAAAGTTTTTGCCTGCGGCTGCGCCGGAACCGAGTTTATCTTCCAACAGGTGGTCTGCACGGGCGCGTTCTTTGCACACCTTGCAATCAACAAGGGGGTCGCTAAAGCTGCCAACGTGACCGCTTGCCACCCAAACACGCGGGTTCAAGAGAATGGAGGAATCAAGCCCCACAATATCTTCGCGGCTGGAAACAAATTTTTTCCACCACAAGTCTTTGATATTCTTTTTTAACTCAACCCCATAAGGACCATAATCCCACGTATTTGCCAAGCCATCGTAAATTTCCGAGCCTGGGAAGATAATCCCACGCCTTTTGCATAGCGAAACCAAATCTTTTAACGCATCTTGTACTTTTTTTGCCATAAGGGGGAAGATAGAAAATGCTTCACAACACCACGCCTTCTTGATAGCAGGCGAAAATATAACTAGGATTCTCGTAATAAAGGCTAAATTTATTGTCTGAACGTCAGAACCCCGATTCACCCGATTTTTGGGATTTTCCCGATTGTAAATATAGACGTAGGGGCAACCCTTGCGGTTGCCCTTGCTTTGCCAAGATTTTTCTAAATTACGCCTCTGAATATGCGTACTATCTTTCCCTCTCTGCCGCTTTTCATTTTGTTGTTTCTCGCCCTTGCCGCCTATGGACAGCAGGAGCAAAAGCGTGTTGCCATATTGAACACCGAGGATAACGGCGAGCCTTCGCTTGAATTTACGGATTTGACCTATCTTACCGATAGGTTGCGTGAGATAGCTGGGAATACGCTGCCCGAAGATAAATACTTTGTTATGACCACGCAGAGCATAATAGACAAGATGGGTTCAAAGGAGAATGCCCGAAAGGTTTGCAAAGAGGCGACTTGCATGGCGGAGATAGGCAGGAAAATAAGCGCTGAGTATATCGGTCAGGCGAGGCTTGGGCGTTTTGGCGGCAATTTGACCATAAGCATGGAATTGTATCATAGCGCAAGGGGCAATTTGGTTGGTTCCTTTACGGGCAATGCCAAAGATGTGTTCGGTTTGCTATCCATAATAAACGAAAACGCCCCTTCTCTGTTTCGCAAAATGCCAGGTGTCTCGGCAGCACCAAAATCCGCTCCCTCTGCACCTTCTGCTCCTTCGGTAGAAGGCGGCATAAGAGGTTTGCAGAAAGCATCTTCTTATGAGGCAGAGGAAGAAAAACTTTACGTAGTTAGTATAAGCACCGACCCCCAAGGCGCGTTTATGAGCTTTGACGGTGTGCCAGTAACGAGCTGTCCCAAAACGCCCTGCAAGGCAGAGCTGACTGGCGGCAATGTTCGCATAGTAGCTGCGTTGGAGCAGTACGAAAGGGCAGACACAACGGTGCTGATAAAGCAGAACAACCAGAGCATCTCCATAAAATTGAAATCCAATTTTGGCGTATTGGAAATAAAGCCCGCTTACTTGGATGGGATAGGCAAGAACGAGCAATGGAATTTAACCATAAACGGCAAGCCGTCTTCCTCTTGGGAAAACAATCTTTCGCCTGGCAAATATTCGGTTAAATTGAGCAACGAGTGCTATGAGAACAT